>JBILTM010000081.1:0-19791 GCA_044371545.1 Burkholderiaceae bacterium
TGGCGAGCTTCACGAAGCCCATCGGGATCTCGCTGTGCAGCTTCGCGCCCTGCTTCTTCCAGTATTCGAGCGTCTCCTCGCGATGCGCCGCGAAGTTGCGCCCGCCCGCGATGCAGGTGCGCACGCGGATCGGCAGCATCCAGGGCACCTCGGGCTCGGCGCGGAACCAGCCGGCCTCGCCGCCGCGCCCGGCACGCTCGACCGCGTCGCGCGCGGCCTGCAGGCCCGTCTCGCCGGCCTCGATCAGCGCGTCCATCGTGCGGGGCGCGGGCCGCGACCCGAAGGCGTCGAAGGCGGCGCCGAGATCGAGCACGCGCTGCTCGCCGAAGGTCTCGCCGAGCACGACGCCCAGCCGCTCGGCGCCGTCGGCGCCCCGGAATCGTCCGATCTTCATCGTCACTCCGGCTCGATGCCGGCCTCCTTCGCGAACTTCGCCCACACCGGGGTCTCGGCGCCGATGATCCCGACGATCTGCGCGCCGTCGACCGCCATCGGCTCGCCGCCGTACGCGGCGATCTTCTCGCGGATGTCGGGCCGCGCGAGGATCCGCGAGACGACCTCGTGCACCCGCCGCACGATCGCGTCGGGCGTGCCCGCGGGCGCGGCGATGCCGAGCCAGGACACCATCTCGTAGCCCGGCAGCACCTCGGCGATCGCGGGCTTGTCGGGCGCCACCGGCGAGCGCTTCGGCGAGGTGACCGCGATGCCGCGCAGGCCGCCGCCCTTCTCCTGCGACATCGCCGAGCCCATGTCGAGGAAGTTGAACTGCAGCTGGCCGCCCCGCACGTCGGTGATCGTCTGGCCGAGCCCCTTGTAGGCGACCTCGAGCACGTCGATGCGGCCGAGCGTCTTCAGCTGGTGGATCGCGAGGCGCGAGCTCGACGAGCCGTAGCCGACGGCGAGCTTGCCGGGGTTTGCGCGGGCGTGGGCGAGGAACTCCTCGAGGGTGCGGGCCGGGAAGTCCGGCCGCACCATCAGCATCCAGGGCAGGCTCATCAGCCCGCCGATGTGCGCGAAGCTCTTCACCGGGTCGTAGCCGAGCTTCCTGAAGAGCGTGGGGCCCGCCGAGTGCGTGCCGTTGGAGGTGATCACGAGCGTGTAGCCGTCGGCTGGCTGCGCGACCGCCCACGCGTTGCCGATCGTGCCGTTGGCGCCGGCGCGGTTCTCGACGACGACGGGCTGCCCGAACTCGGCGGCCATCTGCTCGGCCATCATGCGGCCGAGCCAGTCGGTCACCTGGCCCGGCGCGAACGGCACCACCAGCTTCACCGGCCGCGCCGGCCACGCGCCCTGCGCGCCGGCCGAGGCGGCGAGCAGCGCGAGCGCGAGGCCCGCGAACAGACGCCCGATCATGTGTCCTACCTCCTCCTCGTGTCCGGATGCGGCGAGCGACGCGCCGCCCCGGCCTGCTTCTTCAGACCGCCTCGAGCTCCCTCACCGCGCACCATCGCAGGTGCCGGGGATGGCCGCCCTCGTAGGGCGTGGCACGGTGCATCGTCCAGGAGTCGTCCCACATCACCAGCTGGTGCAGCGACCACGCGTGCGAGTAGACGAACTCGGGCCGGGTGGCGTGGGCGATCAGCTCCTCGATCAGTCGTCGACCCTTCTCCATCGGCCAGTCGATCACGTGCGACGCGTGCGACGCGAGATAGAGCGACTTCCAGCCCGTGCGGGCGTTGGTGCGCACGAGCGGGTGGTGCACCGGCTTGCGCGCACGCAGCGACTCCTCGCTGAAGTCCGACATCTTCATGCCCATCTGCTCGCGCGACCGGTAGATGCTGTGCTCGACGACGAGCCCCTCGAGCGAGCGCTGCATCTCGGGCGACAGCGCCTCCCAGGCCGCGTGCATGTCCGCGTACTCGGTGGGTGGCGGCTCGGGCGGCAGCACTCGGGCGTGCAGGGCCGTCAGGCGGATCGGCGGCTGGTTCTGCGCGCCGTCGGTGTGCCACAGCAGGTTGGCCCGCATGTACAGGTCGGCAACGCTGTCCTTGGTGCGAAGGTTGCCCGCGAAGTCGACGGTCCCGATGTCGTAGAAGTGCGGATGGTTCGAGGCGATCTCCTTCAGCACCGCCTGGTGGGGCGGGCCGAACTGCTGGATGAACGCCTGCTGCGCGTCGTCCTCGATGCGCTGGTCCTCGAAGACCAGCACGCCGTTGCGCGCGAGGCCCTCCTCGAGGGCCTCGACCTCCTTCGGGCCGATGCCGCGCGCGAGGTCGACGCCGTGGACGCGTGCGGCGAAGGTCCTGCCGATCCGTTCGAATTCGACGTTCATCCTCGATGCTCCGGTTCAGGTTCGGGTCAGGCGGGCTTGCCGCCCGCGAGCACGCGGACCGAGGCCGACGCGGCCGACTCGGTCGACGAGCGAGGCACCCGGGCGGGGATCGGGGGCGCGGACGCGGTCCGTGCGATCTCCTCCACGTCGAGGATCCGCGATCCGAGGTCGGCGATCGTGTTGCAGCCGAGGAAGCCCATCACGCGCTCGAGCTCCTCCCGGACGAACTGCAGCGCCTGCCTCGCGCCGGTCTCGCCCGCGGCCGCGACGCCGTACAGCGGGGCGCGTCCGACCATGACCGCCTTCGCGCCGAGCGCGACCGCCTTGGCGACGTCGCTGCCTCGACGCACGCCGCTGTCGACCAGCACGTCGCACCGCCCGCCGACCCGATCCACGATCGCCGGCAGCGCGTCGAGCGTCGGCATCGCGGCGTCGAGGTTCCGGCCGCCGTGGTTCGACACGATCACGCCGTCGACCCCGCACTCCACCGCCCGCGCCGCGTCGTCGGGATGCAGGATGCCCTTGATCATCAGCGGCCCGTCCCAGCGTCGACGCAGGTCGCGCAGGTCGCTCCAGTCGAGCGCGTCGTTCTTGGGCAGGCCGCCCTTGCGCTTCGGATCGGCGGTCAGCTTGACCCGCAGCTCCTCCGGATAGTTCTCGAGCATCGGGATGCCCGAGCGCATCAGGTACCGGGCGAAGACCGTCAGGAACCAGCGCGGGTGCAGCGCGACGTCGAGCGCGTTGCGCCGCGAGATCCGCATCGGCAGCGAGAAGCCGTTGCGCGGGTTGTACTCGCGGTTGGGGGTCACGGCGGTGTCGACCGTGACCATCAGCGCCTCGTAGCCGGCCGCCCGCACGCGATCGACGAGGCGGTACGACATCTCCCGGTCGGGCCACATGTACAGCTGGAACCACAGGCGTCCGCCCGCCTCGGCCGCGACGCGCTCCATCGAGACGATCGAGGCGGTCGACAGCGTGAACGGGATGCCCGCTTCCCGGGCGGCACGCGCGACCGCGATCTCGCCGTCGAGCCAAAGCAGGCCGGCCGCCCCGGTGGGCGCGACGACGACCGGCATGCTGGCGCTCCCGCCGAACAGCGTGGTCGCCGTCGAGCGCTTCGAGACGTCGACCAGGACGTTCGGCCGGAATCGCACGCGATCGAAGGCCGCACGATTCGCGGCGAGCCCGTATTCGTCCTCGGTGCCGCGGTCCAGGAACTCGAACAGGCCGCGCGGCAGCACGCGTCGTGCGTGCCGGCGCAGATCCTCGACGTTGTACGCCTCGACGGGCGCGGGGAGCCTCGGCACGATCGTCTCCTCCCAGGCGTGCTCCCTGGTCCGTACAAATGTTTGTGTCCGCAGCGTATCGGCAGAACTCGCGCGATGTCAATTTCGCGTCGCGGACTCCGCGTGCGCCCCGTCGACGGGGGCCGCCCGCGACCGTCAGGCGCGGTCCCGCTTGAAGTGGCTCGTGTGCGAGAACCGGTCGCCCGGATAGACGGCGTAGCCAGCGAGCACGACGCGCCCGCCGCGGCCGTGGAAGCGACGGCGCATTCGAAGACCCGGCGATCCGGGGTCGACGCCGAGCCGGCGCGCATCGTCCGGCTGGATGGCGATGGCGGTGATCTCCTGCTCGATCTCACCGATGTGCTCGCCGAACTCGTCCTCGAGGAGCCGGTGTACCGCGGTGCCGCCAATGTCGCGAAGTCGTCGCTCGAGTCCCGGGTAGTCCGCCCGGATCCACATCCGCGTGACCGCGACCGGCGTCCCCGACTCGCCGACCGGGTAGCGCCATCCCCTGACCTCGATCCACAGGCTGCCCGCTCGGCATCCGAGCACGGTCGCGAGTTCCGCGTTCGCCTTCACGCTCGCCATCGACTCCACCTTCAGCCGGACGCGATCCGCATACTCGGCAATGTCGGTCATGGTCCCGACGCCCAGCACGAAGCGGCGTCCCCCGCCGTCGCGGGCGACCCTCGTGCCGACGCCGCGACGCCGCACGATCAGGCCCTGCTCGTCGAGCCGGCGCAGGGCCTCGCGGACGGTCTGACGGGAGACCGACCAGGTGCGGGACAGCTCCGCCTCGGTGGGCAGCATCGAGCCTTTAGGATGCCGCCCGGTGCGGATGGCGTCGGCCAGCGACTTCGCGAGCGTCGCATAGAGCGGCGTCTCCGGCCGCGCGTGCGGCGGAGCGTTTCGGGACGGACGAACCTGCCTCGGCATGGAAGGACCCGGACGAGCGTGCCGCCGTTATACCCAATCGGCCGACGGACCGTCATCCCCGGTGCGGCGCGTGCCGCGCGGAGCAGGCGGGGGGCGGCGCTTGAACGCGACCCCGAGCGCGCCGTGCGGCGGGTGCGCCGCGCCACGCGACCCGAGCGTCGTCCGTCAGGCCAGCACGATGTCGAAGCGGGCCGACGGCTCGCGCCCGGCCTCGCCCGGCACCGGCCGCAGCGTCAGCCGGTCGCGCGGCCCCTGCAGGCCGGGAACCCTTCGCAGGAAACCGCTCTCCTCGGTCTGTCCGTCGAGGTAGAGCTGCGACGTGAGCGCCGTGCGCCCCGCGAGCTTCACCCGCAGGTGGATGTGCGGCGGGCGGCTCTCGTAGGCGACGGGCATCAGCGTGTCGAACGCCCAGCGCCCCTCGGCGTCGGTGACCTGCGCGCCGTACCCCGCGAAGCCGGGGTCGGGCTCGCCCCGCTGCGCGGGATGCCGGTAGATGCCGCGCGCGTCGCACTGCCAGATCTCGACCCGCGCCTGCGGCACCGGACGCCCCTCGCGCCAGACCTGTCCGGCGAGCAGCAGCCCCTGCCCCTGGGCCCTGCGGCCGTCGAGCTCGCGCAGGCGGGCGCGGATCGGGATCGGCTCGACCGGGTAGTACGGCCCCTCCATCTGGGACGGCGTGGGCTCGGCCCCGGGGCGGGACCATGCGGCGCCGGGCACGCACACCAGGGAGGCGCCGGCGGCGAGCAGCACGCGGCGCTCGGGCGACGGCGGGCCGTCGTGCGGCGGGGCGGAGGTGCAGGTGGAGGTCGGCATGCGGATCTCTCCTCGAGGAAGGCTGTCGCGACGTCGTCGGGCGAACGGCCGCGTCCATACAGTCCCGATGCGGACGATCCCGTCAACGCCCCGGCACGATGCCGTCGCAGCGCCGACGGGCCGCCGCAGTGCCTTCAGCCGCGCGCCGGCGCCTTCAGCTCCAGCGTGTGGCCGTGGAACGCCTCCAGCGTGGTCCGGTGCGCGACGCTCACCACCGTGCAGCGCGGCAGCCGCTCGGCGAGCAGCGTCATCAGGTGCGCCTCGGTGTCGTTGTCGAGCGCGCTGGTGGCCTCGTCCATCAAGAGCACGTCGGGGGCGTAGAGCAGCGCCTGCGCGAAGGCGAGGCGCTGCTGCTCGCCGGGCGAGAGCCGGTGGCTCCAGCGCGTCGACTCGGCGAGGCGCGGCACCAGGTGTGGCAGGCGGCAGTCGGCGAGCACCTGCGCGAACCGCGCGGGATCGCCCTCGCGCACCGCTTCCGGATACGCCAGCACCTCGTCGAGCGGGCCGTCGGGCAGGTAGCTCTTCTGCGGCAGGAACATCACCCGCGCGCCGCCGGGCAGGCGGATGCGGCCGTCCTGGAACGGCCACAGCCCGGCGATCGCGCGCAGCAGCGTGCTCTTGCCGCAACCCGACGGGCCGTGCACCAGCCAGCGCTCGCCGGGCGCGAAGCGCATCGCGCCGATGCGGCTCAGCAGGCGGCGCTCGGGCAGGCCGAGCGCGACGTCCTCGCCCTCCACCGCCGGCGACGTACCGTCGCGCGACACGGTGATGCCCTCGGGCGGCGGCGCGTCCATCGCCGCCTGCATGCCCGAGAGGCGCTGCACGCGGGCCGACAGCTGGAACAGGTCGCGGTAGCGGAGCGCGAACCACGCGACCGCCTGCACTGTGGCCGCGAAGGCCGCGAAGGCCGCCACGTCCTGCATCAGCGTGCCCAGTTCGCGCGAATCGCGTCGAACAGCCGCATCAGCCGCTGCTGCTCGACCGCGTTGCCGCGGTACAGCGCGACCTGCTCGGCCGAGTCGCGCACCTTCGCGAGCGCGAAGCGGAAGTCGGCCTCGGTCGCCTGCTGGACCACGGTCGCGCCGGCGAGCGTGTGGCCCGCGCGGTGCGTGGCCACCGTCTGCAGCAGGCCCCAGCCGATGGCCACCCAGAACAGGTAGCCCGGGACGGTGACGGTGCCGCCGCCCAGCTCGAAGCTCACCGGCCCGGCGTGCTGCCAGAGGATCCAGCCCATCGACCCGAGCGTGCCGAGGTTGGTGACGAAGCCCGGCGTCAGCGGGATCATCAGCCGCACGTACTCGTCGTGTCGTCGGTGAGCCGCTGGTCCGGGTTGTCGCAGGCGTTGTCGCGCTCGATGCGGGTAGAAGGTGTGGCCGTCGAGCCAGCGCGACAGCATGCTGCGGGTGAGGTGCGCCCGCCAGCGGATCGTCAGCGCCTGCTCGAGCCGGGCCTTCGCCACCAGTGCGGCGATCAGCAGCGCGACGGTGACGAAGAACACCCCGATCGCCTTGCGCAAGGCCGGTGCGTCCTGGCCCTGCAACGCGTCGAAGAAGGCCTTCTGGTACTGCGTCAGCTCGACGTCGAGCGCGATCAGCGCCACCGCGACGACCAGCAGCACCGCGCCCAGGCCCCAGGCCGCGCGACAGTCGGGGCCGGTCCAGTCGGGGGCGGCCAGGCGGAAGGTCCGGGTGGTGATGGACGGCATGGCGGACTCGCGAGGGGGCAGCGGCGATGGCATGGCCAGCGTGGCCGCAGGCCGACCGCGCCGGTGCCGGCCTTCGCGAGCGCTTCGAGACCTACCGCGCGACGCGCGGCCTCACGCGGAACCGCATCACGACGACGGTGCGTCGCCCGGCGGGCGGCGCACCGCCGCGAGCAGCAGCACCGGCCACAGCCACAGGCTCGCGAACCAGCGCAGGACACGGCCCGGCGACAGCGGTCGGGTCTCGTGCCGGGCGACCTTGACGAACAGCACCACCGCGCCGGCGACCACGTAGACGAGGAGCAGCAGGTAGATCGTGACGCGGCGGTCGTAGTCGCCGCCGGTCGCGTCGCCGATCGCGCTGCCGGCGAACGCCGCGACGAACACCGACAGCAGCAGCGCGAGCGTCACGCCCGCCAGCGCGTGGCGCAGCCGCCAGAGGGGGTCCCGGTCGTGGAAGTTCGAGGGCATCGCGCGACCAGTATAGGAGCGCGCGCGGACGAAGCGGTCAGGCGCCGTCCCGGCCGCCTGTCGCCTGGGCCCTGCACGCGTTCGCGAGCCGCTGGCCGGCCCGCGTGTCGAGCAGCATCGCCCGATCCTTCAGCACGATCCACGCGAGGCCCGCGGCCGGGTCCTCGTAGCGCAGCGCGCCGCTGCGCGCATCGACCGAGCGCAGCGTGTAGTCGCCCTCGCCCCAGCGCAGCACCGTGCTGCGCTGGTCCGCGGCCACCGTGCGGACCTGGACGCTGCGGCCGAGCTCGCACCGGTACGTGCCCGGCGCGTAGGCGATGCGATAGGGGTTGAAGCCCTCGGGCGTGCGGGCCGCGTTCGGGGCGGGGGCCGCCTCGCCGCGGGTGGCCTCGCGACGGACCGGTGCCGGCGCGTCGGAGAAGACGAAGGTCGTCACGCTCGGACCGACCGACGGGTCCGACGCGGGCGTCGCACTTCGTGCCGCGGCGGCCCCTGCGCCTCCTTCGGGCGAGGTGACCGGCGCGCGCGCCCGGGAGTCCGACGAGGCGCCGGACTTCGCGCTCGCCGCGGCCGCAGCGGAGCGGGCCGCCGTGCGCGGCGCGGCCGGGCGCGTCGTGCCCGCGGGGCTCGCCGCGGCCTTGGGCGCGGGCGCGGCGTCGTCCACCACGCTCGTCTCGGGAGCGGCCGCGGCCGCGGCCGCGGGGGCCGGGGCCGGCGGCGGCGGCTCGGGCGCCAGCGACGCGCACCCGGATGCCACAGCGAGCAGCAGCACGGCAGCGAACGGGATCGGTCGGGGTCTGCGCATCGGCACGTCCTGCTCGGGAAAGGATAGGGCCCGACGCTGCACGCGCACGCGCGCAGGGACAAACGACACGGGACCGGCGGTCGGTCCTCCCGGGTCGCCGGTGCCGTCGAGACGCACATGGCCTGCAGCGTGACTCGCGACGTCGCGACGAGCGGCCGCGCGGCCCGTACCCAAGACAAAGGGCCCGCTCGGGGCCCTTTCGTCAGCGATGCGTGGGGTGGCTGAGGGGACTCGAACCCCCGACAACCGGAATCACAATCCGGGACTCTACCAACTGAGCTACAGCCACCACCGGTCCGGGCAGCGGGCGCCGCGCCGGAGAAACCTGGCCTGCCCGACAGGACTCGAACCTGTGACCCTCGGCTTAGAAGGCCGATGCTCTATCCAGCTGAGCTACGGGCAGAGGGTCCTGCAGGGCAAGACCGCGAGTATAGCCGATGGTCGGGGCGAGAGGATTCGAACCTCCGACATCTTGCTCCCAAAGCAAGCACTCTACCGGGCTGAGCTACGCCCCGACGCCGGGCGAGTGTAGCGCATCGGGTCGGGTGCGCCGGCGCGACGACGAGCGGTCGCGCGCCACGGTCTCGCGCCAATCGGTGCACCGAACCGACCGCTCGCGCGGGGCGCGACTGCGCGGCGCGCGGACGGCCGGCATCCTCGCCGACGCGTCGCCCGCCCCGCTGCGACGCGCACTGCGGAGCCCCACGATGAAACGCACCCCGACCACCCTGCGGATCGCCTCGGCGCTGACGCTGGCCGCGCTGGCCGCGTGCGGCGGCGGAGGCAGCGACTCGCCGACGAGCACCACGACGACCGGCACGACGACCGCGGCTCCCGCGGCGGCACCGGCACCGGCCCCGGCTGCGGCGCCCGCGCCGGCTTCGTCGGGCTACCCAGCCGGCAACGCGGTACGCGGCAAGGCGATCTACTCGGACCTGCCGAACACGATGCTGTCGTGCGAGGGCTGTCACGGCCCGGCGCAGTTCTCGCCCACGGCGCTGCGAGCGGCGAACAATCCGGAGCTGATCGCGCGCGCGATCTCGAACAACGCGGGCGGCACGATGCGCCAGCTCGCGTTCCCGGTGCTCAACGGGCAGGACCTGGCCGACATCGCGGCCTTCCTGGTGACGCCGGGCATCTGACGCCCGACGGACCGGGCGCGCTTCGCTGCGCATCGGTCGATCGACACGACACGGGGCGCCACGCGCCCCGTCGTGGTCCCCGACGACGGTCCCTCGCGCGCCCGTCCGACGTTCAGGCCGCCACCGACTCCGCGAGCCGCCGGGCCAGCCGGTCGGCGGTGTCGTCGTTGCGCGCCTCGACCATCACGCGCAGCAGCGGCTCGGTGCCCGACGGGCGGATCAGCACGCGACCGTCGGTGCCGAGCTCGCGCTCGACCTGCACGGTCGCCTCGCGCAGCGCGGCGTGCCCCTGCCAGTCGAAGCCCTTGGCGACCTTCACGTTGATCAGGCGCTGCGGATACATGACGAGGTCATCGGTCAGCTCGGCGAGGGTCTTGCCACTGCGCCGCACCGCGCCCAGCACCTGCAGCGCGCTGATCGTGCCGTCGCCGGTGGTGTGGCAGTCGAGGCACAGCAGGTGCCCCGAGCTCTCGCCGCCGTACAGCCAGCCGCGCTGCTGCATCATCTCCAGCACGTAGCGGTCGCCGACCTTCGCGCGCGCGAAGTTCACGCCGAGCCGCTGGAACGCCTGCTCGAGGCCGAAGTTCGACATCAGGGTGCCGACGGTGCCCGCGACGTGGCGGTGGCGAGTGCGCTCGCGCACGATGAGGTAGAGCAGCTCGTCGCCGTTGAAGAGGCGGCCGCTCGCGTCGCACATCATCAGCCGGTCGGCGTCGCCGTCGAGCGCGATGCCGAGGTCGGCCCGGTGCTCGAGCACCGCCTTGCACAGGGCGTCGGTGTGCGTCGCGCCGACCTTGTCGTTGATGTTCAGGCCGTTCGGCGAGGTGCCGATCGACACCACCTCGGCGCCGAGCTCGTGGAACACGTGCGGCGCGGTGTGGTATGCGGCGCCGTGCGCGCAGTCGACGACGACCTTCAGGCCGTGCAGGTCGAGGTCGTTGGGGAAGGTGCTCTTGCAGAACTCGATGTAGCGGCCGGCGGCGTCCTCGATGCGCTTCGCGCGGCCGAGCTGCTCGGACTTCACGCAGCCCATCGGCTCCTCGAGCGCAGCCTCGATGCGCGCCTCGGTCTCGTCGGGCAGCTTGTTGCCGTCGAGCGAGAAGAACTTGATGCCGTTGTCGTCGAACGGATTGTGCGACGCGCTGATCACCACGCCGGCCGACAGCCGCAGCGCGCGCGTCAGGTACGCGACCGCGGGGGTGGGCAGCGGACCCGACAGCAGCACGTCCACGCCCGCGGCCGAGAAGCCGGCCTCGAGCGCGGCCTCGAGCAGGTAGCCGGAAATGCGGGTGTCCTTGCCGATCAGCACCGCCGGACGCGGGCCGGTGCGCTGCGCGAGCACGCGGCCCGCCGCGTAGCCGAGCCGCATCACGAACTCCGGCGTGATCGGCGCCTCGCCGACCCGTCCGCGCACCCCATCGGTCCCGAAGTACTTGCGTCCCATCGTTCGTGTCCTTCCCAGCCGTTCGTTTCAGGCGCGGGCGCCGTCGATCGCGCTCCAGACGGCGAGCGCGTCGCGCGTCGCGGCGACGTCGTGCACGCGGACGATCCGCGCGCCGCGCGCGACCGCGGCGAGCATCGCCGCGAGGCTCCCGGGCAGCCGCTCGCCGACGGACCGGCCGGTGATCGCGCCGAGCATCGACTTGCGAGACACGCCGACCAGCACCGGCACCCCCGGGGGCGACGCTTCGGGCAGCCGCGCGAGGAGCGCGAGGTTGTGCTCGAGGGTCTTGCCGAAGCCGATGCCCGGGTCGACGACGATCCGCGCGCGGTCCACCCCGGCATGCTGCAACGCGGCCACCCGTGCGGCAAGCCAATCGCGGACCTCGAGGACGACGTCCCGATAGACGGGCGCCTGCTGCATCGTCAGCGGGTCGCCGAGCATGTGCATCGCGCAACACGCGGCCCCCGAGCCGCGCACCGCGTCGATCGCCGCCTCGGTGCGAAAGCCCGCGACGTCGTTGATCATGTCGGCGCCCTCGTCGAGCACCGCGCGCATCACCTCGGGCTTGCGGGTGTCGACCGACAGCGGCACGCCGGCGTCGGCGAGCGCGCGCAGCACCGGGCGCAGGCGGGCGAGCTCGACCTCGGCCGCCACCGGCGGCGCGCCGGGCCGCGTGGACTCGGCGCCGAGGTCGAGCAGCTCGGCTCCCTCCTCCAGCAGCCGGTGGGCGTGCGCGATCGCAGCAGAGGACTCGAGCCAGCGGCCGCCGTCGGAGAACGAATCCGCGGTCAGGTTGACGACGCCCATGATCCGCGGCCGGCCGAGCGCGAGCTCGAAGCGGCCGCAGCGCAGCGTCGGGGCCGGGTCGCGAGGGGCGCTGGAGCTCGGGCTCGTCATCGGGGCTTCGGAGGCGTCGGGGCGGCGCGGCGTCGGTGGCGCCGGAAACGGACGCGCCCGCCGGAGGGCGGGCGCGTGGCCGTCGGGGCGGGCCTGCGGCGCGTGCGCCGCGGGCCCGTCAGTGCGCTGCGGGCGCGGCCGGCGCGTTGGGCGCGACGCCCGGCGACGGCGAGGCTGGCGGCGTGCCCGGCTGGTTGGGACCGCGGTCCTTCGGCGCGCGCGGCGGACGGCCGGCGATGATGTCCTCGATCTGCTCGGCGTCGATGGTCTCCCACTCGAGCAGCGCCTTGGTCATCGCCTCGATCTTGTCGCGGTTCTCCTCGATGATCTTTCGGGCCACCGCATACTGCTCGTCGATGATCCGGCGGATCTCGGAGTCGACCTTGCGCATCGTCTCCTCGGACATGTTGGTCGTCTTGGTGATCGACCGGCCCAGGAAGACCTCGCCCTCGTTCTCCGCGTAGACCATCGGACCGAGCGTCTCGCTCATGCCGTAGCGCGTGACCATGTCGCGGGCCAGCGCGGTCGCCCGCTCGAAGTCGTTGGACGCGCCGGTGGTCATCTGGTTCATGAACACCTCCTCGGCGATCCGGCCGCCGAAGAGCACCGAGATCATGCTCTTCATGCGCTCGCGGTCCATGCTGTAGCGGTCCTCGGTGGGCAGCTGCATGGTGACGCCGAGCGCGCGGCCGCGCGGGATGATCGTGACCTTGTGGACCGGGTCGGTCTTGGGCAGCATCCGCGCGACCAGCGCGTGGCCGGACTCGTGATAGGCGGTGTTGCGGCGCTCCTCCTCGGGCATCACGATCGAGCGCCGCTCGGCGCCCATGATGATCTTGTCCTTGGCGCGCTCGAAGTCGATCATCTCGACCAGCCGGGCCGCGCGACGCGCGGCGAACAGCGCCGCCTCGTTCACGAGGTTGGCGAGGTCCGCGCCGGACATGCCGGGCGTGCCGCGCGCGATCACGTCGGCCTTGACGTCCGGGCCGATCGGGACCTTGCGCATGTGCACGTTCAGGATCTGCTCGCGGCCGCGGATGTCCGGCAGCGGCACGACCACCTGGCGGTCGAAGCGGCCCGGGCGCAGCAGCGCCGGGTCGAGCACGTCGGGCCGGTTGGTCGCGGCGATCACGATGATGCCCTGGCCGGTCTCGAAGCCGTCCATCTCGACCAGCAGCTGGTTCAGCGTCTGCTCGCGCTCGTCGTTGCCGCCGCCGAGGCCCGCGCCGCGCTGGCGGCCGACCGCGTCGATCTCGTCGATGAACAGGATGCAGGGCGCGTGCTTCTTGGCGTTCTCGAACATGTCGCGCACGCGGGCCGCGCCCACGCCGACGAACATCTCGACGAAGTCCGAGCCGGAGATGCTGAAGAACGGCACCTTCGCCTCGCCGGCGATCGCCTTGGCGAGCAGCGTCTTGCCGGTACCGGGCGAGCCGACCATCAGCACGCCGCGCGGGATCCGGCCGCCGAGCTTCTGGAACTTGGAGGGGTCGCGCAGGAAGTCGACCAGTTCCTGGACCTCTTCCTTGGCCTCGTCGCAGCCGGCGACGTCGGCGAAGGTGATCGAGTTGTTCGACTCGTCGAGCATCCGCGCGCGGCTCTTGCCGAACGAGAACGCGCCGCCGCGCCCGCCGCCCTGCATCTGGCGCATGAAGAACACCCAGACGCCGATCAGCAGCAGCATCGGGAACCAGCTGATGAAGATGCTCATCAGCAGGCTCTGCTCCTCCTCGGGCTTGGCGTTGACCTGCACGCCGAACTTCATCAGGTCGGACACCATCCAGATGTCGCCGGAACCCGGCGAGTAGACGGTGATGCCCCGGCCTTCCTTGGTCTTGGCGCGAAGGGTCCGGCCGTCGACCACGACGCTGTCGATGCGCCCGGCCTTGGCCTCGTCCATGAACTGCGAGTACGGCATGTCGCCGCCCCGGACCTGTCGCGTGTCGAACTGCTTGAACACGGTGAACAGGACCAGCGCGATCACCAGCCAGACCGCCGCCTTGGAGAACATGTTGTTCACGTAAACGCTCCTTCGCGGCCCGCCACGCGGCGAGCCCGGTCGAATCGAACCATTCTACCCCCGATCGGCCCCTGGAACCGGCCGCTCGTCCATTGTCAAGCCCCGGACGACACCACGGATTCCCCGGTGCCCTGCTTCAGACGCCGCCCCAGCAGGTAGGTTTCGGCCGACTCCGCCCGGGACGCCTTCGGCTTGCGCACGGCGACCGAGACGAACGTCCGCTTGAACGCCTCGACGATCTGGCTGTAGCCGCTGCCGTGGAAGCACTTGATCAGCAGCGCGCCGTCCGGCTTCAGGTGCCGCTCGGCGAACTCCAGCGCCAGCTCGGCGAGGTGCCCCATCCGCGCCGCGTCGGCCAGCCCCACGCCGGACAGGTTGGGAGCCATGTCGGAAAGCACAAGGTCGGCCTTGCGGCCCTCGAGCAGCGCCTCGAACTGCGCGAGCACCGCGTCGTCGCGGAAGTCGCCCTCCAGGAACACCACGCCGTCGACCGGCTCCATCGGCAGCACGTCGATCGCGACGATCCGGCCGTTCACCGTGCCGCCGGGGCCGGCGAGCTTCTCGCGCAGCACCTGCGACCAGCTGCCCGGGGCCGAGCCGAGGTCGACGATCGTCTGGCCGGGCCGGATCAGCCGGTCCTGATCGTCGATCTCGATCAGCTTGAAGGCCGCGCGCGAGCGGTACTTCCGCTGCTGCGCGAGCTTCACGTACGGATCGTTCAGGTGCGCGTGGATCCACGCCTTGCTGAAGCGGTTCTTCGCCATGGATTCCGGTCGACTACACTGCGCCTATGACAGACCTGCCCGAAGAAGGCCGCACGCCGGCCCCCGCCCCCACGTTGTCGTCCGCGGACCGCCGAGCCTTGCGGGCGCGCGCGCACGAGCTCGACCCCGTCGTCATGCTCGGCAACGACGGCCTCACCGACGCGGTGGTCGCCGAGACCGACCGCGCGCTCGGCGCGCACGGACTGATCAAGGTCCGCATCTTCGGGGACGACCGCGACGCGCGCCAGGCGATGGCCGCGGAACTGGAGGCGCGCACCGGCGCGGCGCTGGTGCAGGCGATCGGGAAGCTGGTCGTGCTGTGGCGGCCCCGGGCCGAGGACGACGGGCCGATCGGCGCCGCGCCCGCGCCGGCGCCGGCCGCGCGCAGGCGTCCGACGCTGTCGGTGCCGAAGAAGCTGGCCGCCGAGGGCAAGCCGGCGCCCAAGCGTCGCGCCCGCCCGGGCGTGCCGCGCTCGCCGGCCGAGGAGGCCCCGCCGCGGCGCAGCCGCGCGCCGGCCGGGCGGCCGGTCGGGCCGGGGCTGCGCGGCGCGCGCGGCGCGCTCGATCCGTCGGTGGCGCGCGCC
Organism: Burkholderiaceae bacterium; assembly: GCA_044371545.1. Classification (GTDB taxonomy): domain Bacteria; phylum Pseudomonadota; class Gammaproteobacteria; order Burkholderiales; family Burkholderiaceae_E; genus UBA4615. Next base: position 15,137 of record JBILTM010000081.1, read on the forward strand.
GTGTCGGGGGGCGCGTCGTCGGGGATCCGGGGCGGGCGTCCTGCGGGCGGCAGCGCAGCGCGGGGGCCGGCGTCGACCGGAGCCCGCGGTACGGGCGCTCGGCCCACGACCGGTGCCGGTTCGCGGCCGGCCGGCGCACGGCCCGCGGGTCCGCGCCCTGAAGGTGGACGCCCTGCCGGTGCACGCCCTGCCGGTGCACGCCCTGCCGGCGCGGCGCGCGGCCCGGGCTCGTTCGGACCGCGCTCGGACGGCGCGTCGGCCCCGCGGCCCGCGGTTCGGCCGGGCGGCGCCTCGACGGCGCGGCCGACCGGCACGGGCGCAGCCCGGGGTCCCGCCGGGTCCGGGTCGCGCAGCGGGTCCGCGGCGCCGCGCGGCGGGTCCGGCTCGCCGGCGCCGAGGGGACGCTCGGGGACTCCGGCACCCAGGACCGGCGCCGGCTCGGCCGCGTCACGCGGCGGCTTCGGCGCGCCCTCGCCTCGCGGCGGTGCCGCCGGCGGCCCGCCGGCCCGCGGCGGTTCGGGCGCGGCCCGCGGTGGCGCGACCGGCGCCCGCACGTCGGCGCGGCCGCCCTCGGGCGGCACGGCCGCACGCGGAGCCGCCCCGGCCCGCTCGGGCGCCGGGGCGCCGCGCGGCACCGGTCGGAGCGCCACGCCGGCTACAGGTAGCGGACGTCCAGGACCTCGTACTCGCGGAGGCCGCCGGGGGCCCTGACCTCGGCGACGTCGCCGGCGAACTTGCCGATCAGCGCGCGCGCGATCGGGCTCGACACCGAGATCTTGCCGTCCTTGATGTCGGCCTCGTCGTCGCCGACGATCTGGTAGGTCACGGTGTCGCCGGCCTCGAGGTCCTCGAGCTGGACGGTCGCCCCGAACACGATCCGGCCGCCCGCATCGAGCGTCGACGGGTCGATCACCTGCGCGGACGCGAGCTTGCCCTCGATCTCCGCGATGCGGCCCTCGATGAAGCCCTGCTTCTCCTTGGCGGCGTCGTACTCGGCGTTCTCGGACAGGTCGCCCTGCGCACGCGCCTCGGCGATCGCGGTGATGACAGCGGGCCGCTCGACCGATTTCAGCCGCTGCAGCTCGTCCTTCAGCCGCTGCGCACCGCGCACCGTCAACGGGATCGTGCTCACGTCCTGCTCCGAAAAAAAACGCGCCCCGGACAGGATGCCCGGGGCGGCGAGCGCCGGAGTGTAGCACCGGCCCGCGCGCCCCTGACGGGGACGGGGTCGGCGCGCAGCGCGTGCGGCGCGCTCACCCGAGCGCCGGCAGCACGTAGGCGAAGGTCGCGCCGACCACCCAGGTCGCGACCGACGCGGCCCAGGTGAGCACCGACGTCCGGCGCGCCCGGGTGCAGGCCCGCGCGAGCGCGGCGTCGACCGGACACGGCAGCGAGCGGGCCCGCCACTGCGCCGCGCCGGCGGCCACCAGCAGCAGGGCCGACACCGCGAACAGCACGTCCTTGTGCTCCGACAGCCAGACGAGTTGCGGTACCGCGCCGGTCAGCGCGACCAGCGTGGTGCCCGCGCCGATCGACACCAGCAGCGCCGGCAGCGCGCAGCACAGCAAGGTCGAGGCGCTGGCGAGCAGCGCGAGCGCGGCCGGCGTGCGGTGGCCCTCGATCGGTGTCGAGCCGACTCGCCCGCTCATCGGCGGCGCACCGCGTCGCGGATCGCGTCGACCGACTCGTCGGTCCGCGAGATCCCCGTCACCTTGTAGCCGGCGTCCGCGATCAGCCGGCCGAGCGCGTCGTCGGACAGCGTGCGGCCGTCGCGGAAGCCGACCGCGACGATCCGGTTCTCGAGCGACACGAAGATCCGCTCGATCTCGGCGCGCGACTTGAGCTTCTTCTCGATGCCCTGCGCACAGAACGCGCAGACCATGCCGTCGACGCCGATCCGCGCGCTGCGGGCCTCGGCCCAAGCGGGCGCGGCGAGTGCGAACGCCACGAGCGCGGCGGCCGCGCGGAGCAGGGAACGGGTCATGGCATCCATCCTCAGAACACGTGCATCACGTTGAACATCCAGGCGCCGCGGGTGCTGCGCCCGATCTCGAACCACCAGTCGCGGCGGAACAGCCGCAGCGTCGGGAAGACCTCGGTGCCCTCGGTCAGGTTCTCGCGGCGCTCGCCGCGCAGCAGGAACCAGGTCGCCCAGTCCTCGTAGTCGGCCGCATAGGGCGCCCAGCCGACGGTCAGCGAATCGATCCTGTAGGAGAACGCGTCGGCGCGCCACCAGTGCACGTTGCCGTTCACGTACCAGCGCCGCGACTCCCAGTCGAGCTGGAGGCCGCCGTGCAGCGTCGAGGCGGTGCCGGCGAAGAAATCGCCACGCGACGCGCCCAGCCCGCCGAACACGTAGGCGTTGGCGACGCTGTCCGGCCGGTGGATCCGGTGGACCAGCCAATTCGCCTGCAGGTAGCCGACGTCGACCTGCTGGCGCATCGGCACGCGTTCGTCCGAGCGCAGGGACAGCATGCCGGCGCCGACCGACAGCCGCGGCGTCACGCCGTACATCGCCTCGGCCATCCGGTACTCGGGCGTCCAGAAGGCCATGGCCATCCAGACGTCCTGGGCGATGAAGAGCCCGGCCCGCGCCGGCGTCGACGCGGCGAGCAGCAGCGCGGCGGCGAGCGCCGCGCGGGGAGCACGCACCATCGGGGTCCTCCGGGAATGGTGGAGACACCGGCGCGCATGCGCCGGACCGCGGGCACGCCCTCAGGCGGCGGGCGGCCGTTCCTCGGGGCTGGACAGGAAGGCGGCGACGGGCGCCGAGGGCGCCGGATCGGGTGCGGACGCGGCGTGGGCGAGGACGGGCGGTGCGGACGACTCGAGCGGCGGCGTCTGGCCGAGCTCGCACCAGGCCTGCGCGCCGCAGCGGGCCGAAGTGTCGCCCGGCGCGACGTCGAAGGTCGACGCCGCCGCCGCGAGGGCGGGCCCGGCGGACCCCGCGGACACGACGGCCTCGACGTGACGCGTCGCGGCCGCGTCGCCGAGCGACGAGAACGGCGTGCGTTCGAGGAGATCGACCGCACCGCAGTGCCAGGCGCACCACTGCGCGGCGAGCTGCACGACGAGCATTGCGAGCATCAGCGCCGCGACCGTCCTGGCAGGACGGGCGCGGAAGCCGGAGCGTGCGACGGCAGCGCGGTTCATGCGGCCGATACTAGCGCGCGGGCGCGACGGCCCGCTCGCAAGCCCCCGCCCGTCGCTCGGCTCAGGCCGCGGCCGGCAGGCTGCGGTGCAGCGCCTGCAGCGGATAGACCTCCAGGCCCTGCACGTGGCGCATCCCCTCGACCGCCGCGAGCGCGCCCGCGATCGTCGTGTAGTAGGTGATCCGCTGCGCGAGTGCCGTGGTCCGCAGCGCGCGGGAGTCGGCGATCGCGCTGCGCTTCTCCTCGACGCTGTTGATGACCATCGAGATCTCGCCGTTCTTCATCATGTCGACCACGTTCGGCCGGCCTTCCTGGATCTTGTGCACGGTGGTCACCGGCAGGCCCGCCGCGGCGATCGCGACCCCGGTGCCGCGCGTGGCGACCAGCTTGAAGCCGAGCTCGTGCAGGCCGCGCGCGCACTCGACCGCGCGGGCGCGGTCACCCGCCTTGACCGAGATGAACGCGGTGCCGCCGGTCGGCAGCTTCACGCCCGCGCCGAGCTGCGACTTCACGAAGGCCTCCCCGAAGGTGTAGCCGACGCCCATCACCTCGCCGGTCGACTTCATCTCCGGCCCGAGGATGGTGTCGACGCCCGGGAACTTGACGAAGGGGAACACCGCCTCCTTCACCGAGTAGTACGGCGGCACGATCTCCTTGGTGACGCCCTGCGCGGCCAGCGTCTCGCCGACCATGCAGCGTGCCGCGACCTTCGCGAGCGGGATGCCGGTCGCCTTGGAGACGTACGGCACCGTCCGCGACGCGCGCGGGTTCACCTCGAGCACGAACACCGTGGCGGTGCCGGCGGCGTCGTGCTGGATCGCGAACTGCACGTTCATCAGGCCGACGACCTTCAGCGCCCGCGCCATCAGCTCGGTCTGGCGCTTGAGCTCGGCGATCAGTTCGGCCGACAGCGAGTACGGCGGCAGCGAGCACGCCGAGTCGCCCGAGTGCACGCCCGCCTGCTCGATGTGCTCCATCACGCCGCCGATCAGCACGGCCTCGCCGTCGCAGATGCAGTCGACGTCGACCTCGATCGCGTCGTTGAGGAAGCGGTCGAGCAGCACCGGCGAGTCGTTCGAGACCTTGACCGCCTCGCGCATGTAGCGCTCGAGGTCGCGCTGCTCGTGGACGATCTCCATCGCGCGACCACCGAGCACGTAGCTCGGGCGCACCACCAGCGGGTAGCCGATCTCCTGCGCGAGCGCGAGCGCCTCGACCTCGGTGCGCGCGGTGCGGTTCGGCGGCTGGCGCAGGTTGAGCTTGACCAGCAGCTTCTGGAAACGCTCGCGGTCCTCGGCGATGTCGATCGACTCCGGGCTGGTGCCGATGATCGGCACGCCCGCCGCCTCCAGAGGCTTGGCGAGCTTGAGCGGCGTCTGGCCGCCGTACTGCACGATCACGCCGACCGGCTTCTCCTTGTCGACGATCTCGAGCACGTCCTCGAGCGTCAGCGGCTCGAAATACAGCCGATCGGAGGTGTCGTAGTCGGTCGACACGGTCTCC
>JBILTM010000082.1:0-19707 GCA_044371545.1 Burkholderiaceae bacterium
ACCAGCGGCGGGCGCCCGGCGGGCTGGCCGCGCGCCCGCACGACGGGCGCCGCGGCGAGCGCCGCCCCCGTTGCCGCGACGAACCCGCGCCGCCCCCGGTCCGGCGTGCGCGTCAGAACCGCCCCTGCAGCCCGAGGGTGACCGTGCGCGGCATCCCGGGCGTGACCCAGACCCGGCTGAAGGAGCTGGTGTAGAAGGTCGTGTCGAACAGGTTGTCGACGTCGAGCATCAGGCGCAGCTGCGGCGACAGTCGCAACCAGGCCACCACCCGCGCGGTGGTGTAGGCCGGCAGCTCGAAGGCCGGCGCCCCGGCGGCCGCCTCGGCCTGCGTGCGCGCCTGCCCGAGCCGCTCGCCGACGTGCGTCACCCCACCGCCCACGCCGAAGCGCTGGCCGTTGGGCAGCACGTCCTCGTAGACGGCGAGCACGCTGCCGTTGACGCGCGGCACGCCGAGCAGCCGCCCGTCGACCTCCAGCACGTTGTCCTCCAGGATCCGCACGTCGTTCCACACGAAGCTGGCGTTGAGCCGCCAGTGTCGCGTGAGCTGGCCGGCGACGTCGAGCTCGACGCCGCGGCTGCCGATCCGTCCGGCGGCGGTCGAGAAGCCCGCGTTGACCGGGTCGGCGGTCAGCACGTTGCGCTTGCGGATGTCGAACAGCGCCGCGGTCGCGCCCAGGCGCCGGTCGAGCCGCTCCCACTTCGCGCCGAGCTCGATCGACTGCCCGGTCTCGGGCTCGAACGGCGTGCTCGCCGCGTCGGTGCCCACGTTCGGCCGGAACGAGCGGCCGGCGTTCGCGTAGAGGCTGACGGTCGGCGAAGCGAGCCAGGTCGCCCCGAGCCGCGGCGTGATCGCGGTCGGGTCGTTGCGGGTCTGCACGCCGGTGCGCCGGTTCAGCAGGTCCAGCGTCACGTCGTCGATGCGCACGCCCGCGACCACCCGCCAGTCCTGCGCGACGCGGATCGCGTCCTGCAGGTAGAACGCGGTGCCGCGCTGGCGCTCGCGGGTGTCGGTGTTGGGCAGAGGCACCGGCTGACGCTGGCCGTAGACCGGGTTGAAGATGTCGATCGCATACGGCGCGGCAGCCGTCGGGTTCACCCGCAGCATCAGCTGGTCCTGCTCGAAGCGCCACGACTCGATGCCCACCAGCAGCTCGTGCTCGACGCCGAACGCCTGCACCCGGCCGATCAGCTCCGCCTGCACCGTGGTGTCGTCGGAGTCGTAGTCGCGGAACCGGCGCTGGCGGCGCAGCGTCGCACCGTCGGCCTGCAGCGCCGTGGCCTCGGTCGAGAAGCCGGTGAGCGCGGTCTCCCGGTACTGCAGCCCGATCCGGGCGCGCCACGCGTCGGACCACTGGTGGGTGAGCACCGCCTGGTGGGTCCGGTTGCTCACCTCCATGCGCCCGTCGGCCGGCTCGCCGAGGAAACGGCTGCGCGGGATCGCGCCGAGCTGGCCGTTCACCGCGACGACGCCGCGATCGAGCGGGGTCTTCTGCTCGACGAACTCGCCGACGTACTCCAGCAGCGTGCGCGCGCCGAGCTTCGCGGTGAGCGCAGGCGCCACGATCCAGCGGTCGCTCGGCACGAAGTCGCGGAAGCCGTCGCGCGATTCGATGCCGGCGTTGAGGCGGTACGCGACGCGATCGCCGATCGGCCCGGTGGTGTCGACCGCGGCGCGCCAGAAGCCGAAGCTGCCGCCGTAGAGCTCGAGCGCGTTCGCCGCGCGCCACTGCGGGCGCTTGGAGACCATGTTCAGCGTGCCGCCGGGCTCGGAGGAACCGTACAGCGCGCTCGCCGGGCCCTTCAGGAACTCGATCCGGTCGATCGGTGCGAGGTCGCGCGGCGCGTTGAAGCCGCGGTTGCCGGGAAAGCCGTTCAGCAGCGTCGCCATCCCGGTGTTCTCGTTGCCGGGCAGGCCGCGGATCGCGACGTTGTCCCACAGGCCGCCGAAGTTGTTCTGGCGCGAGACCCCGCCGACGAAGTCGAGCACGTCGTCGAGCCGGGTCGCACCGAGGTCGTCGATCGCCTGACGGGTGATCGTGCGCACCGACTGCGGCAGCTCGCGCAGCGGCAGCTCGGTCTTCGTGCCCTCGGCGTCGTCGGCGTGGTAGGTGCCCGACTCGGTGCGGCCCACGACCTCGACGGCGGGCAACGCCGGCGCCGGCGCGGCCGGTGCCGGCTGGGCGAGCGCGGCCGTGGGGGACGCGGCGAGGAGCACGAGCGCGAACGAGCGCGCCCGGGCGAGCGGATCGACGGACATGGGGACGGGCCTCTCCGGGAGCGCGTGGCCCCGGTTCGGCCCGAGACCATCAGTTGCAATGCGGTTGCATATATAACCGAGTTGCAAGGATAGCCAGCGTGGCCGTTCGTGGCAAGCCGCCCGGGCCGCAGCGGCCGCGCGCCGCCGCGGCGGCCGCGCGACTCAGGGCGTCGGCCCCCAGGGCGCCGCCATCAGCAGCTTGTTCTCCTGCGCGCGCAGCAACGGCCGCAGCTTCGCCGCGAACGCCATGAACTGCGGGTCCGAGAACAGGCCCTTCCAGAACGCGCGCCGGTCCGCGTCGTCGTCGAACTTCCACAGGTGGACCAGCTGGTTCAGCGCGCCGATGTCGCCGGTGAAGTAGCCGACCAGCTTCTTCGGGTGACGCTCGATCGCGGCCCAGCCTTCGGTGCGGTACAGCTCGGTGACGTCGGCCATCTTGCCGACGACGACGTCGTAGGTGCGGAGTTCGAAGATCGCCATGGTCTCTCGTTCGCGGGGTGGTTGAAGGAATCAGGCCGGCTTGCGGCGGCTCGCCGCGAGCTGCGCCTGCAGCGCATCGATGCGCCGATGGGAGTCCTCGGCGCCGATGTAGGTGCGGAACAGCCACTCCTGCATCCGCATCGCCGAGTCCAGGTCCTGGTTCAGCACCTGGTTCGACAGGCGCTTGGTTTCCGCGAGGCATGCGCGGTCGTAGGCGGCCATCTCGCGCGCGATCGCGCCGACCGAGGCCAGCAGCTCGCCCTCGGGGAAGACCTTCGAGACGTAGCCCATCGCGAGGGCCTCCTGGGCGTCGTAGATCCGACCCGACAGCGCCACCTCCTTGGCGCGGCCGAGCCCGATGATCCGCCACAGCGGGTCCATGATCGGCGTCATCGACAGCACGATCTCGCGCTGGCCGAACTTCGCGCGCGTCGATGCGTAGCGCACGTCGCACATCATCGTCAGGTCGAAGCCGCCGGCGATCGCCGGGCCGCCGACCGCGCAGAGCACCGGCTGCTCGCAGAACAGCACCGCGCGGTAGGCACGGTGGAAGAGCGCGGTGTAGGCCTCGTTCGACACCTTCTGGAGCTTCCTGATCTCGTTCAGGTCGAAGCCCGCCGAGAAGTAGCGCTCGCCGCCGGTGAACACCACGACGTTCACGTCCTCGCGCGCGGCGATGCCGCCGAACAGCGACTCGACCTCCTCGAGCACCGCCGGCGCGAGCGCGTTGCCCTTGTCGGGCCGATGGAGCGTGACCGTCGCGACGCGGTCGGAGACGTCGAGCTGCAGGTACGTGTGGCTCATGGCGCGAGGCTCCTCGATGGGGTCGTCGTGGATCGGACCGGGCGCGGGGGCGCGCCGCCGCGATCCGAGGACAGCGCGGTCCGTGCGCCCGCGAACCCGCAGCATGGTCCCCCATCGATCCGGCGCCCGCCATGTCCCGTTCCACCGTGCCGGCCGCGCGCCGTCCCGCACCGCCAGCGGCCCGTCCCGACCCTGACCGGCGAGTCCGACCTCTCGGAGCCTCCGTTCGTCGGTTCCGCCTTTCGACCACGCCCCGTGCGGGCGACCCTGCGGCCTTCTCGGACGATGCTCGCGATCCGAGGGCCGCTGAGCGCCCCGACGCGCCGCCCTCCGACCCGCCCCGACGCGTGCGCCGCGCTGCCTCCGGGCCGCGGCTGTGCCATCATTCCGGCCCCGCGCGGCCCCGCGCGGCCCCGCGCCCCGCGAGCCTTCCCCCCGGCAGCACCGATGGCCACCGAACGAGACCCGTACGACGTGCTAGGCGTCGCGTCGACTGCGACCCCAGCCGACATCCGGCTCGCCTTCCGCAAGAAGGCGTCGATCTTCCACCCGGACCGCAACCCCGCGCCCGACGCGGCCGAGCGCTTCCGCGAGGCGCAGGAAGCGTACGACCTGCTGATCGACGAGGATCGGCGCCGCGCGCACGACGCGCGCCGCCAGAAGCGCCTGCTCGACGATCCCGCGTCGGTCGCCGACGCGATGTTCCGCACCTACCTCGCCGGACTCGAATGAACCTGTCGCGCTACTTCCACGAGCTGCAGGACGGCTACCTGTCGGAGATCGAGGACCTGCGCCTCGACAGCGAAGGCCACGACGTGCTCGATCGCCGCCTGCGCGACAAGCGCGCGGGCTTCGCCGCCGTGGTCTCGATGATCGATACCGACCCGCTGATGCTCGCGCCCGCGCTGCACGGCGCCTTCCACCTGCCGCCGGGCCGCGTGCCCGCGATCGAGGACCTGCTCGGCTGCGAGCCGGACGAACTGCCGTCCTGGGGCGAGCTGTCGCGGCTGGTCGAGGTCGCTTCGTGGGCGCGCCCGCTCGTCGAGCGTGCGCTCGAGGAGGAGGCGGGACCGGCGTTCCTCGCGACCGTCGTCGGCCTCGAGTACCTGCTCTCGAAGCAGCGCGCCGAGACCGGGCCGGCGGTCGACCCCGAGGCCGAGGGCGGAGCGCGTCGCGAGCGCGACGACGGCGACGACCGCGACGAGGGCGAGGGCGAGGACGACGTCGAGGGCCTCGCCGACGACTTCCTCGAGCAGCAGGGCTTCGACCGGAGGAACGAGCCGTGACCCATCCCATCGTCACCACCGTGTCCGCGATGGTCTTCGAGGGCGACATCGAGAGCGCGGAGCGCGCGCTCGCGGTGCTCGCCGACCAGGAGGGCGACCGCGCGCTCGCGAAGGTGATCGACGAGATGCCGCCGCGCGACGTCGTCGCGATCCTGCGCGAGCACGACAGCGCCAAGCCGTCGATCGTCGGCGAGCTGATCGCGCCCGAGCGCTTCGTCGAGGCCGCGGTGCTCGAGCGCCAGTACGGCGAGAAGGGCCACGATCGGCTGCGCGGCATGGTCAACGCCGTCGTGTTCGCCGACGAGTCGCGCAGCGACGAGTTCGTCGTCGCGCTCGGCGCGTCGGAGGACGGCCTGGGCGTGCTGTGCGACTACTTCGAGGACCGGCACGAGGAGGTCGAGCGCTTCCTGCTCAACGGCACCTTCGACGAGCAGGAGGGCGAGGAGATCGACGGCATCCCGACCTCGAATGCCGACCTGCTCGACGCGGAGCTCGACGAGGACACCCGGCGTGACGTCGTCGCGCTGCGCGAGGTGCGGGACGGCGACTGGCGCGAGCTCGCATGGCGGCTGCGCGTCGATCACTACGAGATCTTCCGCGACATGATGGAGATGCTGCGCGCGCGCCACCACCGCGCGGCCGCCGCGCCGCCGCCGCCCAAGCCCGCGGCCGGCACCGCGGCGCCGGCCGACGACGAGGACGACGTGCTGTGACCGCGGTCGCACGGCGCGACACGCGCACGCTGTTCGAGCGGGCCTGGACGCACGGCGTGCGTACCGGCGAGATCGACGGCGCGCGCCGCGAGGCGCTGGTCGCCGAGGGCACCCGCGCGATCCGGCGGATCGCCGGCGTGCTGGGCTCCGAGTCGCTGCGCGACGACCTCGAGCGCGCGATGCGCAGCATGCTGGGTCTCGTGAACCTGCACCTGCAGAGGGTGAGCCGGGGCGACGTCGCCGCGGCCGCGCGCTCGCTCGCCGACAACGGCCTGCTGTTCCACACCAAGGGCGCGTCGCAGGCGATCAAGCGCGTGCTCGCGATCGAGCACGGCCTCGACCCCGACGCGGTGGACCCGGTCAACCGGCGCCGCTTCGAGGAGGCCGTCGTCGCCGAGTGGGCGCACCTGCCGTTCGAGGTGCTGGTGGAGCGCCAGCGCGAGGCCGAGCTCGCGAGCCGTCGCCGCGCGGCCGCCGACGCGCTCGCCGCGACGCTCGAGGGCACGCCCCCCGAGCCGTACTACGAGCCCGAGCAGGTGATCCTGACCGCACTGCTGATCCACGCGTACGCGCCCGAGAAGGCGTGGATCGACGGCGTGCGCGGCTTCGAGGCGCTTCTCGAGGCCGTGCGCCGCACGCCCGCGCGCTTGCGCGTGCTGCCGCCGGGCGTGCCGCCCGAGCACCGCGAGACGATCGAGGACGTGTGGTCGAGCGAGGGCCCGCGCGTGATCGACGCGATCGTCGAGTCCGACGAGCCGGTGCACCGCCTCGTGGCCGGCGATCCGATCACCAACCCGCTGCACGCGTGGCTGGTGCTGCCGGCCGACGCGCTCGACGACGTCGACGACGTCGGCGAGCTGACCACCTCGCACTGGCAGGCACTGACCGGCGGCGCGACCGACGAGCCGCGGCTGCTCGCGACGATGCTGCAGGGCGTGATCGGCTTCGAGGCGGCCTGGCCGCTGACGCCCAAGGCCGCCGAGACGCTGCTCCGCAAGACGCTCGCCGAGCGTCCCGAGGAGCGCCGCGTGGCCGCGTGGCTCGACGCGAACGCGCCGCACCAGTACCACGCCGACCTCGTCGGGCTGTGGCGCGACTTCTGGGACGAGCGCGAGTCGGCGCTCGGCGGCGAGAGTGCGGCGGACGTGCACCAGCGCTTCGCGGCCGAGTGGCTGCCGGTGAAGGCGGTGGCGGCGAAAGCGAAGGCGGTGGCGGATCAGTCGCTGGCCGAGGCGCAGGGCGACGGGTTGATGCGGGCGCTGAAGGCGCTGATGGCGAAGCCTGCGGCCGCGAAGGCGCCCGCTGCGAAGGCGCCCGCAGCGAAACCGCGGGCGTCGAAACCACCGGCCGCGAAACCGCCCGCGACAAGGGCGCCCGCGACGAAGTCGTCGCCCAAGAAGTCGCCAGCCAAGAAGCCGCGACCCGCGAAGTAGGCCGCGCTCGGTCCGCTCGCGCCGCCGCCCGCGCGCGATGGCATGATCCGGCGATGAGCACCGACGCGCGCCCGAACGATCCGCCGCCCGCCGCCGCCCCGTCCGCGACCACGGCGCCCGCCGACCCGCTCGCCGAGCTGCGCGATGCGCTGCGCGTCTTCGCCGCCGAGCGCGACTGGGAGCGCTTCCACGCGCCGAAGAACCTCGCCGCCGCGCTCGTCGTCGAGGCGGGCGAGCTGCTCGAGCCGTTCCAGTGGCTGCCCGACGAGCGCTCGCACGCGCTGCCGCCCGACGTGCTCGAGGCGGTGCGCATGGAGATGGCCGACGTGCTGCTCTACCTGGTGCGCCTCGCCGACCGCCTCGACGTCGACCTCGCCGACGCCGCGCGCCGCAAGATGGCGATCAACGCGATGCGCTATCCGGTCGACAAGGCCCGCGGCCGCAGCGACAAGCACGACCGGCTGTGAACGCGTGGCGATCGGCCCGACGCGTCGCGGCCGTGCCGCCGCGCAATCGCCCTCCGACGCGGCCCGTGCCGCCCGCCCGCCCATGACCGACGACCGCCCCTGCTTCGCCTACGGCTCGAACCTGTGCGCCGACACGCTCGGCGCATGGCTGCGCGAGCGCGGCCTCGACGCGTCGGACGTGCGCCCCGTCGGCGTCGCCTGGCTCCCCGACCACGCGCTGTCGTTCGGCTACCGCTCGAATCGCCACGAGGCCGGCGCGCTCGACGTGCGACCGCTGCGCGGCAGCGTCGTGCCCGGGGCGCTGCTCGCGCCGTCGCCGCGCGGCTGGGCCGCGCTCGACGAGAAGGAGGGCGTCGCGCTCGGCGCCTACGCGCGTCGCGACACCGAGGCGATCCTGCCCGACGGCACCGTCGTGCCCGCGGTTGTCTACGTCGTCACCGACGCCCGCCGCGACGTCCACCACGCGCCCACCGGCGCCTACCTGCGCTCGGTCGAGGCCGGCTACGCCGCGTGGGGCCACGACCCCGCGCCGCTGCGCAGCGCGGCCGCGGGCGGCCCGGGCGCCTCGCGGGTCGACGCGGTGTTCGTCTACGGGACGCTGCTGCGCGGCGAGTCGAACGCGCACGTGATGCACGACCGACCGGTGCGTCGCGTGCTCGACGCCACCGTGCGCGGCGCGCTGCTCGAGACCGGCGAGCCCTACCCGGTGATGGTGCTCGACGGCGCGTCGACCGTGCACGGCGAGCTCGTCGAGCTCGACGACGTCGAGGCGCGCCTCGGGCCGCTCGACGCGCTCGAGGGTTTCAACGGCTTCGGCCGCCCGGGGCGGCTGTACCACCGCACGCTCGTCGAGGCTACGACCGCGGAGGGCACGCGTCGCGCATGGACGTACGTGGCGGGGGAGACGGTGGGGCGGGGCGCGAGGATCGCGTCGGGGAGCTGGCGGGTGCACCGGCGCCGCCCTTCGGACTAGACCGGCAGGCCGATCACCCGACATCGCGGAGCCGGTACCATCACGACACGATGAACACGAAGCACGCCACCGCCAAGGCGACGCGGACGACCCGGACCGCACCGCAGCCCGACGCCGCATCGCCGCGATCGACGCCGCCTGCCCGGCCGGTCCGGCTCGTGCGCGCCGCGACGGGTGGCGAGCCGGTCAGGTACTCGGCGAACGTGCTCGGAAAGCCGCGCCTGACCGCGGCGCGCAAGAAGTCGATGGTCAGGGCGATGCTCGCGGCCGCCTGAGCCGGGGCCGTTGGCGTTGCCCGCCGTCCGCAATCTCAAGGTCTTCGTCAACTGCCCGTTCGACGACGAGTACCTGCCGCTGCTGCAGTCGATCGCCTTCGCGGTGACCGCCTGCGGCTACGAGGTCCAACTGGCGCTGCAGGACGTCGACGGCAAGGTCCGGCTCGACAAGATCCTCGCGATGATGTCGGCGAGCCGGCTGTCGATCCACGACATCAGTCGCCTGCCCCAGCAGCCCGGCCAGTCGCCGCGGTTCAACATGCCGTTCGAATGCGGCCTGTTCGTCGACCTGATGGTCGCGTGGTTCAACGAGCGACGGTCCGCGACCCGCTGAGCGCCCTCGGGTCGCCACGGCGCGGGCGGGCGCACCGGGCGTCGGCCCGTGGCGCCTCACGCTCGGCCCGGGACTCCGGTCGCATTGACGGCACTGGCGGCGGCGCCTTACGATCGACTGAAACGTAAGGAGCCGCCCGATGGCCGACGCGACCGTCACCAGCAAGGGCCAGGTCACCATTCCGGCGGACGTGCGCCGCGCCTCGAACCTGCAGCCCGGGGACACGATCAGCTTCACGCCGATGCCCGACGGCACGGTGCTGCTGCGCGCGAAGACCCGTTCGCTCGACGAGGTGGCCGGTCTGCTCCATCGGCCGGGCCGAAGGCCCGTCCCGACCGAGCGGCTCGGCCTCGGCCCGTCGGCGCCGTCGAAGCCGGCGACCCGGCGGCGCTGATGCCCGCGCTCGATACCAACGTGCTCGTCCGCTGGCTGGTTCGCGACGACGAGGCGCAGTTCGCCGCTGCCTCGCGCGTGTTGGAGGCGGCAGCGCGGAGCGGCAGGCCGGCCTGGGTGCCGGTGACCGTGCTGCTGGAGCTGGAATGGGTGCTGCGCTCCCGCTACAGGCTCGGCCGGGCCGGACTGATCGGCACGCTCGATGCGCTGCTGAGCGTGCCGGCGCTCGCGTTCGCGGAGGAGGCGGCGGTCGAGCGTGCCCTGTGGCGATTCAAGCGCGACCGCCGCTCCGACTTCGCGGACTGCCTGCACGTCGCTCTCGCCGAAGCCGCGGACACGCTGCCGCTGGTGACGTTCGACGTGCGTGCCGGGTCGCTGCCGGGCGCGCGTCCGATTCCGGCTTGAGTCGGACGCGTCCGTCCGTCAGCGCGCGCCGAACCGCTCCACCAGCGGATCCGCCACCCCCGCCTGCGCGAACCCCTTCGCCCGCAGCCGGCACGCGTCGCAGGCCCCGCAGGGCTCGCCGCGCGGCCCCGGGTCGTAGCAGCTGCAGGTGATCGCGTAGTCGACGCCGAGCGCGAGGCCCGCGCGGACGATGTCCGCCTTCGTCATCGAAATGAGCGGTGCGTGGATCTTGAGCGACTGAGTGCCCTCGACGCCGGCCTTCGTCGCGAGGTTCGCCATCCGCTCGAAGGCCTCGACGTACTCCGGCCGGCAGTCCGGATAGCCCGAGTAGTCGAGCGCGTTGACGCCGACGAACACGTCGCTCGCACCCAGCGTCTCCGCCCACGCGAGCGCGAAGCTCAGGAAGATCGTGTTGCGCGCGGGCACGTAGGTGACCGGGATGCCGGGCGCGATCGGCGCGCCGGGCGCGTCCTTGGGCACCGCGATGTCCGCGGTGAGCGCCGAGCCACCGAAGCGCCGCAGGTCGAACTCGACGACCGCGTGGTCCGCCGCGCCGAGCTGCAGCGCGACCTCGCGCGCGCGCTCGAGCTCGACCGCGTGGCGCTGGCCGTAGCGCACGCTGAGCGCGTAGGGCTCGAAGCCGCGCGACTTCGCGATCGCGAGGACGGTGGCGGAGTCGAGGCCGCCGCTGAGGAGGACGACGGCCTTGCGGGGCGGGGTGGGGGTCACTGCGATCCTCGGCGGGGCGTCAGGCCCACCGATTCTATCGATACGCCGACCGGCCCAGGCCCTAAGCGTGGCAATGCGCCGCTCGGCCCATCTGCGACCGCAGACTCGACCCCCTTCGACACCGGAGCCGCCATGGGTGATAGCATCGATATCAACGTGTGCAAGGGTGCGTGCATGGCCGATCTGCTCGTGCGGGGCATCGACGCCTCGATCGTCAAGGCGCTCAAGGCGCGCGCCGTCGCCAACGGGCGCAGCGCCGAGGCGGAGCACCGCGCGATCCTCGCCGCGGTGCTCGAGCGACCGCGCCGACGCAGCTTCGCCGAGGTGATCGCGGCGATGCCCGACGTCGGCAGCGACGCGGACTTCGAGCGCGTCGACGAGCCCGCCCGCCGTCGGAGCCGACGTGTATCTCCTTGACACGAACGTCGTCAGCGAGGCGCGCAAGGGCACGCGCGCCGATCCCGGGGTCAGGGCGTTCCTGAAGGGGATCGCCGAGCGCAACGAGGCCGCCTACCTGTCGGTGGTCACCGTCGGCGAATTGCGGCGCGGCGTCGAACTGATCCGGCACCGCGGCGACGAGGCCCGGGCGAGGCGGCTCGACGCCTGGCTGGGCCGCCTGCTCGACGAGCACGGCGAGCGCGTCCTCGACTTCGACGCCGAGGCCGCGCAGGTCTGGGGGCGGCTCAGGGTGCCTCGTCCGGAGCACCCGCTGGACAAGCAGATCGCCGCGATCGCGCTGGTCAACGACCTGACCGTGGTGACGCGCAACGTCGCGGATTTCGCCGGCATGCCGGTGCGGTGCGCGAATCCGTTCTCCGGCATCGGGCGCTGACTTCAGCGGCCGCGGCGCAGGCCGGCCGCCCCGGCGGTCACTTCAGGTACTTCTCCCCCACCGGCGTCACGTCCCGCAGGTCCTCCGCCATCTCGCGCGTGAACGCCTCGGCCGAGTTGAACACCGGCACGCCGCCCTGCGCGTCGATCGACGCGAGCACCTCGGCCTTGGTGCCGGCCTTCGCGACCGCGGCCGAGATCGCGGCGACGATCGCATCGGGCGTGCCGGCGCGGACCATGATGCCGTACCAGGTCGTGCCGAACTTGATCGGGTGCCCGGCCTCGGCGAAGGTCGGCACGTTC
Source organism: Burkholderiaceae bacterium (assembly GCA_044371545.1). Taxonomy (GTDB): domain Bacteria; phylum Pseudomonadota; class Gammaproteobacteria; order Burkholderiales; family Burkholderiaceae_E; genus UBA4615. The sequence goes on from JBILTM010000082.1 coordinate 11,684, forward strand.
GGCAGCCGCGGATACCGCGCCGGCGTGCCGACCCCGAGCGCCTTCGCGCGGCCGTCCGAGTGCAGCGGCACCGCGAGGTTCGCCGACACGAGGGCCACGTCGATGTGCCCGCCGAGCAGGTCGGTGACCATCGGCGCCGTGCCCTTGTACGGCACGATCGACGACGCCGCGAGCGCGCCCGCGTCGGCGAGCTGCCGCGCCGCGAGCTGCGCCGACACCGTCGACGCGCCGAACGCGCACGGCTTCGCGGCCGCGCGGCAGCGCTCGAAGAGTTCGCGCATCGAGCCCGCCGGCACGTCGCCCTTCACCAGCGCGACGATCGGCGTGCTCGCGAGCTTGGTCACGTGCCTGAGGTCGGTGGCCGGATCGAACTTCACCTCCGGCATCGCCCAGCGCCACAGCAGCATCGAGTTGAGCTGCACCAGCAGCGTGTGGCCGTCGGCCGGCTGCTGCAGCACGCGCTGCGTGCCGACCCAGCCGTCGGCGCCGGCGCGGTTCTCCACCACCACCGGCTGGCCCCACTGCGCGGAGAGGTCCTTCGCGATCAGCCGCGCGAGCGCGTCGGTGCCGCCGCCGGCCGCGTAGGGCACGACGACCGTGACCGTCCGCGACGGGAACGGCTCGGTCTGCGCGCGGGCCGACGGCGCGGCGACGAGCGCGGCGGCCACCGCCGCGGCCCATGCCGCACGCATCGCAAACCGGGTGCGCGGCCTCACTTCGTCCTCGCGCGATCCCGGATCGCGTTCCACTCGTCCATCCCGAAGCGGCGGAACCCGGCCGCGACGTCGCCGAGCGGTGTCGGCATGCGCCGCGTCGCCTTCACCTCGGCGAGCGCCGCGTCGAAGCACGCGACCGCCGAGCGGAACAGCAGCCCCGGCAGGATCGAGATCCGGTAGCCCATCGCCTGCGCGTCGTCGAGGCCCACCTGCGGCGTCTTGCCGCCCGAGACCATGTTCAGCAGGCACGGGCCGCGCACGCGCTTCGGGATCGCGGCCACCTCGTCGAGCGACTGCGCCGCCTCGACGAACGCCACGTCCGCACCCGCTTCGAGCGCCTCGTTGACCCGTGCGATCGCCTCGTCCAGGCCCGAGCCCGCGCGCGAGTCGGTGCGCGCGACGATCACGAAGTCCGGCGAGCGCCGCGCACGCACCGCCGCCTCGATCTTCGAGACGAACTCGAAGCGCGGCACGATCTCCTTGCCGTCGAGGTGGCCGCAGCGCTTGGGCGAGACCTGGTCCTCGAGCTGGATCGCCGCGACGCCGCGCGCCTCGTACTCGCGCACCGTGCGCGTGACATTGAGCTCGTTGCCGTAGCCGGTGTCCGCGTCGGCGATCAGCGGGATGTCGGCCGCGCGCGCGATCCGCGCCGCGTTCTCGACCATCTCGGTCATCGTCACCAGGCCGAGGTCCGGGAAGCCGAGCGCGGCCGCGGTGCCCGAGCCGGTCATGTACATCGCGGGGAATCCGGCCTGCGCGATCGTGAGCGCGGAGATCGCGTCGTAGGCGCCGGGTGCGACGATCATCTCGTCGCGGGCGAGCAGCGCACGCAGGCGGGTGGCGGCGGTCATGGGGGTCTCCTCGATCGGGGCCGGCGTCGGCGGGGGCCTCCCCGCAGCGTAGGCGCCGGTCCGGGCCGATGGCAACCCGGGGTGCCGGATCCGGCGTCCATCCGCGCCGCCGCGCACTTGACGCCTCATCCCGCCCATCGGAACATGGTCCCGTTGAGCGAGACCGGCCCGCAGGCCGTCCGCCGCCAGGAGACCCGATGGACGTGCCGACCCTGAAGCTCGAGTTCGTCTTCCGCATCACGCTCAAGCTGAGCACCCGGATGAAGATCGGGCCGATCCCCTCGGGTGGCGTGCGCGGCTTCGTCGCTGCCGCGGGCGGCACGATCGAGGGGCCGCGGCTCAACGGACACGTGATCCCGAACAGCGGCGGCGACTGGGCGCTCTACAGGCCGGACGACACGGTGGCCTTCACCGCGCACTACATGCTCGAGGCCGACGACGGCACGCGGATCTACATGCGCAACACCGGCTACCGGCACGCGCCGCCCGAGGTGGCCAGGAGGATGGAGGCGCTCGAGCCGGTCGATCCGTCGGAGTACTACATGCGGCTGTCGCCGAGCTTCGACGCGCCGATCGGCGCGCACGACTGGCTGACCCGGACCGTGATCGTCGGCTGCGCGCAGCGCCACGCCGACCACTCGGTGTTCCACTACTACTCGGTCGCGTGAGCGGGGGCGGCACCGGGCTGTCGAGCGCGCTCGCCGCGCACGCGGCCTCGGTCCGGATCGGGTCGCTGCCGGACGCGGTCGTCGAGGCGACTCGCACCAGCATACTCGACCAGTGCGGCGTGATCCTCGCCGCAAGCGGGCTCGCCGCGCCCTGCGCGCCGTTCGTGCGGATCGCCCGCGAGGGCGCGGCCGGCCGCGCTGCGGTGATCGGCCACGGGCTGCGCAGCACGGCCGAGCTCGCCGCGTTCGCGAATGGCGCGATGGCGCACGCGCTCGACTTCGAGGACACGCACGACGCGACGCTGGTCCACCCGCACGCCGCGGTGCTGCCTGCCGCGCTCGCGGTCGCGCAGGCGCGCGGCGCGAGCGGCGCCGAGCTGCTCGCCGCCGTCGCCGCGGGCGCCGATGTCGCATGTCGGATCGCGCTCGCGTTCGAGGACAGCCCCGAGGATCCGGACGGCTTCACGGTCGTGCCGCTGATCGGCGCCTACGGCGCGACCGCGGCTGTCGGGCGCCTGCTCGGCGCGACGCCGGAGCGCATCGAGCAGGCGCTGTCGCTGGTGCTCGGCATGGTCGCCGGCAGCGCCGCGGCGCAGCGCGACCCCGGCTCGCACTGGCGCGCGGTGCGCGACGCGTTCAACGCGCGCGCCGCGGTCACCGCGGCCACCCTCGCGCAGCTCGGCGTCGAGGGGTTCCGGCAGCCGCTCGAAGGGCGGGCCGGCTACTATGCGCTCTACGCGCGCCGCGGCTGGAGCGCCGAGGCCGCGCTGCGCGGGCTGGGCGAGCGCTTCGAGGGCGCCGCGGTGAGCTTCAAGCCGTGGCCGTCCTGCCGCGGCACGCACGCGTTCGTCGAGGCGGCCCTCGCGCTCGTCGCGGCGCACCCGCTGCGGCCCGAGGACGTCCGGGCGATCCACGTGCGCGTCAGCCCGTTCTTCCGGACGCTGTGCGAGCCGCAGGCGCTGCGCGCGCGACCGGGCACTGCGACCGACGCGAAGTTCAGCATTCCGTTCACGGTCGGCATCGCACTCGCGAAGGGGCGGGTCGTCCTTGAGGACTTCGCCGACGATGCGCTGCACGACGCGCGGGTGCGCGCGATCGCGGCCGCCACGCGCTTCGAGGTCTGCGGCGCGTGGCGCGGCGACGCGTCGACCCGGGGCGCGCTGCGCATCGAGCTCGCGGACGGTCGCACCCTCGCGCACGAGGTCGTCGCACCGCTCGGGCACCCGTCCAACCCGATGCCCGCCGACGTGCTGCGCCGCAAGTTCCGGGACTGCGCGGCGCACGCGGCCGAGCCGATGCCCGCCGAGCGGATCGAGCGGATCGCGGCGCGGATCGACGCGCTCGAGACGCAGCCGGACGTGGTGGACCTGTTCGACTGAGCCGACGCGGCCGCGCGCTCAGGGCGCCTCGTAGCAGCGGATCCGCGCGACGCCCGCCTCGCGACGGCCGACCCCGACGATCAGCGCCCGCGACAGCGCCTGCAGCCGGCCGGGCGACGTCTCGATCCGCGGCGAACAGCGGATCGATCCGTCGTCAAGGACGAAGCCCCGGTTCTGCAGGTACAGCACGATGCCGTCATCGGTCCGCGCGACGTAGCGCCCGTCGATCTCGACCACCCCGTCCGGGCGCACGAGCTCGTAGTCGCCGCCGTCGGTCGCCACCCGCGCGTCGAGGCCCGGGCCGGAGAGGGTGCCGCCCAGCACGCGCGAGAAGCCTCGCGCGCCGGAGAGCGAGTCGTAGCGCATCGGCGCATCCAGTTCGAGCAGCAACTCGAAGCGCAGCACGAGATCGATCGTCACGAGGCCTCCTGTCGCACGAGCACCTCGGGTGCAGGCGGATCGGCGTACAGCATGTCGACGCGGTCGCGCCGGTTCGCGATCATCGCCCTCGCGTTGATCGAGCCCTTGTCGGTCAGTTCGCCCGCATCGCCCGAGGGCGGACGCTCGAGCAGCAGCGCACGATCGATCCGCGTCGACGAGCCCGCGCGGGGGCCGCCGAGCGCGTCGACGACCGCCTGCATCCGCGCGCGCAGCCCCGGGTGCGAGAGCACCGCCGCGACCGGCGCGTCGGCCGGCAGGTCCGCGCACGCGCGGCGGCACTCGACCAGGTCCGGGACGACCAGCGCACCGACGTGGTCGCGATCGGCGCCGCAGAGCACGACGTCCTGGATCAGCGGGCGGCCGGCGTCGACGAACCGCTCGCGCAGCGCGCCGACGTGCACCCAGGTCCCGCTGCTCAGCTTGAAGTCCTCGCCGAGGCGCCCGTCGAACGCGAGGCCGCGCGCGGGCTCGTCCGGGTCGAGGAAGCGCAGCGCGTCGCCGGTCCGGAAATAGCCTTCCTCGTCGAACGCCGCTGCGGTCAGCTCCGGCTGGCGCCAGTAGCCGGGGGTGACGCCGTCGCCGCGGATCCGGCTCTCGAGCTTGTGGCCCGACGGGACGAGCGCGAGCTCGAAGCCGGGCACCGGCAGGCCGACCGGGCTCGCGCCGCGCTCGTCCCAGTTCGCACACAGCGTGAAGACGCCGGTCTCGGTCGCCGCGTAGCCGGAGACGATCGCGACCCGTTCGCCGCGCGTGCGCACCGCAATCGCGTCGAACGCGTCGCGCAGGTGGGGCGGCAGCGCCGCGCCCGAGTAATAGACGAGCCGCAGGTCGCGGAAGAACCGCTCGCGCAGGTCCGCGTCGGCCTCGAGGAAGGGCAGCAGCGCATCGATGCCGCGCGGCACCGTGAAGTAGGCGGTGGGGCTCACGTCGCGCAGGTTCCGGACTGTGCGCTCGACCTGGCCGGGCACCGGGCGGCCGTCGTCGACATGCAGCGTGCCGCCGCCCGCGATCGCCACGCCGGTGATCATGCACCCCGAGCCGTGGTGCCACGGCAGCCACGAGAGCAGCACCGGCGCCGGGTCCGCGAGCGCGGGCATCGCCTGGATCGAGCGCCCCGGCAGCGCGACCAGCGCGCGCTGGGTCAGCACGACACCCTTCGGCGCGCCGGTCGAGCCCGACGTGAACAGGATCTGCGCCGGCGTGTCGGGCCGCAGCGCGCCGTGCGCGCGCGCGACCGCGTCGGTCGGCGCCGCGCGGCGCAACGCGTCGAAGGGCGTCACCGTCCGGCCTGCGAGCTCGCCGCGGCACGCGACCACCTCGATCCCGGGGGCGACGGCCGCCTCGATCGCGCGGGCGTACGGCGCGCAGTCGGGCACGAACACGAGGCCCGGCGTGAGCAGCTCGACGATCCGCGCGAGCTTCGAGAAGTCGGTGGCGAGCAGCGCGTAGGCCGGCGTCACCTGCGCGACCGGGACGCCGACGTGCAGCGCCGCGAGCCGCAGCAGCGCGTGCTCGATGCCTGCATCGGCGAGGATCGCGAGCGATCGCCCCCGCGGCAGCGCTCGGTCGAGCAGCGCCTGTGCGATCCGTTCGACCTCGCGCCACGCCTCGCCCCAGCCGATCGTGCGCCACACGCCGTCGGCCTCGCGGGTCGCGAGGAAGGTCCGCGACGGGTGCGTGGCGGCGCCCGCCGCGAGCCAATCGGTCAGCGCGGCCGGCATCGGGTCCGGCGGATGCGGCGAGCGCAGCCGGAAGCCGCCGTCGGCCGAGCGCGTCACGACGACGTCGCGCGGCCCGAAGCGGACCGGCCGCAGCGGGGCGGCGGACGGGGTCGGATCCATCGGCCGACCGTAGCATTCCGATCAGCGGCATGCAATCCCGCTCAACGGCTCCGTGATCCCCGCCGATCTTGACTTCCCGGGTAGCGCGGCTCAGCATCGGATCGCACCGGACGGACCGGACGCGGGCTGCGCATCGCGCACCCGACGCCGAGGAGGAGACGCCATGTTCGAGAGGACGCCGCGCTGGGCGCGGATCGTGTCGCTGGCCGTCGCGCTGGCGGCCTTCGCCGGGTCGGCGCTCGCGCAGGAGCGCACGCTGCGGATCGTCCACGGGGCGAGCCCGGGGACCAGCATGGACATCCTCGCGCGGCTGCTCGCCGACAAGATGCGCGTGACGCTCGGCCACCCGGTCGTCGTCGAGAACCGCCCGGGCGCGGGCGGCAGCGTCGCCGCGCAGTCGGTGAAGTCGGCGGGGCCCGCGTCGAACACGATCTTCCTGACGGCTTCGGGCACCGTCGTCGCGTTCCCCCACTCGAACAGCCAGCTCGGATGGGACACGCTGCGCGACTTCGCACCGGTCGCGCACCTGACCACCTACGTGCTCGGCTTCGGCGTCGCACCCGCGGTGCCGGCGAAGACGCTGCGCGAGTACTTCGAGCTCGCGAGGAAGGGCACCGAGTTCACCAACGTCGCGGCCGCCGGCGGCCGCGGCGCGACGCCGCAGTTCCTGCTCGACATGCTGACGCAGTCGGCCGGCGTGAAGCTCAACGACGTCGCGTACAAGTCCACCGGCCAGGCGATCATCGGGCTGCAGGCCGGCGAGATCTCGGCGGTGATGCTGCTGCTCGCCGACGTGGGCCCGCTGTCGAAGCAGGGCAAGGCCCGGCTGCTCGCGACGACCGGCCCGCAGCGCTCGCGCCACTACCCCGACGCGCCGACGCTGCGCGAGGCGGGCTTCGACCACGAGGGCGTCGAGTGGCACGCGATGTTCACGCCCGTCGGCACGCCCCGCGAGCTGATCGACGCGTGGTCGAAGGCCGCGATCGAGGCGGTCCGCGCGCCGGACGTTCGCGAACGGCTCGACCTGCTCGCGATCGACGTCGTCGGCGCGGGGCCCGAAGCGCTCGAGCAGCTGGTCCGGCGCGACTACGAGTCGTGGGGACGGATCATCCGTGCGTCGGGCTACAAGTCCAACTGACCGATGACGCCGCCGTCGCTGGAGTTCGCGTTCGAGTGCGCGCTGCAGCTCAAGCCGCGCGTGAAGCTCGATCCGCTGCCCCAGGGGGGCAGCCGGCTCTTCGTGCCGGTGGCGGGTGGTCGCTTCGAGGGACCGAAGCTGCGCGGCGTCGCGCTCGAGGGCGGCGGCGAGTGGCCGCACGTGCGCGAGGACGGCGTGTTCTGCTTCGACGCGCGCTACTTCCTGCGCGAGGACGACGGCACCGTGATCCAGCTCCAGAACCGGGGCTATCGGCACGGCCCGCCCGAGGTGATGGAGCGCCTGTGGCGGCTCGCGCCCGGCGACGTCGTCCGCGACGACGAGTATTACTTCCGTTGCACGCCGACCTTCGAGACCTGCGCAGGCCCGCACGACTGGCTGTGCAGCAGCGTGTTCGTCGGCGTCGGCTCGCGCGGACCGGCCGGCAACGTGATCCGTTACTGGCGGGTCGCCTGAAGGGCGTGGTGCGATGGACGGGACGGTCGGCTTCGTGGGTACCGGCGCGATGGGCGGCGGCATGGCGCTGCGCCTGCTCGATGCGGGGCGGCGCCTCGTCGTGCACGACGCGTCGCCCGAGGCGCTGCGGCCGCTGCTCGAGCGCGGCGCCACGGCGGCCGCGAGCCCTCGCGAGGTCGCGGACGCGGCGACGGTGGTATTCGCGTGCCTGCCCTCGCCCGAGGCGAGCCGTACCGTGGTCGACGGGCCCGACGGCATCGCCGCGGGCCGTGTCGTCGAGGTCTACGTCGAGGCCTCGACGATCGGCGAGCCGACCGCGCAGGCGCTCGCCGCGCGGCTCGGGGCCGCGGGCATCGGATTCGTCGACGCGCCGGTCAGCGGCGGACCGCACGGCGCGCGCGCCGGCACGCTGTCGGTGCTCGCCGCAGGCGACCCGGCGCGGCTCGACCGGCTCGCGCCGCTGTTCGCCGCGTTCGCCGACAAGATCTTCCGGGTCGGCACGCGGCCGGGCGCCGC
>JBILTM010000268.1:0-5841 GCA_044371545.1 Burkholderiaceae bacterium
GCTGCGCAACGCGGCGCGCGACGCGGCGCCGCCCGAGGAGCCGGTCGGTCCGTGGCGCTGGACCGCGGACCGCTTCGTGCTGATGCGCACCGACCCGTCGCCGCAGGGGCGGGTCTACACGCCGCTCGGGGAGTGGCGGCTGCGCGAGGATTCGGCCTGAGCGCACGGCGTCCGAGGCGCGGTGATCCTCGGACCCTGCCGGTACGCCATCCGACCTGAGTCCGGGGACGGATGCCGTCCTGGCCGGGCTCGATCACGCTCACCGCACCGCCGCGACATCGACAGGCTTCGCCTGTCGTCCCTCCGATGGTCCCGCTCGGCGCACGATTCGGTCGGCCCATCGCGCTGACGCGCCACGCCCTCGATCGCATGACCGAGCGGGGCATCACCGAGCTGGCGTTGCTTTCGATGATCGACGGGGGTGAGATCCGGCGGGCGGACGGTCGGCGCCTGTGGGCGTACAGGCACGTCCCGTATCGGGACGACACCCTGCTCTGCGCGGTCCTGGTGCTCGAAGGCGCGGTCGTGGTCAAGACCGTGATGCACCGCTTCGAGCCGGAGGAGTGGCGATGCGCACCACCCACTACGACGCCGACGACATCCTCGTGCTCCGCTTGTCCGAAGGGCCGATCGTCCGCGAGGTCTCTCAGGACTCGCACACGCACGTGAGCTGCGCCGCCGACGGCACGACCGTGGAGGTGGTGCCCTCGACGGTGCATGCGGCGACACCCTCGCGGCGGAAGATCTGCTGGAACGTGCGGGTGACCGACGAGGTGCCCGCGCCCGACGAGCCGGTGATCGAGATGATCGGGTGGCGCTCGGACATGCCTCAGGCGGTCGTCGTGTCCGAACCGCAGGTGGCCGCGTGCCAGCCGCGCACGTCGGCGAGGCGCACGTCGCCGAGGTCGGGCACGACCCGCATCGCGCCGCGGAAGTCGTCGTGCCTCGTGTAGTGCGACGGTGCGACCACGACCGGGACGCCTGCGGCGATCGCCGCGTGCAGGCCGGTGATCGAGTCCTCGAACGCGACGCATTGGCGCGGGCCGAGGCCGAGCCGCGCGAGCGCCCGGGCGTAGACCTGGGGATCGGGCTTGCGGCGCGGCGCGGTCTCGCCGTCCTCGACGACCTCGAACCAGTCGCGCCACGCGGGGCCGAGGTTCAGGCGCAGCAGCGCGTCGACGTTCGGCGGCGAGGTCGTGGTGGCGATCGCGAGGCGCAGGCCCGCGGCGCGCGCCTCCTTCAGCCGCCGCCGGTAGGTGTTCGCGTCCCACTGCCAGCCCAGCCCCGCCCGCGCGAACGCCTCGTTGAAGGCGGCGCGGTGAAGGTGCTCGGTGTCGGCGAGGGTGCCGTCGACGTCCCGGATGAGCGCGCGGAGGTCGGGGTCATGGCGATCGTCCTGTCGGAGCTTCCTGGGGCGGGTGCCGGAGCGGCAACGGGCCGGCGGACATCCGCCGGGCATCTTCCGGACCGTACGCAGTCCGGCCCGGTTCGGCGCGCTCCCGGATCTGTTCACTGGGGCAACGTGTCCAATGTGAGTGCTTCCTTTCAGCGGGTCGACCGCCGATCGGCGTGCCGAGCCGGGCGATGACGCGGCGTCACGCACCCGGTCCGATGACGTGGCGCGACGCCGGCGATGCCGCGCGGATCGTCCCGGCCGGCACCCCGGCGACAATGAAGGCCCACGATCCGCGAGCAGGGGCGTCCGATGCGCCGTCCGGTCCGAGTCCTCCGCACCCTGGCGCTGTCCGTCGGGGCCGTCCTCGTGCTCGGCGCGGCCGCGATCCAGCTCTCGGGCCACGGCTACTTCTGGCGCGCGCTCGCGGCGACCTACGTGCAGGGCCACACCACCGCGCACATCGACGACGCGTCGAACTTCGCGCAGCGAGCGATCGCCGCCGGCACGCCGCGGCCCTGGCCCGCCGACCCGCGCCTCAACCGCGACCCGCTCGACCCCGACACCCTCGCCCACCTGACGAAGCACGGCACCGCCGCGTTCCTGGTCGCGCAGGACGGCGCGCTGCTGCACGAGTCGTACTACGCGCCCTACGACGCCGACAGCCGCACCAACTCGTTCTCGGTGGCCAAGACGATCACCACGATGCTGGTCGGGCTGGCGGTGCAGCAGGGCATGGTGTCGGGCTTCGACGCGCCGCTCGTCGAGCGGCTGCCCGAGTACGCGGACGATCCGCGGGGGCGCCGCGCGACGGTCGCGCAGCTGTCCGCGATGAAGGCCGGCCACGACTGGGACGAGCACTACTACCTGCCGCTCAACGTGACCACCGAGCTCTACTTCGGAGGCGACGCCGCGGGCCTCGCGCTGCGCCGGGGCTTCGAGCGCGACCCCGGCACCGCGTTCGAGTACAGCAGCGGCTCGACGCAGCTGCTCGGCGTGTTCCTGCAGCGCGCGCTCGCCGCGCGCGAGCCGGGCCTGACGATCGCCGAGCACCTGTCGCGCAGCCTGTGGAAGCCGCTCGGCATGGGTCGCGACGCGATCTGGACGCTCGACCGCGCGGGCGAGGCCGGCGGCATCGAGCGCACCTACTGCTGCGTGTTCGCGACCGCGCGCGACTTCGCGCGGCTCGGGCAGCTGCTGCTGCAGGACGGCGAGTGGGACGGCCGGCCGCTGCTCGACCGCGCGTTCGTCGAGCGGATGCGCACGCCCGACCTGGTGCCGTACTACGGCCACTCGCTGTGGATGGACCTCGCCTGGAAGCACCCCTTCTGGTTCATGCAGGGGCACCAGGGGCAGTACGTGATCGTCGTGCCGTCGAAGCGGCTGGTGGTGGTGCGCACCGGGCGCTTCCGCGACCTGCGCAACAAGGGGCCGAACGGCGTGGTGCCGGCCGAGGTCTACCGGTACGTCGAGCAGGCGGTCGCGCTCGCGGCGCGCTGAGCGCCGCTCTGCTCGCGCGCTCCGCGCGCTGCGCCCTTCGCGCCGCGCCCGGGGCAGTGCCCCGGGCTGCCGTGCAACCGCCCGTCTTCGCCGGGCTCCGCACGGGCGCCGCTCAGATCTGCCGCAGCCAGACCTCGCCGATCGAGTGGTCGTCGCACTTGCGCAGCACGACGTTCGCGCGCTCGCGGCTCGGCAGGATGTTCTCGCGCAGGTTCTGCCCGTTGATGTCGCGCCAGATGCCGAGCGCGACCTCCCGGGCCTGGGCCTCGTCGAGGTCCTTGTAGTGGTGGAAGTAGGACGTCGGGTTCTGGAACACCGTGCGCTGCAGCCGCAGGAAGCGCTCGACGTACCAGCGCTTGATGAAGTCCTCGTCGGCGTCGAGGTACAGCGAGAAGTCGAAGAAGTCGGACACGATGATCGACGGCGAGCGGCCGCCCTCGAGCGTGCCGGTCTGCAGCACGTTCAGGCCCTCGAAGATCACGATGTCGGCGTTCTCGACGACCGCGCGCTCGCCGGGCACGATGTCGTAGCCCTGGTGCGAGTAGACCGGCGCCTCGACGTGCGACTTGCCGGCCTTGATGTCGGCGAGGAACTCGATCATCCGGCGGCGGTCGTAGCTCTCGGGGAAGCCCTTGCGCTTCATCAGCCCGCGCTCGAGCAGCGTCGCGTTCGGGTAGAGGAAACCGTCGGTGGTGACCAGCGCGACCGACGGGTGGTCGGGCCAGCGCGCGAGCAGCGCCTGCAGCGTGCGCGCGAAGGTGCTCTTGCCGACCGCGACGCTGCCGGCGATGCCGATCACGTACGGGCGGCGGCCGACCAGGCGGCCAAGGAACTCGTCCTTGACGCCCGACAGCGCGCGCGCCGAGCGGAAGTGCAGGTTCAGCAGCCGCGACAGCGGCAGGAAGACCTGCACGACGTCGTCGATCGACATCTGCTCGACGACGCCGCGCAGCGCCGAGAGGTCGGTCTCTGACAACGTCAGCGGGGTGCTCGCGCGCAGCGCCGCCCACTCGTCGCGCTCGAACGTGACGTACGCGGAGAACTCCGTGCCGGTGGTCGGATTCATGGCGCGCAGCTTAACCCAGGGTCACCGGGGCGTTGCGTGACGCGCATCGCACGCCGGCCGCGCGGCGGGCTGGCGTACACTCGGCGGGCCGCCGCGCCCGACGGCCGGCCGCGCCCCGCGACGACCGCGCGCCCTCGCGCCACGCCCCCCCGATGATCGCCCCCGACGACTATCTCCGTTCCGACGGCCTCGCGCTCGGCGCGAAGGTCGCACGCCGCGACGCCAGCGCGCTCGAGCTGCTCGAGGCGGCGCTCGCGCGCGCCGCGCTCGTGAACCCGAAGGTCAACGCGCTCGACACGGTCGCCGCCGACCGTGCGCGCGAGCGCGCCCGCAGGCTCGATGCCGAGCTCGACGACATGCCCGACGACGACGCGCGCGTCGAGCTGCTGCGCAGCCGGCCGTTCCTCGGCGTGCCGCTGCCGCTCAAGGACCTCGCGACCGCCTGCGTCGACCTGCCCTCGTCGATGGGTTCGCGGTTCTTCCGATTCGTCGAGTGGGACCGGGACGCCGCCCTGGTCGAGCGGTACCGCGACGCGGGCTTCGTGCCCTTCGCGCGCAGCACCAGCCCCGAGCTCGGCGTGAACCCGTCGACCGAGGCGAGCGTCTACGGCGGCCCGACGCGCAACCCCTGGCACCTCGGGCACAGCTCGGGCGGCTCGTCCGGCGGCGCGGCGGCCGCGGTCGCCGCGGGCATCGTGCCGGTCGCGCACGCGTCCGACGGGCTCGGCTCGATCCGCATCCCGGCGGCGTGCTGCGGGCTCGTCGGGCTCAAGCCCAGCCGTGGGCTGATGCCGGCCGGTCCGTACGCGGGCGAGGCCTGGGGCGGCCTCGCGACCGAGCACGTGGTGTCGCGCACCGTGCGCGACAGCGCGGTCGCGCTGGACCTGACCGCGGGCGCCGATGCCGGCGCGCCGTACGCGGCGCCGCGCTTCGCCGCCGGCGACGCACGGCGTGCGCTCGAGGCCGCACTGCGCGGCGACGCGCCGCGGCTGCGGATCGCGCTGTGCGACACCACCTTCGACGGCGAGGCGGTGGACCCCGAGGTCGCCGACGCGGTGCGGCGCACGGCGCGCACGCTCGAGCGGCTCGGCCACCGGGTCGAGCGCGCGGCGCCCGAGCTCGACATGTCGGCGCTGCTGGTGCCCGCGCTCGCGATCGTCGCGAGCGGCACCGCGATGGCGATCGAGGCGCGCAGCCGCACGCTCGGTCGCGCGCCGCGCGAGGACGAGCTGTCGCCCGCGATCCGCGGCGCGCTCGAGGTCGCCCGCGGCGTGAGCGGCGCGCGCTACCTGCAGCAGCTCGGCGTGCTGCACCGGATAGCGCGCGAAGTGGCGCCGTTCTGGGATCGCTTCGACGTGCTGCTGACCCCGGTGCTCGCCGAGCCGCCCGCGGTGCTCGGCCGCTTCGCGATGCAGGACGCCGACTTCATGCGCTACCGCACCGGGCCGCAGGGCACCGGCCGCTACTCGCCGTTCGCGCCGCTCGCCAACGTGACCGGGCAGCCGGCGATGTCGGTGCCGGCGGGCCGCAGTGCGGCGGGCCTGCCGATCGGCGCGCAGCTCGTCGGCCGCTTCGGCGAGGACGCCGCGCTGCTCGCGCTCGCCGCCGAGCTCGAGGCCGACGCGCCGTGGGACGGCGAGCGGCCGTCGCTCGCATGAGCGGCCTCAGGTGAAGCGCGCCCGATGAAGCTCGTCCTCAGCCTGCTGGTGGTCGCGAACGTGCTGCTGTTCGGCTGGCTGCGCGGCTGGATGGCGCCGTTCGGCGGCGACGGCCGCGAGCCGGGCCGCGTCGAGCGGCAGGTCGCGCCGGACGCGCTGCGTGTCCTGCCTGCGGTGCGGTCCGGGTCCGGGTCCGGGTCCGCGGGCGCGGCCGGCACGGGCGC
>JBILTM010000083.1:0-19682 GCA_044371545.1 Burkholderiaceae bacterium
CGCGGCCTCGACGAGCGGCGCGAGCGTGGCGGAGGCGTCGTCGGGCAGCGTGACCGAGCCGCTTGCGAAGTAGAGCTTCGCGGCCGAGGGCGCGGCGGGTGCCGGGGCCGGCGCGGGGGCCGCCGCGGCGGGCGCAGGCGCCGGAGCCGCCGCCGCCGGCGCCTTCGCCGGCGCGCCGCCGGTCGTCGCGACGATGCCCGTGGTCAGCGCGATCGTGATCGACAGCGCCACGGCGATGCCGAGGATCCAGCCGAGCAGGGCGCGGTGTTCGTTGTCGCTGTCGTCTTCCATGGTGTCGGTCGTGAGGAGGCGTGGAGGGTGCGCGGCCGGGGCCCGGCCGCTGGGCGCGCGATTATAGCGTCGCGGGCCCGGCGATCACCGGCTCGGGCTCGAGCTCGACCCCGAAGCGCGTGCGCACCGAGTCGCGGATACGGCGGGCGAGCGCGAGGAGCTGCGCCCCGGTCGCGGCGCCGTGGTTGACCAGCACCAGCGCGTGCGCCGCGTGAACGCCGGCGTCGCCGTCGCGGTGGCCCTTCCAGCCGCAGCGGTCGATCATCCAGGCGGCCGACAGCTTGACGCGCTCGCCGGCCGGCCAGGCGGGCAGGCCGGGCTCGCGGGCCCGCAGCGCATCGGCGAGCGCCGCCGGCACCAGCGGGTTCTTGAAGAAGCTGCCGGCGTTGCCGAGCGTCGCCGGGTCGGGGAGCTTGCGCCGGCGGATCGCGGAGACCGCGTCGGCGACGTCGATCGGCCCGGGCGCCGCGACCCCGGCGCGCGCGAGCTCGTCGCGGACCTCGCCGTAGTCGAGCGCGAGCCGCGGCGTGCGCGACAGTCGCCAGCGCACCGCGACCACCAGCCAGCGCCCGCCGTCCGGCCCCTTGAACACGCTGTCGCGGTAGCCGAACGCGCAGTCTGCCGCGTCGAAGCGGCGCGCCGTGCCGTCCGTCAGGTCGACCGCGTCGAGCGAGTCGAAGGTGTCGCGTTGCTCGACGCCGTAGGCGCCGATGTTCTGGATCGGCGCCGCGCCCGCGGTGCCCGGGATCAGCGCGAGGTTCTCGAGGCCGGCCGCGCCCTGCGCGAGCGTCCAGTGCACCAGCGGGTCCCAGGGCTCGCCCGCGCCGGCCTCGACGACGATCGACCCGCCTTCGTCCGACACCACGCGCCGGCCGCGGATCGCGACCTGCAGCACCGGCCGCTCGAGGTCGCCGGTGAGCAGCAGGTTGCTGCCGCCGCCGAGCACCAGCGGGGCGCCGCCCGCCTCGTCGCGCAGCGCGCGGACCACCTGCGGCACGTCGGCGGCCGATTCCACGCGCCACAGCACCCGCGCGGTCGCGGCGATCCCGAAGGTGTTGAGCGCCGCGAGCGGCGCGTCGGCGATGCGGACGGCCGCCACCGCTCAGCTCGGCAGGTAGGCCAACCGCACGTAGATCGGCGCGTAGGCCTCGGCCTGCGTGATCTCGATCAGCGATTCCTTGGCGAGCTCGAGGAGCGCGATGAACGTGACGACCATCACCGGTACGCCGCGCGACGGGTCGAACATGTCCTGGAACTCGGCGAAGCGGCGATCCTGGAGCGTGCGCAGCACCATCGTCATGTGCTCGCGCACCGACAGCTGCTCGCGGGTGATCCGGTGGTGCTGCACCAGGGTCGCGCGGCGCAGGATGTCGGCCCAGGCGGTGCGCAGGTCCACCACGTTCACCTCGGGCAGCCGCAGCTCGACGGTCTGGTCGATCAGCACCTGTGCGGCGACGAAGTCGCGGCCCGACTGCGGCATCGCGTCGATCTGCCGCGCGCCGAGCTTGATCCGCTCGTACTCGAGCAGCCGGCGTGCGAGCTCTGCACGCGGGTCCTCGACCTCCTCGCCGGTGTCCGCCTTCTTGACCGGCAGCAGCATCCGCGACTTGATGTCGATCAGCAGCGCGGCCATCAGCAGGTACTCGGCCGCGAGCTCGAGGTTGTGCCGGCGGATCTCCTCGATGTAGGCGAGGTACTGGCGCGTGACTTCGGCGAGCGGGATGTCGAGGATGTTGAAGTTCTGGCGCCGGATCAGGTAGAGCAGCAGGTCGAGCGGGCCCTCGAAGCTCTCGAGGAAGACCTCGAGCGCGTCGGGGGGGATGTAGAGGTCCTGCGGCAACCGGGTGAGCGGCTCGCCGTGGATCCGCGCGAAGACCAGTTCGGTCTGCACCGCGGCCTCGGCGATCGCGACCGGCGTGCCCTCGACGGCCTGCGCATCGGGCGCGGCCGTCGCCTCGTCCCCGGGCGTGGCGGTGTCCGTGACCACCCGGTCAGGACTCGGTCTGGTACGGGTACGGCTTCTGCGGGACCCGGGCGTCGCGCCATCGACGCGTCTGCTCGAGGTCGATCGCGTCCTTGTCCCACCAGATCGCCCGCCCCTTCTGCTGCTCGGCGTCGAGGTGGGGGCGCTCGTGCTTCAGTTTCTTGAGGAATTGTGTGATGTCGGATTCGTACGCGGCCATGGCGTCGGGACCGGAGGAGAATCGAGTTATTTTACGGCAACCCGACCCCAGGAGGCCCCGGATGCCCGTTCCCTCCCGTCGCGCGGCGATCGCCGCCCTGGCCGCGCTCGCGGCCGCGGTTCTCGCCGGCTGCGACTACGTGGCGCAGAAGAAGCTGATCGCCGGCCAGCACACCGAGCACGACGTCCGCGCGCTGATGGGCGTGCCCACGCTCGTCTGGGACCGGCCCGACGGCGGCAAGGAATGGGACTACGTCCGCGCGCCGCAGGGCATCGAGACGATCCGCGTGGTCATCGGCCCCGACGGGCGCTACCAGTCGATGGCGAACCTGCTCGTGGAGGCGAACTTCGCGAAGGCGCGTCCGGGCATGACCGGCGAGGAGCTGACGCGGCTGCTGTCGAGGCCGACCGACGTCGAGAAGTATCCGCTCAAGCCCGAGGTGGTGTGGAGCTGGCGCTACCAGCAGGATGGCCGCAAGCAGCGCTTCAACGTCCACTTCGACCCGGCGAGCGGCCGGGCGGCGCGCTTCACCACCACCGACGACGCGCAGCAGGTGCCGGGCGCGTGACGGGGGCGGCGGGGCGCGTGTCGCCGCCGTCGCCGCCGCCGTCGTCGCCGTCGCCGCGCAGTGCGTCGCCGTGCGCGGTTCAGCCGGCCGCGTCGTCGGCGGCCCCGGGCCGCGGCGCGGCCCCGCTGGCGTCGTCTGCCGCGCCCGCGTGCCGCGAACGCAGTGTCGCCAGCCCGACGTCGAGGTCCTCGAACAGGTTGTGCGCGCCCATCCGCTCGACGAAGCCCGAGCGGGTCAGCAGCGACAGCGGCTGCGCGGTCGGCTCCGCGATCACGAGCGTGCCGCCCTGCGCGTGCAGCCGCTCGAGCAGCGTCTCCAGCGCGTCGAGGCCGGTGGTGTCGAGGTTGATCACCTGGTGCATCTCGAGCACGACGACGTCCGGCTGCGGGCGCGCCGGGTCGGCGAGCGCCTCGAGCTTGCCGACCGAGCCGAAGAAGAGCGAGCCGAACAGCCGCCACGCCTCGACGCGGCTGCCGTCGCCGAGCGTCGCCACGTCCGAAGGCAGGCGGATCGGGTCGACGCGGGTGAGGCCCGAGACCCGCGCGATGAAGAGCAGGGTCGCGAGCACCAGTCCGACCTCGACCGCGACCGTGATGTCGAACACCACCGTCAGCGCGAACGTCGACAGCATGATCGCCCGGTAGTTCATCGAGAACTGGCGCAGCCGCGCGAACGCCGACCACTCGCCCATGTTCCACGCGACGAACAGCAGGATCGCCGCGAGCGTGGCCATCGGGATGTCGTCGGCGAGCGGCGCGAGCACCAGCATGATCGCCAGCAGGGTCGCCGCGTGGACCATGCCGGCGACCGGCGTGCGCGCGCCGCTGCGGATGTTGGTGACCGTGCGCGCGATCGTGCCGGTCGCCGCGATGCCGCCGAAGAGCGGCGAGACCACGTTGGCGATGCCCTGCGCCATCAGCTCCTGGTTCGGGTCGTGGCGGTCGCGGATCATCCCGTCGGCCACGCGCGCGCACAGCAGCGACTCGATCGCGCCGAGCAGCGCGATCGAGATCGTCGGGCCGACCAGGTTCTGCGCGGTCTGCCAGTCGAAGGCCGGCAGCGCGAACGGCGGCAGCCCCTGGGGGATGCCGCCGAAGCGGCTGCCGATGGTGTCGACCTGCAGCCCGAACACCGCGACCGCGACCACGCCGAGCACCAGCACCGCGATCGTGCCCGGCACCCGCGCCATCCAGCGCCGCCAGCGCGCGTGGTTCGGCAGGTACGACTTCGGCCACATCACCACGATCGCGAGCGACACGACGCCGAGCCACAGCGCCGCCCAGTTGACCGTGTGCAGGTGCGACCACAGCGTGCCGAGCTGCGAGAAGAAGTTCGACGGCATCTTCGGGATCGACAGCCCGAGGAAGTCCTTCAGCTGCTGCAGCCCGATGATCACCGCGATGCCGTTGGTGAAGCCGGTGACGATCGACACCGGGATGTAGCGGATCAGCTGGCCCATGCGCAGCGCGCCCATCGCGAACATCAGCACGCCGGCCATCGCGGTCGCGATCAGCAGGTTCGCGACGCCGTAGCGCTCGACGATCGCGTAGAGCAGCGCGACGAAGGCGCCCGCCGGCCCGCCGATCTGCACCTTCGAGCCGCCGAGCGCGGCGATCAGGAAGCCGGCGATGATCGCGGTGAAGATGCCCGCCTCGGGCTTGACGCCGCTCGCGATGCCGAAGGCCATCGCGAGCGGCAGCGCGACCACGCCGACGGTGACGCCGGCCGACAGGTCCGCGGCGAAGTCCTCGCGCCGGTAGCCCCGCAGCGCGTCGACGAGGCGGGGGCGGAAGACCGGCAGCTTCATGAGGCGGGCGCTCGGCGTGGACGGGGCGAGGCGGCGGAGTCGAGCCGGCGCGACATCGTCACCGGCGGCTCGGTCAGGGGATTGTGCGACGACAGCGCGACCGACGCATCCGCCTCGAAGCCGAGCGTGGCCCAGAAGGCCACGAGCCGGGGCTGGTCGCGCCGCACGCCGAGCTGCAGCCGCCGCACGCCGGCGGCGCGCGCGGCGTCCTCGAGCGCGGCCGCGAGCAGGGTCCCGAACCCGAGCCCGCGCACCTCGCGCAGCAGCCCCATCCGCTTGATCTCCCAGCTCGGCTCGGCGTGCGGCACGGGCACGAAGCGTACCGAGCCCACCGCCTCGCCGGCCAGGTGCGCGACGAACGCGCCGCCGCCGTGCTTGAACAGCACCTCGACGTCGGCCGGTGTCTCGCGATAGGCCGACGAGTTCGCGGCGACCGTACCGTGCCAGGCCCGCTGCGTGAGATCGTGGACGAGCGCGGCGTCGGCGGCCGTGGCCGCGGTCACCGTCGCGCGGCCACGCGGGCTCACCTGACCTTCATGCCCGGCTGCGCGCCGTCCTGCGGGTCGAGCAGGAACACGCCGCCGCCGTCGTCGGGGAATGACGCGGCGAGCACCATGCCCTCGGACAGCCCGAACTTCATCTTGCGCGGCGCGAGGTTCGCGACCATCACCGTGAGCCGCCCGACCAGCGACTCGGGCGCGTGCCATGTCCGGATCCCCGAGAACACCGTGCGGGTGCGGCCTTCGCCGGCGTCGAGCGTCAGCCGCAGCAGCTTGTCCGAGCCCTCGACGTGCTCGGCCGCGACGATCCGCGCGATGCGCAGGTCGACCTTCGCGAAGTCGTCGATCGAGATCGTGCCCTCGGGCGTCGTGGCGGGCCTGGCGGCGGCCTTCGCATCGGCCTTCGCGGGCGCGGCGGCCTGGGCGTCGGCGGCGGGCGTCGCGGCCGCCGGCGGCTCGAACAGCGCGTCGAGCTGCTTCGGGTCGACCCGCGTCGTCAGGTGCCGGTAGGCCTCGATCCGGTGCCCGGCCGGCAGGGGCGCATCCAGCGCGGCCCAGTCGAGGGAGGGCAGGTTCATGAACGCGCGCACCTGCCCGGCCATCGCCGGCAGGACCGGCGCGAGCAGCAGCACCAGGTCGCGGAACGCACGCAGCGCGGTCGAGCAGCAGCGGTGCAGGTCGGCGGCGCGCGCCGGGTCCTTCGCGAGCTCCCAGGGCTTCTCGGCGTCGACGTACTGGTTGACCGCGTCGGCGAGCTGCATCACCTCGCGGATCGCCTTGCCGTACTCGCGCTGCTCGTAGAGCGCGGCGACCGCCTCCGGGCCCGCCCACGGCTTCGCGAAGCCCTCGTGCGCGCCGTGGTCGATGGCGGCGAGCCGTCCGTCGAAGCGCTTGACGAGGAAGCCCGCGCAGCGGCTCGCGATGTTGACCAGCTTGCCGACCAGGTCCGAGTTCACCCGCGCGACGAAGTCGTCGGGGTTGAAGTCGATGTCCTCGACGCGCGCGTTCAGCTTGGCCGCGAGGTAGTAGCGCAGCCACTCGGGGTTCATGCCGAGCTCGAGGTAGCGCAGCGGCGAGAGCCCCGTGCCGCGCGACTTGCTCATCTTCTCGCCGGACACGGTGATGAAGCCGTGCACGTTCACCCGGTCGGGCACCTTGTAGCCGGCGAACCTGAGCATCGCCGGCCAGAACAGCGTGTGGAAGTAGATGATGTCCTTGCCGATGAAGTGCACCTGCTCGACGTCGGCGTCGGGCGCGACGAAGGACGCGAAGTCGAGGCCGCGCTTGGCGCAGTTCGCCTTCAGCGACGCCAGGTAGCCGATCGGGGCGTCGAGCCACACGTAGAAGTACTTGCCGGGCGCATCGGGGATCGGGATGCCGAAGTACGGCGCGTCGCGCGAGATGTCCCAGTCGGCGAGCCCGCCGCTGCGCGAGCCGTCGGCGGCCGCGGTGCCCTCGAGCCACTCGCGCGCCTTGTTCGCGACCTCCGGCTGCAGCCGGCCGTCGAGCGCCCAGGCCTTCAGGAACTCGACGCAGCGCGGGTCGGACAGCGAGAAGAAGTAGTGCTCGGACTGCTTCAGCACCGGCGTCGCGCCGGTGATCGTCGAGTACGGGCTCTTCAGGTCTGTCGGCGCGTAGACCGCGCCGCAGACCTCGCAGGAGTCGCCGTACTGGTCCTTCGCGCCGCACTTCGGGCACTCGCCCTTGATGTAGCGGTCGGGCAGGAACATGCCCTTGACCGGGTCGTAGAACTGCTCGATCGTCCGCGTCGCGATCAGGCCGGCCGCGCGCAGCTTGCGGTAGATGTCCTGCGAGAGCTCGACGTTCTCGGGCGAGTCGGTGCTGTGCCAGTGGTCGAACGAGACGTGGAAGCCATCGAGGTACTTCGGCCGCTCGGCCGCGATGCGGGCGACGAGCTGCTGCGGCGTGATGCCTTCGGCCTCGGCCTTCAGCATGATCGGCGCGCCGTGTGCGTCGTCGGCGCAGACGAAGTGCACCTCGTGGCCCTGCATCCGCTGGAACCGCACCCAGATGTCGGCCTGGATGTACTCCATGATGTGGCCGATGTGGAACGAGCCGTTCGCGTAGGGCAGGGCGGTGGTGACGAAGAGGCGCCGGGGCATGGGTGTCTCGGGGACCGGGCGAGGCCGGGAAAGACAATGAGTTTAGCGCGCGGGCGGGTCGCGCCGACCGTGGCGGGCGCCGGGGCATCGCGTTTCGGATAGACTCCGTGCCCGGTCGGCGGCGGGCGCCGCGACCGTTCATCGGCAGCGTTCCTGGAGCGATCATGACCGTCACGGTCGAGCAGGTGGGCGCGGCGCTGGCAGGCGTCGTCGACCCCAACACCGGCAAGGACCTCGCCTCGTCGAAGTCCGCGAGGAACATCCGGGTCGACGGCGGCCACGTCAGCGTCGACGTGGAGCTCGGCTATCCGGCGAAGAGCCAGGTCGACCCGATACGGCGCGCGGTCATCGACGCGATCCGCGTGCTGCCGGGCGTCTCGAACGTCAGCGCGAACGTCTACCAGAAGATCGTCGCGCACGCGGTGCAGCGCGGCGTGAAGCTGCTGCCCGGCGTCAAGAACATCGTCGCGGTCGCCTCGGGCAAGGGCGGCGTCGGCAAGAGCACGACCGCGGTCAACCTCGCGCTCGCGCTCGCGGCCGAGGGCGCGACCGTCGGCATGCTCGACGCCGACATCTACGGGCCCTCGCAGCCAATGATGCTCGGCATCTCCGGCCGGCCCGAGACGGTCGACGGCAAGACCCTCGAGCCGATGGAGGGCCACGGCATCCAGGCGAGCTCGATCGGCTTCCTGATCGACACCGACACGCCGATGGTGTGGCGCGGGCCGATGGTCACGCAGGCGCTCGAGCAGCTGCTGCGCGAGACCAACTGGCGCGACCTCGACTATCTGGTCGTCGACATGCCGCCCGGCACCGGCGACATCCACCTGACGCTGTCGCAGAAGATCCCGGTGACCGGCGCGGTGATCGTCACCACGCCGCAGGACATCGCGCTGCTCGACGCGCGCAAGGGCCTCAAGATGTTCGAGAAGGTCGGCGTCCCGATCCTCGGCATCGTCGAGAACATGGCGATCCACGTCTGCTCGAACTGCGGCCACGCCGAGCACATCTTCGGCGCGGGCGGCGGCGAGCGGATGGCGAAGGACTACGAGGTCGAGTACCTCGGCGGCCTGCCGCTCGACATCCGGATCCGCGAGCAGACCGACTCCGGCCGCCCGACGGTGGTCGCCGACCCGGACGGCGCGATCGCGCAGTCGTACAAGGCGATCGCGCGACGGGTCGCGGTGAAGATCGCCGAGCGCGCCAAGGACAGCTCGTCGAAGTTCCCGTCGATCGTGGTGCAGAACACCTGAGCCCGCCGCGGCCCGTACTGCGCGGGCTTGCGGCCGCTATATCCGACGGGATATAACACCGGCTCCACCGAGCCGGAGCCTCTCCCCGATGCGCGCGTTCGTCCGCCGGGTCGCCGTGCCGCTGCTCGCCGCGCTGGCGATCCTCGTCGTGCCCGCCGTTGCGCGGGCCGATCCCGTGGTGTTCGCCGCCGCGAGCCTCAAGGAAGCCCTCGACGCCGCCGCCGATGCGTTCGCCCGCGAGCGCGGCGGGCCGCGCCCGGTGCTGTCGTATGCCGCATCGTCGGCGCTCGCGCGCCAGATCGAGCAGGGCGCGCCCGCCGACCTGTTCGTCTCGGCCGACCGCGACTGGATGGACCACCTCGAGCGCGGCGGCCTGCTGCGCGCCGGCACGCGCGCGACGCTCGCGTCGAACCGGCTGGTGCTGATCGGGCCGTCCTCGGGCCCGGTGCCGGCGCTGCGACTCGCCCCCGGCGTCGCGCTCGCCGACGCGCTCGGGTCGGGCGGGCGGCTCGCGGTCGGCGACGTCGCGGCCGTGCCGGCCGGCCGCTACGCGAAGGCGGCGCTCGAGTCGCTCGGCGCCTGGCCCTCGGTCGCGGGGCGACTCGCGCAGGCGGAGAACGTCCGCGTCGCGCTGACGCTGGTCGCGCGCGGCGAGGCGCCGCTCGGCGTCGTCTACGCCACCGACGCACGCGCCGAACCTCGGGTTCGGGTCGTCGACACGTTCCCCGCGACGAGCCACCCGCCGATCGTCCATCCGGCGGCCGTGGTCGCGGCGTCGCGCTCGGCGCGCGCCGCGGCGTTCCTCGACTGGCTGCGCTCGCCCGCGGGCGTCGCGGTCTTCGCCGCGCACGGCTTCGCGCCGGCGCCGCGCTGAGGACGGCGCGCACGTGCTCGGGCTGACGCCGGACGACTGGACCGCGCTGCGGCTGAGCCTGAAGGTCGCCGCGGTGGCGACGCTCGCCTCGCTGCCCCTCGCGATCGCGGTGGCGACCGTACTCGCGCGCGGCCGCTTCTGGGGCAAGACCGCGCTCGACGCGCTTGTCCACCTGCCGCTGGTGATGCCGCCGGTCGTCACCGGCTACCTGCTGCTGCTCGCGTTCGGCCGGCGCGGCCCGGTCGGCGCGTGGCTCGAGTCGACCTTCGGCCTGGTGCTGTCGTTCCGCTGGACCGGCGCCGCGCTCGCCTGCGCGGTGATGGGCTTCCCGCTGATGGTCCGCGCGATCCGGCTGTCGATCGAGGCGGTCGACCCGCGGCTGGTCGCGGCCTCGGCGACGCTCGGCGCGCGGCCCGCGTGGTCGTTCGCGACGGTGACGCTGCCGCTCGCCGCGCCGGGCATCCTCGCCGGCGCGATCCTGTGCTTCGCGAAGGCGCTCGGCGAGTTCGGCGCGACGATCACCTTCGTCTCGAGCATCCCCGGCGAGACGCGCACGCTGCCTTCGGCGATCTATGCGGCGACACAGACGCCGGGCGGCGATGCGACCGCGATGCGGCTGACGCTGGTGGCGATCGCCGTGTCGGTGCTCGCGCTCGTCGCCTCGGAGTGGCTCGCGCGGCGCGTGCGCCGCGGCATCGGGGCGGCGCCGTGATCGACGTCGACGTCCGGCTGCGCCGCGGAGCGTTCGAGCTGCGCTGCGCGTTCCGAGCCGAGACCGGCGCGCTCGCGCTCTTCGGCCGCTCGGGCTCGGGCAAGTCCACGGTGCTCGGGCTGATCGCCGGGCTGCTGCGCCCGGACGCGGGCCACGTTCGCGTCGACGGCGAGACGCTGGTCGACGTCGAGCGAGGTGTGTTCGTGCCGCCGCATCGGCGACGCGTCGGCGTCGTGTTCCAGGACGCGCTGCTGTTCCCGCACCTGAGCGTGCGCTCGAACCTGTCCTACGGCCGCCGCTTCGCGAAGGGAGGGCGCCCGGTCGACCCCGACGCGGTGATCGCGATGCTCGGCATCGGGCACCTGCTCGAGCGGCGTCCTGCGGGGCTGTCCGGCGGCGAGCGGCAGCGGGTCGCGATCGGCCGCGCGCTGCTGTCGGGCCCGCGGCTGCTGCTGCTCGACGAGCCGCTCGCCGCGCTCGACTTCGAGCGGCGCCAGGAGATCATGCCGTACGTCGAGCGGCTGCGCGACGCGTTCGACTGGCCGCTGGTCTACGTCTCGCACGCGGTCGACGAGGTCGCGCGGATCGCGCGCGAGGTGGTGGTGCTCGAGGACGGCGCGGTCGTCGCGAGCGGCGCGCCGGGCGACGTGCTCGCGCCGCCGGGCGCGCGCGGCGCGTCCGGAGGCTTCGGGGCGGTGTCGGTGCTCGAGGCGACCGTGGCCGGCCACGACGCCGCCTACGGACTCACCGCGCTCGACCATCCCGCCGGCCCGATCAGCGTGCCCGGCCGCGTCGGCGAGCCGGGTGACGCGCACCGGGTGCTGGTGCGCGCGACCGACGTCGCGCTCGCGGTCCAGCGGCCGCGCGACGTCAGCTTCCGGACCGTGCTCGTCGGCACGATCCGCGGCATCGAGGTGGACGCCGGGCCGACCGCGCGCGTCGAGATCGCGCTGCGCGGGCGGGGGCGCCTGGTCGCGCTGGTGACCCGCAAGGCGATCGACGAGCTCGCGCTCGACGCCGGCGACGAGGTGTTCGCGATGGTGAAGGCGACCGCGCTCGACGAGCGCTCGCTCGCGTACGCGCCGCGGGTGCGCTGAGGGCCGCTCAGTCGCGCGTGCCGGTCCCGGGTCCGCGTGTGTCCCGGTCGTCCGCGTCCCGGTCGTCGGCGTCCCCGGTATCGGGGCGCTTGCCGTCCGCGTCCGCGGGCCGCACGACCATCCGCTCGCGCAGCGCCTCGAAGTGCCGGTCGATCGCGCGGACCGTGTCCGCCTCCATCGCCCGGTAGGCCGCGACCAGCTCGTGCCCGAGCGGGCTCAGCGTCGCGCCGCCGCCGTTCGTGCCGCCGGGGCTCGCGTGCACCACCGGTTCGTCGAACATGCGGTTCAGCGAGTCGATCAGCAGCCACGCTCGACGGTACGACATGCTCATGTCGCGGCCGGCCGCGGCGATCGACCCGCTGCGCCCGACCGCCTCGAGCAGCGCGATCTTGCCGGGGCCGAGGCGCGCGTCGTCGGCGAAACGGAGCCGGACGCTCACGGCGGCGCTGTGCTTGGTGCGCATCGGCGCAATGATAGAACCCGGAACGGCCGCTACCAAGAACGCGTGATGGACGGGTCACATTCGGCGGATAGACTCCGTCCCGGCTTCCGGTGCGGTCTCCGTGGTGGGGCCCGTTCTCACGAACGGGTTCACGGGACCGTCAGCGCCGGTCGTCTCCAACTTGCCGGGCGGTCCTCTCGGGGTCCGCCCGGATTTTTTCGTGCGCGGCCGATGCGTGCCCGCTGCGCCGTCGCGTCACGCGTACCACGGCAGCGTGCGCCGCAGCGAGCGGACGCGTCCGGCGTCGTGCGCCTCGTAGCCGGGCAGCGCCGCGACCGCGTCGCGCCACGCCTGCGACGACAGTGCGCCGATGACGCTGCGCGCGGCCGCACCGTCCAGCGTGTCACGGTCGCAGACCAGGAAATAGTCCTCGACCACCAGCGGCACGAATGCGAGCCCGAGCTCGGCCGCCGCCGCCTGGATCCCGAAGCCGGCCTCGGCCTGGCCCGACGCGACCGCGGCGGCCACCGCGAGGTGGGTCGACTCCGCGCGGTCGTAGCCCGGCACGCTCGCCGGGTCGACGCCTTCGGCGCGCAGCAGCTCGTCGAGCAGCGCCCGCGTGCCGGTGCCGGCGGCCCGGTTGACGAACCGGAGCTTGCGCAGCTGTCCGATCGACTGCACCCGGCGCGGATTGCCCGGCGGCAGCATCAGGCCCTGCGTCCGGCGGGCGACCTGGATCAGCTTCTCGCGCCCGAGCCGCAGCCGGGGCGCGAACGCCGCGTGCATCGCCGAGCCCCGGCGGGCCAGCTCCGGGCGGGAGCACGGAAGGTGCACGCCGGCGAACCGGCAGCGCTGCGCGCGCAGCGCCGCGAGCGCCTCCAGGCTGCCCGCGAAGCGCAGGTCGAAGAGCACCCCGTCGGCGCTCTCGCAGAGCCCGCGCAGCAGCGGCAGCGCGAGGTCGTGGCTGGCGACGCAGGTCGCGATCGGCACCCGGTCGTCGAAGGCGACCGTCAGTTCCCGGCCGATCTCGGCGGCGAGGTTGTCGACCTGGGGCGCGAGCCGGGCGCGGATCCGGGTCTCGGCCCAGAGCAGCTTCTCCGCGAAGTCGCTGAGCCGCGCCGCCCGGCCCTTGTCCCAGTGGATCAGCGGGCGGCCGAAACGGGCTTCCTGCGCCTTCAGGTAGCCCCAGAGGTGACGGTACGACCAGCCGAGGCGCCGGGCCGCGGCGGCGATCGAGCCTTCCTGCCGGACTGCGCCGATCACCTCGAAGAACGGGTTGCGCAGCTGCGGCCCGCCGGAGGCGGCGAGCTCGTAGGACAGGGCGACGGAGACGATGTCGGACATGGCGGGTCGGCGGGGCGCCGCGCATTGTCGCAGCGTCGGGCGCGGCGCGCCGGCCGCTCGCCGGCCGGAACGGCGGGTCGCCGATACCGGCTATGCACCCGGCTCGGTGTCGGGTTATGCTCCCGCGATCATAGGTTGTACGGTCCTACGCGAAGACCTCGCGCCCCTTCGGAGGAGACACATGCAGAAGTCCCTGCACATCAACCCGGACAAGTGCACCGGGTGCCTGCAGTGCGAGATGGCCTGTAGTTTCGAGAACTACGGCACGTTCAACACCGCGAAGTCGCGGATCAAGGTCTTCGACTTCCACCACACCGGACGCAAGGTCCCGTACACCTGCACGCAGTGCGACGAGGCCTGGTGCCTGCACGCCTGCCCGGTCGAGGCGATCAAGATCGACGCCGCCACCGGCGCGAAGGTCGTCCTCGAGGACGTCTGCGTCGGCTGCAAGGTCTGCACGATCGCATGCCCGTTCGGCACCGTGAACTACGTCGCCGACACCGGCAAGGTCCAGAAGTGCGACCTGTGCGGCGGCGAGCCGGCCTGTGCCGACGCGTGCCCGACCGGCGCGATCACCTACATCGACGCCAGCTGGACCGGCCTGGACCGGATGAAGCAGTGGGCCGACAAGCTCGGCAACCAGCCGTCGGCGGCCTGAGGAGGAGACGAACATGGCTTGGGCAGGAAAGATCCTCCGTGTGAACCTGACGGCCGGCACGTGCACGGCCGAGCCGACCAACATGACCTGGGCGAAGCAGTACCTCGGTCAGCGCGGCCTCGCGACGAAGTACTTCGTCGAGGAGGTCGATGCCAAGGTCGATCCGCTGTCGGTCGACAACAAGATCATCTGGGCCACCGGCCCGCTGACCGGGACGATGGCCTCCACCGGCGGTCGCTACTCGGTGATCACCAAGGGCCCGCTGACCGGCGCGATCGCCTGCTCGAACTCGGGCGGCTACTGGGGCGCCGAGCTCAAGATGGCCGGCTGGGACATGGTCATCGTCGAGGGCAAGTCGGCCAAGCCGGTCTACCTGTCGATCAGCGACGACAAGGCCGAGCTCAAGGACGCGTCCCACCTGTGGGGCAAGACCGTCTGGCAGACCGAGGAGATCATCAAGACCTCGCACCAGGATCCGCTGACCCGCGTGTCCTCGATCGGCCGCGCCGGCGAGAACCAGGTGCTGTACGCCGCGATCGTCAACGACCTGCACCGCGCGGCGGGCCGCTCGGGCGTCGGGGCGGTGGCCGGCAGCAAGAACCTGAAGGCGATCGCCGTCCGCGGCACGAAGGGCGTCGGGAACATCAAGGACCCGAAGGCCTTCATGAAGGTCACCGCCGAGAAGAAGAAGATCCTGCACGACCACCCGGTGACAGGGCAGGGCCTGCCCACCTACGGCACGCAGGTCCTGATGAACGTCATCAACGAGACCGGTGCGCTGCCGACCCGCAACCACCGCGACTCGCAGTTCGAGGGCGCGTCGCGGATCTCGGCCGAGGCGATGGCCGAGAAGCGGCCCACCGACGGCAAGTCGCAGCTGGTCACCAACCAGGCCTGTTTCGGCTGCACGATCGCCTGCGGGCGGATCTCCAAGATCGACGAGACGCACTTCTCGGTCGTCAACAAGCCCGAGTACTGGGGCGCCTCCGGCGGCCTCGAGTACGAGGCGGCGTGGGCGCTCGGCGCCGCGCCCGGCGTCAACGACCTCGAGGCCCTGCAGTACGCGAACCTGCTGTGCAACGAGGACGGCATGGATCCGATCTCGTTCGGCGCGACGGTCGGCGCGGTCTTCGAGCTCTACGAGATGGGCGTGCTGACCAAGGAGCAGGTCGGCATCGAGGCCCCGTTCGGTTCGGCGCAGGCGCTGTGCAAGCTCGCCGAGATGACTGCAAAGGGCGAGGGCTTCGGCAAGGAGATCGCCCTCGGCAGCAAGCGGCTGACCGCGAAGTACGGCCACCCGGACCTGTCGATGTCGGTCAAGGGCCAGGAGTTCCCGGCCTACGACGCGCGCGGCATCCAGGGCATGGGCCTGACCTACGCGACGTCCAACCGCGGCGCCTGCCACCTGCGCTCGTACACCGTCGCCTCCGAGATCCTCGGCATCCCGGTCAAGACCGACCCGCTGACCACCGACGGCAAGCCGGAGCTGGTCAAGGCCTTCCAGGACGCGACCGCGGCCTTCGACTCGGCGGGCATCTGCGTGTTCACTACCTTCGCCTGGACCACCGCGGACCTCGCGCCCCAGGTGGCCGCCGCCTGCGGGGAGGAGTTCACGCTGGAGAACCTGACCGAGATCGGCGAGCGGATCTGGAACATGGAGCGCGACTTCAACAACCGCGCCGGCTTCACGCGCAAGGACGACGACCTGCCCAAGCGCCTGAAGACCGAGGCGGCCAAGACCGGTCCGGCCAAGGGTCTGGTCTCGGGCATCGACAAGATGATCCCCGAGTACTACGCGATCCGCGGCTGGGACGAGAACGGCCAGTTGAAGCCCGAGACCCGCGCCCGCCTGGGCCTCTGACGGTTCCACCGAGGGGCGCGCTCGTGCGCGTCCCGACCCGGGGCGGCCCTGATGACCCTCAGGGCCGCCCCGACCGTTTCCGGAGTCTGAATCCATGAAGCACGTGATCATCGGCAACGGGCCCGCGGGCGTCGTCGCCGCCGAGACGATCCGCAAGCGCCGCCCGCAGGACGACGTCGTGATGATCGGCGACGAGCCGCATCCGGCGTACTCGCGGATGGCGATCCCTTACCTGCTGATCGGCAACATCGACGAGCGCGGCACCTGGCTGCGAAAGGACCCCGCGCACTTCGAGTCGCAGCGCATCCGCTGCGTGACCGGCCGGGTGTCGGCGATCGAGACCGACGCGAAGAAGGTGCGGCTCGCCGAGGGCCCGTCCTTCGAGTACGACCGCGTGCTGATCGCCACCGGCTCCTCGCCGGTCAAGCCGCCGATCCCCGGGCTCGACTCGCCGTTCGTGCACCCGTGCTGGACGCTGCACGACGCACGCAGCATCCTCGCGCTCGCCAAGCCGGGTGCGCGCGTGCTGCAGATGGGCGCGGGCTTCATCGGCTGCATCATCCTCGAGGCGCTCGCGCAGCGCGGCGTGAAGCTCACCGTCGTCGAGATGGGCGACCGGATGGTGCCGCGGATGATGGGCCCGGGCGCCGGCGGCATGATCAAGGCGTGGTGCGAGAAGAAGGGCATCCGCGTGAAGACCTCGACCCGGGTCGAGGCGCTCGAGCCCGCTTCGGCGATCCGCGCGAAGTTCTCCGACGGCACCGCCGAGGAGTTCGACCTGGTGATCCAGGCGACCGGCGTGCGGCCCAACATCGGGTTCCTCGCGGGCAGCCCGATCAAGGCGCTGCAAGGCGTGCTGACCGACGAGCGCATGCAGACGGCGGTGCCGGGCATCTATGCGGCGGGCGACTGCGCCGAGGCCTACGACCCGGTGACGAAGCAGACGATCGTGTCGGCGATCCAGCCGAACGCGGTCGACCAGGGCTACGTCGCGGCGGTCAACATGAGCGGCGGCGACGCGACCGCGAAGGTCGTCACGCAGATCAACGTGCTGGACACCCTCGGCCTGGTGTCGACCTCCTTCGGGCAGTGGCAGGGCGTGCCCGGAGGCGAGCACGTCGAGATGAACGACCGGGCCGGGTTCCGCTACCTGCGGCTGGAATTCGATCGCGACGTGCTGATCGGCGCGAATTCCCTCGGCATGACCGACCACGTCGGCGTGCTGCGCGGGCTGGTCGAGGGCGGCATCCGGCTCGGCGACTGGAAGGACCGCCTGCTCAAGGACCCGACGCGGCTGATGGAGGCGTACCTCGCCAGCGCCCAGGCCCAGGAGCAGTTCCAGGGCCGCTCGCGAGGCAGCATGCGCTGAGGGGGCGTCCGCGGCCGCGGGCCGCGGACCGCTACACTCGCGCCTTCGCCGACCCGGAGCCCGCCGTGAGGATCACCTTCAAGCTGTTCGCGATGCTGTCCGACCACCTGCCGCAGGAGCTCGACGGCGCTCGCCGCGAAGGCAACGCGATCGCGCTCGAGGTGACCGAGGGCACGACGGTGCAGCAGGTGATCGACCGATTCAACCTGCCGGCGAAGCTGGTGCACCTGGTGCTGGTCGACGGCGCCTACGTGGCGCCCGCGGACCGCGGCACGAAGGTGCTGAAGGAAGGCGAGGCGCTGGCGATCTGGCCGCCGATCGCCGGCGGGTAGTGCCCTTCCACGGCTTCGACCGAGTGATGTCCTGCACCCGTCAGGACCTCGCCCGCTGGCTCACCGAGCTCACCGGCGCCTCGCACGGTATCGAGCACGGCACCGCGACGCTCGCCTTCGACTGGGGCGCGCTGCGTATCGAGACCGAGACCATGGCCCCTCGCCGGATCGCGCTCGCGAGCTTCCAGCAGCTGCGCGTGCGCTTCGTCCCGCCCGAGGGCCGCGACGCCGAGGCGCGCGCGTGGATCACGCGCTTCGACCACCACACGCAGCGCGGCGGCGGCTGAACCGCGTCAGCCCACCCCGGCGATCGCGCACTCGCTCGCCGCGCCGCCGGCGTCGTCCGGCTTCTTCTGCCTGAGCGCGACGCCGTTCTTGACCGCGACCACCTCGGCGAGGATCGACACCGCGATCTCGGCCGGCGTGCGGCTGCCGATGTCGAGCCCGATCGGGCCGTGCAGCCGGGCGATCTCGGCGTCCGACAGGTCGAAGAGCTTCATGCGCTCCTTGCGCTTGGCGGTGTTCGCGCGAGAGCCGAGCGCGCCGACGTAGAAGCAGGGCGACTTCAGCGCCTCGAGCAGCACCATGTCGTCGAGCTTAGGGTCGTGCGTGACCGCGACCACCGCGCTGTGCGCGTCGAGCTCGAGGCGCAGTACCGCATCGTCCGGCATCTCCTTCGTGAAGGTCGTGCCCGGCACGTCCCAGGTCAGGTGGTACTCCTCGCGCGGGTCGCAGACGATCACCTCGAAGTCGAGCGCGAGCGCCATCTCGGCGAGCACGCGCGACAGCTGCCCGGCGCCGATCACCAGCATCCGCCAGCGCGGGCCGAACACCTGCCGCATCGTGTCGCCCGCGAGCTCGAACGGCTCGCCGCGGCGCGCGGGCTCCAGCGTCACCGCGCCGCTCGACAGGTCCACGCGGCGCGCCACCAGCTCGTGCCGGCCGGTGCGCTCGAGGAGCGCGTCGATCCACGCCGCGTCGGCGAGCGGCTCCTGCACCAGCCGCAGCGTGCCGCCGCAGGGCAGGCCGAAGCGCGCGGCCTCGTCCTTGGTGATGCCGTAGACGATCGTCGAGGGCGTCGCGACGCGCTCGCCCTTGCGGACGCGGTCGATCAGGTCGTCCTCGACGCAGCCGCCGGACACCGAGCCGACGACCAGCCCGTCGTCGCGCAGGCACAGCAGCGCGCCGGGCGGGCGGGGCGCGGAGCCCCAGGTCTCGGCGACCGTCACCAGCCACGCCCGGCGGCCCTCGCGCACCCAGTCGCGCGCCTGCCGCAGCACCTGAAGATCGAGACTGTCCATCGCGTGCTCCTCGGGGGCGCGCTCAGCGCCCCAGCCAATACATGATCGCCACGGCGATCGCGAAGGCGACCGCCCAGGCGATCCAGCGGGACCGGTCGGGAGGACCCGCGCCGTCCGCCTCGGGGGCCCGCCGCGCGGCGGGTCCGGCTCCGGCCCGATCCTCCGTGACCGCGTCCGTCGTCGCCGCGGTCGCGCCTTCGACCTGCGCCGCGGCGCCTGTCCCCACGCGCTCGCGCAGCTTCGCCTCGAAGTTCCCGAAGAACTCCTCGGCGATCTTGCGCGCCGCCGCGTCGACGAGTCGCGAGCCGATCTGCGCGAGCTTGCCGCCGATCTGCGCCGTCACATCGTAATCCAGCCGCGTGCCGCCCTCCGCGGGCGACAGCCTGACCGCGGCCGTACCCTTGCCGAAGCCGGCCGCGCCGCCCTGGCCGTCGAACTGGATCGTGTACGACTCGGGCTCGACGACGTCGGACTGCGCGAGGCGCCCCTTGAAGCGCGCCGACACCGGGCCGATCTTCGCCGCCATCACCAGTTCGTAGTGCCGAGGCTCGGTCATCGTCACCGACTCGCAGCCGGGGATGCAGTCCTTGAGCATCGCCGGGTCGTTGAGCGCGTCCCAGGCCTGCCGTGGCGTCACTGGCAGCAGGCGCTCTCCGGTCATCTTCATGCGTGCGACTCCGTGCGGGATGCGGGGCGCCGCGGTACGGCGGCCTCGCGCAGCGCGCGCCCGACGTCCTCCAGGCGCGCGAGGGAATGGACGGGAATGTGGCGATCGACGTGCGGCAGCAGCGCCCGCACGCCGGCCGCGCGCGGCTCGAAGCCGTCGTAGCGCAGCAGCGGGTTGAGCCACACCACGCGTCGCGCGAAGCGCGCGAGCTGCGCGGCGGCCGCGCCGAGCGAGCCGTCGTCGGCGCGGTCGAGGCCGTCGGTGACCAGCAGCACCGCGGCGTTGCCGGTCAGCACGCGC
>JBILTM010000084.1:0-19657 GCA_044371545.1 Burkholderiaceae bacterium
TCCCCGCAGCGCATGACCGGGTTCAGCGCGGTCATCGGCTCCTGGAAGATCATGCCCATCTTCGTGCAGCGCAGCTCGCGCAGCCGCGCCTCGGAGGCGCGGGTCACGTCCTCGCCCTGCAGCGTGATCGAGCCGCTGGTCACCGGCAGGTTCTTCGGCAGCAGGCCCATCGCCGAGAACGCGATCACCGACTTGCCCGAGCCGGACTCGCCGACCAGGCAGACGATCTCGCCCGGATTCACCGTGAAGCTGACGTTCGAGACCGCGTGCGGTCGGTCGCCGCCCTTGGGCAGCGCGATGCTGACGTCTCGGACCTCGAGGATCGGGGAGGCCATCGGTCAGATCCTCTTCGACATCCGCGGGTCGAGCGTGTCGCGCAGCCCGTCGCCCAGCATGTTGATCGCGAGCACCGTCAGCGTCAGGAAGATCGCCGGGTAGTAGATGTTGTGCGGGAACACCTGGAACGAGGTCCGGCCCTCGGCCATGATGTTGCCCCAGGTCGGGATCTCGGGCGGCAGCCCGACGCCGAGGAAGCTCAGGATCGCCTCGGCCAGGATCGCGCTGCCGGCGATGAAGGTCGCCTGCACGATCAGCGGTGCGATGGTGTTCGGCAGCACGTGGCGCCACAGCACCTTGGGCGTCGGCGTGCCCACCGAGATCGCCGCCTCGACGTACGGCTCCTCGCGGATGCTGAGCACGATCGCCCGCACCAGCCGCACCACGCGCGGGATCTCCGGGATCGCGATCGCGACGATCACGGTGAGCAGGCTCGCGCCCGACAGCGACACCAGCGCGATCGCCAGCAGGATCGCCGGGATCGCCATCAGTCCGTCCATGATCCGCATCACGACCGCGTCGAGCCAGCGGAAGTAGCCGGACACCAGGCCGATCAGCAGGCCCGCGGCCACCGAGACCACGGCCGCGCTGAGGCCGATCAGCAGCGACACCCGCGCGCCGTAGACGACCCGCGCGTAGACGTCGCGCCCGAGGCTGTCGGTGCCCATGTGCGCGGTCCGGGTGATCTTCTGGCCCTCGTCGTTGCGTTCGGTGGTCTCGTAGCCGGGCAGCTTGTTGCGGTTGCTCGGGTTGATCGCCGACGGGTCGGCACTCGTCAGCAGCGGCGCCGACACGCCGATCAGCGCGATCGCGAGCACCATCGCGCCGCCGATCAGCACGCTCCAGTTGCGCAGCAGCCGACGCACCAGGCCCGGCTTCTTCGTGACGACCGCGGGCGCCTCGATCGCGTCGGGGACGAGGGGCCGGGCGTCGGCGGCGTCGGGCAGGGTGGCCATCGTCGGCGGCTCAGTAGCGGATGCGCGGATCGAGCACCGTGTACAGCAGGTCGATCGCGAGGTTGATCAGCACGTAGGCGAGCGAGAACAGCAGGATCACCGCCTGCACCGTCGGGTAGTCGCGCGCGAGCACCGCGTCGACGGTGAGCCGGCCGAGT
This sequence comes from Burkholderiaceae bacterium, assembly GCA_044371545.1. Taxonomy (GTDB): domain Bacteria; phylum Pseudomonadota; class Gammaproteobacteria; order Burkholderiales; family Burkholderiaceae_E; genus UBA4615. The sequence continues at coordinate 1,451 of JBILTM010000084.1, forward strand.
CCGGGGATGTTGTAGACGCTCTCGGTGACGACCACGCCGCCGATCAGCAGCGCGATGCCGATGCCGATCACGGTCACGATCGGCACCGCCGCGTTGCGCAGCGCGTGGTAGAGCAGCACCTTGCGGTTGGGCAGGCCCTTGGCGCGCGCGGTGCGCACGTAGTCCTCGTTCAGCACCTCGAGCACGCTGGTGCGCGTCATCCGCGCGAGCAGCGCCACGTAGATCACCGCGAGCGTGAACGCGGGCAGGATCAGCCGGTGCAGCCAGCCGCCGATCCCCTCGCCGATCCGCTGGTAGCCCTGCACCGGGAACCAGCCGAGGTGCACCGAGAACCAGCCGATCAGGATGTAGCCGACGACGAACACCGGCACCGAGAAGCCCAGCACCGAGAAGCCCATGACCACGCGGTCGATCCACGAGCCCTGCTTCCACGCGGCGAGCGTGCCGAGCGGCACCGCGATCAGGGTCGCGAGCACGATCGTGAGCGCCGCGAGCGACAGCGTCGGCTCGATCCGGTCGGCGATCAGGTCGGCGACCTGCTTCTTGTAGAAGAACGACTCGCCGAAGTCGCCGGCGAACATGCCGCCGACCCAGCGTGCGAACTGCGTCGGCAGCGGCTTGTCGAGGCCGAGCTTGTCGCGGATCTCCACGATGTCGGCGTCGGTCGCCGACGGGCCGGCGATCACTGCCGCCGGGTCGCCGGGCGTCAGGCGCAGCATCAGGAAGACGAGGACGGCGACGACCGCGATGACGGGGATCGTCGCGAGGAGCCGGCGTCCGATGTAGCCCCACATGGCGGGCTCCGGTTCAGGTTCGGGAGGACGGGGGGCCGGGGCGCCGGGCCCCGGCCGACGTCCCGGCCTCCGCTCTCGGGCGGAGGCCGGCGATCGTCACTTCTTCTCGATGTTCCAGAGCGCGATCACCGGGGCGCTGATCATGCCCTCGATGTTCTTGCGCATCGCGATCGGCTTGTACCACTGGCCGAGGTGCACGTGCGTCGGCGACTCGAGGTAGCGCTGCTGGACCTGCTCGGCGATCGCCTTCTGCTTGGCCGGGTCGGTCTCGCGCGCGAAGTCGTCGCGCAGCTTCTCCATCCGCTCGTCGCAGGGCCAGCCGAACATCGCCTTGTCGCAGGCCGAATTCAGGAAGCCGGTGCCCACCGGGTTCAGCACGTCGGCCGCGACCCAGGAGGTCAGGAACCCGTGCCAGCCCCCGGCGTTGGGCGGATCCTTCTTCACGCGGCGCGCGACCACCGACTGCCAGTCCATCGACTGCATGTCGACCTTGAAGCCGCCGCGCTCGAGCAGCGACTTGGCCACCGGCGCGAGGTTGGTCAGCACCTGCAGGTCGGTCGAGTGCAGCAGCACGATCGGCGTGCCGTCGTAGCCGGCTTCCTGGAGCAGCTCGCGCGACTTCTTGAAGTTCGACTCGAGCTTGTCGCCCATGCCGACCTCGGACGCGAACGGCGTGCCGCAGATGAACAGCGCCTTGCAGACCTTGTAGTACTTCGGGTCGCCGTGCACGCCCTTCAGGAAGTCCTCCTGGTTGAACGCGTAGAACAGCGCCTGGCGCACCTTCGGGTTGTCGAACGGCTTGACGGTGGTGTTGAACCGGAACACGTACTGGTTGCCCAGCGGGTTCTGGTCGAACATCTTGACGTTCGGGTCCTTCGAGACCACCGGCAGCAGATCGCTCGCCGTGTCCTCGACCATGTCGACCTCGCCGGCGCGCAGCGCGTTCACCGCGGTCTGGCCGTCGGGCATGATCCGCCACTCGACGCGGTCGACCTTCACCACCTTGCCGCCGGCCATGCCGCTCGGCGGCTCGCTGCGCGGGCGGTACTTGGCGAACTTGGTGTAGACCGCGCGGTCGCCCGGCTTCCACTCGGCCGTCTGGAAGACGAACGGGCCGGAGCCGATGTACTCCTTGATCTGCTCGCCCGGGGGCGTGTCGGCGACGCGCTTGGGCATGATGAACGGCACGTTCGACGACGGCTTGCCGAGCGCGAGCAGCACCAGCCCGGTCGGCGCGTTCAGCGTCATCCGGAAGGTCTTCGCGTCGACGGGCGACAGGTCCTTCACGAACGAGAACAGCTTCTGGCCGAGCGAGTCGCGGGCGGACCAGCGCCGCAGCGAGGCGACGACGTCCTCGGAAGTGACAGGCTTGTCGTCGTGGAAGACCAGCCCGTCGCGCAGCACGAAGGTCCAGGTCAGGTTGTCCGGGGAGACCGTCCACTTGTCGACCATCTGCGGCTGGATCTGGCCCTTCGCATCCATCGCGAAGAGCGTGTCGTAGATCATGTAGCCGTGGTTGCGCGTGATGTACGCGGTCGTCCAGATCGGATCGACGATCTTCAGGTCGGAGTGCGGCACGAAGCGAAGGACGCTCTGCGCCTGCGCTGACGCCGACGCGAGCATCGCGCCGGCGACCATCGCGCCGAGCGCGCCTCGCTTGAGCATGGCCGAAATAGACACGGTGGGGCTCCTCTGTGATTGGAACGGGCGCCGCCGCGGGCGTCCGGAGGCAGGATCTTGGATCAAGCGCGATGCATTGCGCAAGACTCGGGCCAGCCCGCGCGGGCGCCCGGTGCCGCCGGGAACGTCCGATTTCGGCAGGACGGGGCGCATCGCGGTGCACGTGCCGCGCCGCAGCGGTTCCGCGCGCACGCGATCGTGCACCACGACCCCGCCGCCGACCGGGGTATACACTGCGTCGCACCACCGCCGGCGCGCGCCGGCGTTCCCGAGCCCGCCGATGACCCCGTCCGCTTCCGCCGCGCCGGCAACGCTGCGCTCCGTCGACATCGACGAGCACGCGCAGCGGCTCGTCGGCTGGCGCCAGGACTACAGCCAGCTGACCCCGGGCCGGTTCGAGGGCACGGTGCTGCACGCCGACCTGCACGGGATCGCGCTGGTCGGCGAGCGCACGAACCAGCGACTGCGCGAGCGCTTCACCGTGCCCGAGGGCGAGGTGGTGATCGCGGTGCCGATCGCGCCGTCGGCGCCGGCGCACTGGGGCGACGCGCGGCTCGACGACGACGCGGTCGCGGTGTGCCGCGGCGGCGCGCCGAGCGAGCTGCTGACGCCGCGCGACTTCGAGATCGTCGGCGTCGTGATGCGCACGCCCGGCCCGGCCTGCGACGCGCTGCGGCCGGGCGCGCCGCGCTCGCGCGTCGACGCGGCCGCGGCCCGCGCGCTGCGCGTGCTGTTCGCCGAGGCCCTCGACGCGCTGCGCGTGCTCGGCCCCGGCGAAGACCTCGCCCGGGCGCGGCTCGCGCGCGACGTCGCCGAGGCGGCCGGCGCGATCGCCGAGCGGATCGCCGCGCCGCGGCCGGTGGCCGGGCCCGAGGCGGGCGCGCTGTCGCGCCGGCTCGCGCTGGTGCGCCGCGCCGAGGCCTTCGTCGACGAGCACCCGGACGCCGCACCGACGGTCGCCGAGCTGTGCCGCGCGAGCGGCGCCTGCCGGCGCACGCTGCAGGCCTCGTTCGTCGACGTGCTCGGCATCGGGCCGTCGCGCTACCTGCGCGCGCTGCGGCTGAACCGCGCCCGCGCGGACCTGAAGCGCGACCCGGCGAGCGTCTCGGAGGTCGCGGCCCGCTGGGGGTTCTGGCACTTCGGCCGCTTCGCGTCCGATTACCGCGCGATGTTCGGCGAGCGCCCGTCCGAGACGCTCGAGCGCGTCCGCGGCCGCGCCGTGCCGATGCGCCCGCCTGCCGATTTCGGCTAGCGGCCGCGGCGTGCGCGACGGTAGCGTGGGCCTCCCGCATTCCCGGACCGCGCCGATGCCGCTTCGCCGCCCGTTCGCCGTCGCCGCGCTGGCGCTCGCCGCCGCCGCCTGCCTCGCGACGCCGGCCGCCGCGCAGGCGCCGCGCGGCGCGATCCCGCCGCCGCTGCCGCTCGAGACCCTGACCGTCGCGAAGCTCGCGCCGGCCGGCCCGAAGCGCATCTACCTGTCCGACGTGGCACTGCCGCACATCGTCGACGGCAAGCTGCACGTCGTCGACGGCGACACGATGAGCTACCGGGGCCTCTTCGCGACCGGCTATGCCGGGCAGTCGACGCTGTCGGCCGACCGCAGGCGCCTCTACGTCGCGACCAGCTACTACACGCGCCTGTCGCGCGGCGAGCGCACCGACGTGCTCGACGTGTACGACACCGCGACGCTCGCGCACGACCACGAGATCGTGATCCCGCCGAAGCACGCGCAGGCGCTCAGCTACCGCGGCCTGATCGCCGTCTCCGCCGACGACCGCTGGGTGTTCGTGCAGAACGCGACGCCGGCGGTGTCGGTCAGCGTCGTCGACACGAAGGCCCGGAAGTTCGTGCAGGAGATCGACACGCCCGGCTGCTGGACGATCCTGCCGATCCGCAGCCGCCCGGACGCGTTCGCGACGTTGTGCGGCGACGGCACGATGCTCACCGTGACGCTGTCGGCCGACGGCTCCGCGTCGACGCTCGAGCGCTCGGCGAAGCTGTTCGACCTGGAGAAGGACCCGTTGTTCACGCACGCCGAGCCCGACGGCGACACGCTCTGGTACGTGAGCTTCCGCGGCGTGCTGCACGCGGTCGACCTGTCGGGCAAGGTCGCGACGGCGAACGCGTGGCCGATGGTGACCGGGGCGCTCGCCAAGGAGGGCTGGCGTCCGGGCGGCTACCAGGTGAGCGCGCTGCACCGCGCGAGCGGTCGGCTCTTCGTCGGCATGCACAGGAAGGGCGGCGAGGGCTCGCACAAGAACCCCGCCGAACAGGTCTGGACGCTCGACCCGAAGGCGCGTCGCGTGCTCGCGCGCGGGCCGGCCTCGGGCGCGATCTCGATGGCGGTCAGCCAGGACGCCGCGCCGCTGCTGTTCGTCATCGACGGGCTGAAGAACGAGCTGGTGTCGCTGGACCCGAACGCCGGCATGAAGACGAGGAAGCGGATGGCGCAGGTGATGGAGACCGCGGTGCTCATGGAGCTGCACTGAGGTGGCCGCGCTCGACCCGCTCGGGCACGCGCTGCTCGCGGCCGCGCTCGCGGTGCTCTGGGGGCACGCGGCGCTCGTGAAGCTGCGCGACCTGGACCGGCTCGAGGGCGTCGTCGCCGATTACCGGCTGCTGCCCGCGGCGCTCGCGCGGGCCGCCTCGCGCGTGCTGCCGGTGCTCGAGCTCGCGGTCGCGGCCGGGCTGGTGCTCGCCGCGACACGACCCGCCGCAGCGCTCGCGTCGGCGGCGCTGCTCGCGACCTACGCGGCGGCCGTCGGCATCAACCTCGCGCGCGGCCGGCGCTCGATCGACTGCGGCTGCGGCGGCACGCCGCGACCGATCCAGCCGTGGCTCGTCGGGCGCAACCTCGTGCTCGCGGCGGCCTCGCTCGCGCTGCTCGCACCGGTCGGCGCGCGCGCGCTCGGCGGGCTCGACGCGCTCAACGCGGCGATGGCACTCGCCGTCGCGATCGGCCTGTACGCGACGCTCGAGCAGTGGCTGCACAATCGTCAGGCGATGCGCGAGGCCGCGCGACAGCGGGCCGAGGCGGCCGCCGGGACCGGATTCGGGGAGGGGTGAATGGAGCAGGCACTGATCGTCTCGAACGTCGTGCTGTGGATCGCGGTCGTCGTGCTGGTCGCGGTGGTGTTCGCGCTCGCGCGGCAGATCGGCGTGCTGCACGAGCGGATCGCGCCGATGGGCGCGCTGGTGATGGACAGCGGGCCGCGCGTCGGCGAGCCGGCGCCTGCCTTCGAGCTCGCCTCGCTCGACGGGCGCAGCGTGCGGATCGGCGCGCCCGGTGCGCAGCAGACGCTGGTGTTCTGGCTGTCGCCCACCTGCCCGGTCTGCAAGAAGCTGCTGCCCGCGATCCGCTCGCTCGCGCGCGCCGAGGCCGCGCGGCTGCGGATCGTCCTCGCGAGCGACGGCGACGACCCCGCCGAGCACCGGCGCTTCGTCGAGCGCGAGGGCCTGCAGGCGTTCGAGTACGTGCTGTCGCATCCGCTCGGCATGGCCTTTCGCGTCGGCAAGCTGCCGCACGCGGTGCTGATCGCCGCCGACGGGCGCGTCGCGAGCAAGGGCCTGGTCAACAGCCGCGAACAGCTCGAGAGCCTGCTGCTCGCCGACGACCTCGGCGTGGGCTCGGTGCAGGAGTACGTGGCGCGGCGCGCGGCGCCGGCGTCCGGGGAGGCCGGCGCATGAAGTGGATCGACCGGCTGTTCGAGCGCTCCGCGCGCTCTATCGCGCTGCGCTCGTCGCGCCGCGGCGCGCTCGCGCGGATCGGCAAGACCGCGGTCGGCGGCGCGCTGCTGTTCCCGGTGCTGCCGTTCGACCGCACCAACCGCCTCGCGCACGCGGCCGGCGGCGCGGGCGGCGCGGCTGGCGGCGCGCAGGACGAGACGAAGTGCGACTACTGGCGCTACTGCGCGTTCGACGGCTTCCTGTGCTCGTGCTGCGGCGGCTCGGCGACCACCTGCCCGCCCGGCACCGAGCCCTCGACCGTCGCCTGGGTCGGCACCTGCCGCAACCCGCGCGACGGCCGCGACTACGTGATCAGCTACAACGACTGCTGCGGCAAGTCGTCCTGCGGCCGCTGCTTCTGCAACACCAACCAGGGCGAGCGGCCGGGCTACGCGATGGGCCTGTTCAACGACATCAACTGGTGCATGGCCAACACCGGCACGCAGATGTTCCACTGCACGACCGCGCTGGTCGTCGGGGTCGCGGGCAAGGGGTGAGCGTGCGCGGCGGCCGGGGCGGGCCGGTGCGCGCGGCGGCGCTCGCCGCGGGGGCGGCCTGCACCGCTCTCGCGGTCGCCGCCGGCGTCGCGGCCGGGCCGGGAGACGCGCGCGCGGCGCCGTCGCGCGGCGCGGCGAGCGCGACCTCGCCCGCATTCTCCGCACCCCCCGCCTCCTCCGAGGCGCACTGGGCCACCCAGTTCCTGCTGCACTGCTCGGGCTGCCACGGCGCGAACGGCGCCGGCGTCGGCTCGGTGCCCGACCTGCGCGGCAACCTCGGTCACTTCCTCGCGACGCCCGAGGGCCGTCGCTTCGTGCTGCAGGTGCCGGGCGCCGCGAATGCCCGGATGTCCGACGCCGACCTCGCGCAGCTGACCAACTGGATGGTGCGCCGCTTCGCGCCCGAGACGATGCCGAAGGACTTCCGGCCCTACGACGCCGACGAGGTGCGCGCGGCCCGCGGCGCGGTGCCGGCCGACGTCACCGGCGAGCGCCGCAGGGTCGTCGCGGCGCTGCGCGAGCGCGGGCTCGACGTGCGCTGACGCGTCAGGTCTCGCGCGTCGGCCAGCCGGTCGCGCCCAGCACCTCGTCGGTGTGCTGCCCGAGCTTCGGCGCCGGCGTGCGCATCCGCCCCGGCGTGTCCGCGAGCTTGGGCACGATACCCGGCACCTTGAGCGGCCGTCCGTCCGTGTCGTGCGTCTGCACGATCATGTCGCGCGCGAGGTACTGCGGGTCGCGCGCGATGTCGGCGATCGAGTAGATCCGGCCGACCGGCACGTTCGCCGCCTCGAGCGTCGCGATCACCTCGTCGATCGGGCGGGTCGCGGTCCACGCGCCGATCGCCGCGTCGATCTCGGCGGCGCGCGCCGCGCGGCCGTCGTTGCGCGCGAGGCCCGGGTCGGTGGCGAGGTCGGCGCGGCCGATCGCGGTCATCAGCCTGCGGAAGATGCTGTCGCCGTTGCCGGCGACCAGCACCCAGGCATCGCCCGCGCAGCGGTAGGCGTTGGAGGGCGCGATGCCCGGCAGCGCGCTGCCCGCCGCGCCGCGCACCGCGCCGAACGCGTCGTACTCGGGCAGCAGGCTCTCCATCACGTTGAACACGCTCTCGTAGAGTGCGACGTCGATCACCTGCCCGAGCCCGCCGTTGACCTCGCGGTGGCGCAGCGCGGTCAGCACGCCGATCACGCCGTGCAGCGCGGCGAGCGTGTCGCCGATCGAGACGCCCACGCGCACCGGCACGCGCCCGGGCTCGCCGGTCAGGTGCCGCAGGCCCCCCATCGCCTCGCCGAGCACGCCGAATCCGGGCTTGCCGGCGTACGGCCCGGTCTGCCCGAAGCCGCTGATGCGCAGCATGACCAGCTTCGGGTTCAGCGCGTGCAGCGCGTCCCAGCCGAGGCCCCACCCCTCCATCGTGCCGGGCTTGAAGTTCTCGATCAGCACGTCGGCCTCGGCGGCGAGCGCGCGCACCGCGTCCTGGCCCTCGGGCGTGCGCAGGTCGAGCGTGACGGAGCGCTTGTTGCGCGATTGCACCTCCCACCACACCGAGGTGCCGTCGCGCAGCATGCGCCAGGCGCGCAGCGGATCGCCGCCCTCGGCCGGCTCGACCTTGATCACGTCGGCGCCGAAGTCGGCGAGCGTCTTGCCGGCGAACGGCCCGGCGATCAGCTGGCCGAGCTCCAGCACCTTCAGGCCGTGCAGCGCGTCCATCAGCCGAGCCTCGGCCGCATCGCCCCCCAGGGCGTCACCTGCTCGTAGGCACGTGCGGCCCTCAGGCACAGGTCCTCGCGGTGGTTCGGCGCGACCAGCTGCAGCGACAGCGGCAGGCCCGCCGCCGAGAAGCCGCAGCCCATCACCAGCGCCGGCTGCTGCGTCAGGTTGAACGGGAACGAGAACGGGGTCCACCAGGTCCAGTCGGCGCCGTTGATCGGCGTCACGCCCGGGGGCAGCGGCGGCATCACGAGGCCGACGTCGAACGGCTGCACGGCGGTGCCCGGGGTCAGCAGCAGGTCCCAGTCGTGATGGAAGCGCTGCAGGCGCACCGCGAGCTCGCCGCGCGCCTTCTGCGCGTCGAGGAAGTCGTCGATCGTGTAGCGCGCGGCGAACTCGATCGACTCGCGCAGGCCCGGGTCGAGCAGCGCGAGCTTCTCGGTCGGCAGCCGGTGCAGCAGGTTGCGCGCCGACGAGAACCAGTGGACCGCGAAGATCCCGGCCGGGTCGTCGATGTCCGGGTCGACGCGCTCGACGCGCGCGCCGAGGCTCGAGAACACGTCGGCCGCCTTCGCGACCGCGGCCTCGATCTCGGGGTCGACGTGCGGCACGTAGCCGAGCCGCGGGCTGAACGCGATCCGCAGGCCGCGCAGGTCGGCGCCGCCGTCGGCGTCGAGCGCGGCCGTCCAGCCCGAGGCCGGCGCCGGCAGCGCCATCCAGTCGCGCGCATCGGGCCGCGACAGCACGTCGAGCATCAGCGCGGTGTCGCGCACCGTCCGTGTCTGGCCGCCGACGTGTGCGACGGTGCCCATCGGCGACAGCGGCCACGCCGGTACCCGGCCGAAGTGCGCCTTCAGGCCGACGGTGCCGGTGAAGGCTGCCGGGATCCGGATCGAGCCGCCGCCGTCGGTGCCGGTGGCGAGGGGGCCGAGGCCCGCCGAGACGGCCGCCGTCGCGCCCCCCGACGAGCCGCCGGGCGTCTTCGTCGTGTCCCACGGGTTGCGGGTGATGCCGTGGCGCGGCGAGTCGGTGCTGCCGCGCCAGCCGAACTCGGGCGTCGCGGTCTTGCCGAGCAGCACCGCGCCCGCCTCGCGCAGCCGCGCGGTGCTCGGCGCGTCCGCGTCCCACGGGCCCGTCGGGTCGACGGTGCGCGAGCCGCGCAGCGTCGGCCATCCCTTCACGAGCAGCAGGTCCTTGATCGAGGTCGGCACGCCGTCGATCGGGCCGGCCGGCCCGCCGCGCGCCCAGCGCGCCTCGGACGCGCGCGCGTCGCGCAGCGCGCTCTCGTGGTCGACCAGCACGAACGCGTTGAGCGTCGGGTTCAGCCGGTCGATGCGCTCGAGCACGGCGCGAGTGACCTCGACCGGGGACAGCGTCTTCGCGCGGTAGGCTGCGACCAGCTCGGTCGCGCTGAGGTAGGCGAGGTCCTCGGCGTCCATGGCGTGCGGGGGCGGTGGGGGTGCGCGTCAGGCTATCACGGCGCCGCGGCGCGATCCCGGCCCGACCGGCGCCGATCGGCACGCCGCCTTTGAGCGCCGCGACGCAGCGCATAGACTGCGCCGCATCCTGACGACATCACCGGCGAGGACCACGACGATGGCGCGCATCGCGATCGGCGGCATGCAGCACGAGACCAACACCTTCGCCCCTTCGAAGGCCGACCACGCGGCCTTCGAGGCCGGCGGCGGCTGGCCGTCGATCCAGCGCGGCGAGCCGCTGTTCGAGGCGGTGGCCGGCGCGAACATCCCGGTGCAGGGCGCGATCGAGACGCTGCGGGCGCGCGGCCACGCGATGGTGCCGCTCACCTGGGCCGCGGCCTCGCCGTCGGCGCACGTCACGCGCGACGCGTTCGAGCGGATCGTCGGCGACCTGCTCGAGCGACTGCGCGCCGCCGGCCGCGTCGACGGCGTCTATCTCGACCTGCACGGCGCGATGGTCTGCGAGCACCACGACGACGGCGAGGGCGAGCTCCTGCGGCGCGTCCGGGCCGCGGTCGGAGCGGACGTGCCGGTGGTCGCGAGCCTGGACCTGCACGCGAACGTCACGCGGCAGATGGTCGCGCAGTCCGATGCGCTCGCGATCTACCGCACCTACCCGCACGTCGACATGGCCGAGACCGGCGGCCGCGCGGCGGCGCTGCTCGACGCGATGCTGTCGAAGGGGCGCCGCCCCGCGAAGGCGCACCGGCAGTTCGACTACCTGACCGGCATCCCGTCGCAGTGCACGTTCATCGACCCGTGCCGCGGGCTGTACGCGCGCATCGCGCAGATCGAGCGCCGGCACGCGGCATCGATCGACTTCGCGCCCGGCTTCCCGATGGCCGACTTCGACGAGTGCGGGATGTCGGTCGTCGCCTACGCCGACACCGACGCGGCCGCGCGCGCGGCGCTCGCCGAGATCGGCGACGCGGTGGCCGCCGCCGAGCCCGACTTCGCGCTCGAGCTGCTCGAGCCCGACGAGGCGGTGCAGCGCGCGATGCGCGTCGGCGCCCCGGGCGCGCCGGTGGTGCTCGCCGACACGCAGGACAACCCGGGCGCCGGCGGCAACGGCGACACGGTGGGGCTGCTCGCCGCGATGGTCCGGCAGCGCGCGCCCGACGCGGTGCTCGGCCTGCTGATCGACGCGGCGAGCGTGGCGCGCGCGCACGAGGCGGGGCAGGGCGCGACGCTCGAGTTCGCGCTGGGCGCGGTCTCGGGCGTGCCGGGCCACGTGCCCTTCGCCGCTCGCTTCGCGGTCGAGCGGCTCGGCGACGGCCGCTTCACCTGCACCGGCCCGATGTTCCGCGGTTTCAGGATGAACCTCGGTCCGATGGCGCTGCTGCGCGAGGAGAAGAGCGGCGTGCGCGTGGTGCTCGCGTCGCGCAAGTGCCAGGCCGCCGACCAGGAGATGTTCCGCCACGTCGGCGTCGAGCCGGTCCGCCAGCGGCTGGTCGCGCTGAAGAGTTCGGTGCACTTCCGCGCCGACTTCCAGCCGATCGCGCGCGAGGTGCTGGTGGTGCGCTCGCCGGGCCCGGCGCTCGCGGACCCGGCGGAGTTCCCGTGGAAGCGGCTGAGGAAGGGCATCCGCCTGCGGCCGCTGGGGCCGGCGTTCGCCGGGTGAGGCGGACAGCGCCGGGTGCTACACTCTTGCGGATTGGGCATCGATCGACGCGAGGTAAGAACGTGGCCGATACCGCGACCCTGTCGAGCAAGCACCAGATCTCGATCCCTAAGGCGGTGCGCGAGTCGAAGCGCTGGGAGGCGGGGCAGCGATTCGTCTTCCTGCCGAAGGGCGACGGCGTGCTCCTGATGCCCGTTCCTTCGATCGAATCGCTCCGGGGCATCGCGCCCCGCGCTCGCCGCACGGGCTACCGCGACCGCGACGACCGCGCCTGAGGCATGCGGGTCGTCGACACCTCGGCGTGGATCGAGTGGCTGGTCGGCAGTCCGATGGCGGCCCGGATCGGGGCACGTCTGCCCGCGCAGGCCGAGTGGATCGTGCCGACGATCGTGCAGCTCGAGTTGGCGAAGTGGCTGAACCGCGAGCTCGGCGAGGACGAGGCGGACCGGGTGATCGCGTTCTCGATGCAGTGCCGGGTCGTGCCGCTCGACACCCGGATCGCGCTTCGGGCGGTCGAGTTCCACCGCGGGCACGGGCTGGCGACCGCCGATGCGATCGTCTACGCGACCGCGCGCGTGGAGGGTGCGGAGCTGCTGACCTGCGACAGGCACTTCGAGCGTCTGCCCGACGTGTCGCTGATCGCGAAGGGCGCCGGGCGGCGGCCCCGTTCGCGCCGCGCGGGGTGAAGGCGCGCGCGGGCACGCGGCGCCTCGGGCACGCAGCCCGCGTCAGTCCTCCGGCTTGGCCCCCGACGCCTTGAAGACCTCGCCCCAGCGCGGCGTATCCCGCCGCATCGCCTCGGCGAACGCATCGGGCGTCGTGCCGGTCGCGAGCAGGCCCATCTCCAGGATCCGCTGCCGCCCCGCAGGTGACTGCACGAGCTTCGCGATCTCGGCGGCCAGACGCTCGACGATCGGCCGCGGCGTGCCCTTCGGCGCGACGATGCCGTTCCAGCCGGCGACGTCGAGCGGATAGCCGAGCTCGGAGAAGGTCCGCACGTCCGGGTGCAGCGGCCAGCGCTCCGGGCCGGTCACCGCGAGCAGCGTCACGCGGCCCGACGCGACGTGCGGCGCCGTCGACGCGAAGTCCTGGATGCCCATCGACGCGAGCCCGGCGGCGACGCCCTGCATCGCCGGGCCCGCGCCCTTGTAGGGCACGTGGATCATGTCGAGCCTGGCGTGCAGCTTGAGCATCTCGCCGTACAGGTGCGACGAGCTGCCGGTGCCGAACGACGCGAAGGTGGCCTTGCCCGGGTTCGCGCGGACCCACTGCACGAACTGGTCGACCGAGCGGATCCCGCTCGCGGTCGGCACCGCCATGCCGAGCGGCGCGAGCCCGAGCTGCGACACCGCCTCGAGGTCGGCCATCGGGTCGTACGGCAGCCTGCGGTACGCGAACTGGTTGATGATCAGCTTCGAGGTGTTGCCGTAGGCGATCGTGTGGCCGTCGGGCGCCGCCTGCTTCAGCGCCTGCAGGCCCACGATGCCCTGCGCGCCCGCGCGGTTGTCGATCACGAACGGCTGCCCGAGCACCGGCGCGAGCGGCTCGCCCAGCCAGCGCGACACGATGTCGGTCTGACCGCCGGGCGGGTAGGGGACGATCAGGCGGATCGGCTTGGCCGGCCACGCGGGCTGCGCGCTCGCGCGCGAGCCGGGCCGGATCGCGGCCAGGCCGGCGGCCGGCAGCGTCCGTCTCGTCCGCTCCATCGGTCTGCTCCCTGCCGCGGTCGGTGCCGGCGGCGCGTGGTGCCGGCTCGGGCGACCGACGGCCGAGTCCAGGGGGGCGCCGCGCGGCGCGCACGCTGCGGTGCGTCGCGACGTGTCGCGTCGCGTCGCGCGCGACCGCCGCGCCGCCGGCGAGCGCCGCGCCGCCGTCGGTCGCCACGGGGCTGCGGGCGCGGCCGGCCGGCGCGAGCATCGTCGCGCGGGACGCCGCCCGGGTGGGAGGCGCCCGCCCGCTTCGCCCGGAGCCCGCATGGACCGTCGCACCGCCACGCTCTCCTTCATCGCCGCCGTGCTGCCCGACCGCGCCGCCGCGACGGCGCTCTCCGGGCTCGGCGGCGCCGAGGCCGCCGCCGCGCTGAAGGAGGTGCTCTCGCAGGGCGCGGCGAGCGCGGTCGACACGCTCGGCCGCGCCGAGGGCTTCCTCGGCAACCCGAAGGTCCGGATCCCGCTGCCCGACGGCCTGCGCCGCGCCGAGCGACTGCTGCGCGCGGCCGGCGCGGGCGCGCAGGTCGACGAGCTGGTCGTCGCGATGAACCGGGCGGCCGAGGCCGCCGTGCCGGAGGCCCGCGGGCTGCTGCTCGACGCGGTGAGGGCGCTGACCTTCGAGGACGCGAAGGCGATCCTCGAGGGCGGCGACGACGCGGCGACCCGCTGGTTCCGCGAGCGCACCGCCGACGGCCTCGCCACCCGCTTCCAGCCGATCGTGCGCCGCGAGACCGAGCGCGTGAAGCTCGCGCAGCGCTACGACCGGCTCGCCGCCGACGCGGTGCGCATGCGCCTGGTGCGCCAGGAAGACGCGACGCTCGACCGGCACGTGACGCGCAAGGCCGTCGACGGCCTGTACGCGACGATCGCCGACGCCGAGCGCGCGATCCGCCGCGACCCCGCGGCCGCGGCCGGGCGCTCGGCGCGCCGCGTGCTCGCCGCGATGCGCGGCTAGGCTTCGCCGCCGAAGGCCTTGATCAGGTTGTCGACGTACTTGTCGACCAGCCCCTCGAACTCGCCGCGCACCAGCGGCGACGCGACGCCCTTCATCAGTCCGGGCAGCGGCACCTCGACGACGCCCTCGATCTTCAGCACCAGGTCGGTCTGCGTCTTCTTGTCCGCGACCTTCCAGCTGCCGCCGACCTGAGCGTTGCCGACCCCCGCGACCGACGTCCAGACGACCGAGCCCTTCTTCGCGTCGGACACGTACTTCGACGCGTAGATCGTCTGCAGCTGGATCGACGCGATGCCGACCTTCTTCATCTCCCAGCGGTAGACGCCCTTGCCCTCGTCGACCAGCTTGTCGACCTTCGGGAAGTGGCTCACCGACTTCGGCACGTCGGACAGCACGGCGAACACGTCCTTGAAGGGCGCCTTGACCGAGAACTCGTAGCCCAGTTCGATGGGGACGCTGAACGCCATGGGATCTCCTCGTCGATGGTGTCGTTCGTGGCGGCCGCCGGAGGCGGCGACCGGGCCGCCAGTCTAGCGACTCGCCGGCCCGGCTGGCCAGCGGCGAGACGATGTTCCGGGAGCGGCGCGGGGCGTCCCCGCGCGCGGGCGCGCTGGGCGACAATGCACGGAACCGAAGCAGGAGTTCCCGATGGACGACCTCTGGCGCTGGAGCGCGACCGACCTGGCCCGCGCGATCCGCACGCGCCGCGTCTCGAGCCGCGAGGCGGTGCAGGCGTGCATCGAGCGCACCCGCGCGGTGAACCCCGCGTTGAACGCGATCGTCGACCTGATGGACGACGAGGCGCTCGCCGCGGCGGACGAGGCCGACCGCGCGGTCGCGCGCGGCGACGCGCTCGGCGATCTGCACGGCGTGCCGGTCACCGTGAAGGTCAACGTCGACTGCCGTGGCCGCGCGACCACGAACGGCATCGTCGCGCTGCGCGACGCGGTCGCGACCGACGACAGCCCGGTCGTCTCGAACCTGCGGCGCGCGGGCGCCGTGATCTTCGGGCGCACCAACACGCCGGCGTTCTCGTACCGCTGGTTCACCGAGAAC
This sequence comes from Burkholderiaceae bacterium, assembly GCA_044371545.1. Classification (GTDB taxonomy): domain Bacteria; phylum Pseudomonadota; class Gammaproteobacteria; order Burkholderiales; family Burkholderiaceae_E; genus UBA4615. Next base: position 16,674 of record JBILTM010000084.1, read on the forward strand.
GACCTGCACGGCCGCACGCTGAACCCGTGGTCGGCCGAGCGCACGCCCGGCGGCTCGAGCGGCGGCGCGTCGGCGGCGGTCGCGGCCGGCATGGGCCCGATCGCGCACGGCAACGATCTCGCCGGCTCGGTCCGCTACCCCGCCTACTGCACCGGCGTCTACGGGCTGCGACCCTCGTTCGGCCGCGTGCCGGCGTTCCTGCCGAGCGCGAAGGAGGAGCGCACGACCGGGATGCAGACGATGTCGGTGCAGGGGCCGCTCGCGCGCACCGTCGCCGACGTGCGCGTCGCGCTCGAGGCGATGGCCATGCGCGACGCGCGCGACCCCTGGTACGCCGCCGCGCCGCTGCGCGGGCCCGCGTTCGCGCGGCCGGTCCGCGTCGCGATGACGACCTCGGTGCCCGGGGCCGACGTGCACCCCGCGGTGCGGCGCGCGGTCGAGCAGGCCGGCGCGTGGCTCGCCGAGGCCGGCTACGCGGTCGAGGCGGTCGATCCGCCGCATCTCGAGGAAGCACCGCGGGTCTGGGGCGGGATCGCCGAGACCGAGGCGCGCTTCGGCATGCACGATGCGATCGAGCGCCTCGGCGACGCCGGGATCCGTCGCGCCGCGCAGGGGATGCGCCGCGCGATGCCGCCGCTCGACCTCGAGGGCTACGTGCGCGCGATGGCGCGCCGCGCGACCCTGGTGCGCGACTGGTTCGTGTTCATGGAGACGTATCCGCTGGTGCTCGGCCCGGTGTGCGCCGAGCCGCCGTTCCCGTGGGGCCTGGACACCGGCTCGGACGCCGACATGGACCGCGTGCTGCGCGCGCAGGGCCCGCAGTTCCTGCTGCCGGTGCTCGGGCTGCCGGGGCTGTCGGCGCCGCTCGGCGAGATCGACGGCGTGCCGCTCGGCGTGCAGCTCACCGGGCCGCGCCATCGCGAGGACCTGGTGCTCGACGCGGCCGAGGTGCTGGAGTCGCGCCATCCGTCGCCGACGCCGATCGACCCGGCATGGTCCCGATGACCGCCGACGCCGGCCCGCTCGCCGCGCTGCCCCCCGAGCAGACCGGACCGTGCGCGTGGTACGGCCCGCAGTGGCGCGGGCGCGAGGACTGGATCGTGCGCCTCGCGGACTCGGACGTCGACGAGATCGAGGCCGCGGTGCGCGCGTGGGACGCGCAGCCGCGCACCGACCCCGCGCCGATGCGTGCGGCCGACTTCCCGCTGCCCAACCTCGGCCCGCGGCTCGCCGCGATCCGCGACGAGCTGCTGAACGGGCGCGGCTTCTCGCTGGTCAAGGGCGTGCCGGTGCGCCGATGGAGCCGGCGCGACGCGGCGATCGCGTTCATGGGGATGGGCGCGCACGTCGGCCGCCCGCGCTCGCAGAACGCGCAGGGCCACCTGCTCGGCCACGTGCGCGACCTCGGGCTGTCGAGCACCGACCCGGCGGTGCGGATCTACCAGACCCACGAGCGCCAGACCTTCCACACCGACTCGTGCGACGTCGTCGGGCTGCTGTGTCTCGTCGAGGCGCGCCGCGGCGGCGACTCGCTGCTGGTCAGCAGCACGACGATCTTCAACGAGATGCGCCGCCGGCGGCCCGACCTGCTCGCGCACCTGTTCGTGCCGCTCGCGACCGACCGCCGCGGCGAGGTGCCGGTCGGCATGAAGCCGTACTTCGAGATCCCGGTGTTCAGCTGGCACGCGGGCTTCCTCACCGCGCTCTACCAGCGGCAGTACATCGACAGCGCGCAGCGCTTCCCCGACGCGCCGCGCCTGACCCCGGCGCAGGTGGAGGCGCTCGACCTGTTCGACGCGCTCGCGGAGGACGCGGCGCTGCACCTGCGCATGCGGCTCGAGCCGGGCGACGTGCAGTTCGTGCACAACCACACGCTGCTGCACGACCGCACCGCGTTCGAGGACTGGCCGCAGCCCGCGCGCCGGCGCCACCTGCTGCGGCTCTGGCTCGCGGTGCCCGGCGCGCGGCCGCTGCCCGACGCGTTCGCGCAGCGCTACGGCAGCACCACCGTCGGCGATCGCGGCGGCATCGTGGTGCCCGGCACGCTCCCGTGCGTGCCGCTCGACTGAACTGACGCGGCCCGCCGGCCGCAACCGTGCCGGTCGCGCGACCGGCACGGGCAGGGCGCCCGCGGGCCCTGGTGCACCGGTCGCGTCGGGCCGGGCGCCGGTACGGTGGCGGTCCGACCCACGCCACCGGACCCGACGATGGACTCGACGCTCTCCCGACGCGCGCGCTCGATGCGCCGCTCCGACGTGCGCGACCTGCTGCGCCACGCGAACGCGCCCGGCATGGTGTCGCTCGCCGGCGGCCTGCCGGCGGCCGAGCTGTTCGACGTCGAGGGCGTGCGCGCGGCCACGCTCGCCGCGCTCGACGACGCGCCCACGGCCGCGCTGCAGTACGGCATGACCGAAGGCCAGCCCGCGCTGCGCGAGGCGATCGCCGAGCGGCTGCGCGCACGGGGCATCGAGGCCGGGCTCGATTCGCTCGTCGTCACCACCGGCTCGCAGCAGGGGCTCGACCTGGTCGCGCGCGCGCTGCTCGACGAGGGCGACGTGGTCGTCGTCGAGCGGCCCTCGTACCTCGCTGCGCTGCAGGCGCTCGGGCTCGCGGGCCCGGTCTGGCGCTCGATCGGCGTCGACGGCGACGGCGGGCGCGTCGGGGACCTCGACGCCGCCTGCGAGGGCGTGCGACCGAAGCTCGTCTACGTGGTGCCGAACTTCGCCAACCCGACCGGCGCGTGCATGTCGCTCGAGCGCCGGCGCGAGCTCGTCCGTTGGGCGGCCGCGCGGCGCGTGGTCGTGCTCGAGGACGATCCCTACGGCGAGTTGCGCACGCGTGGCGCGCCGCTGCCCTCGCTCGCCGCGCTCGCGGCGGAGGTGCCGGGTGCGTCCGACTGGATCGGGCACGCGTCGACGCTGTCGAAGACGGTCGCCCCCGGGCTGCGCGTCGGCTGGCTGCTGCTGCCCGCGTGGCTGCGCGAG
>JBILTM010000085.1:0-19648 GCA_044371545.1 Burkholderiaceae bacterium
CCGCAACCGGCGCATCGGCTTCGTGTTCCAGCAGTTCAACCTGCTGCCGCGCACCACCGCGGTCGACAACGTCGAGCTGCCGCTGCTGTACTCGGGCGTACCGCGCGCGCAGCGCCGCGAGCGGGCGCTGAAGCGGCTCTCGCAGGTCGGCCTCGCCGAGCGGGTCGACCACCATCCGGCACAGCTGTCGGGCGGGCAGCAGCAGCGCGTCGCGATCGCGCGGGCGCTGGTCAACGACCCGGCGCTGATCCTCGCCGACGAGCCGACCGGCGCGCTCGACTCGCGCACCAGCGTCGAGGTGATGGCGCTGCTGCAGTCGCTGAACCGCGAGGGCATCACGATCGTGCTCGTCACCCACGAGCCCGACGTCGCCGCGTTCGCCACGCGGATCATCGCGTTCCGCGACGGCCGCGTCGTGCGCGACACTGCGAACGAGCCGAACGACGCCGCGCGCGCGCTGCGCGAGCTCGAGGTCGGCAGCGACTGACGGGCGCCGCGATGGACTTCCTCTCCACCTTCATGATCGCGCTGCGGGCGCTGCGCACGAACGTGCTGCGCTCGGCGCTGACCATGCTCGGCATCGTGATCGGCGTCGGCGCGGTGATCGCGATGCTCGGCGTCGGCAAGGGCGCGCAGACGCGCGTCGAGGAGCAGATCCGCAGCCTCGGCACGAACGTGCTGCTGGTGATCCCGTCGTCGACGATCACCGCGGGCGCACGCAGCGGCAGCGGCAGCACGCAGACGCTGACCGAGGACGACGCGATCGCGATCGGCCGCGAGATCCCCGAGGTCGAGATCTCCGCGCCGGCCTTCCGGAGCTGGTCGCAGATCATCTACGGCAACCAGAACATCGGGGCGGCGCTGATGGGCGCCACACCCGGCTACTTCGAGGTGAGGAACTGGCCGCTCGAGGCGGGCCGGATGTTCGAGCCGGGCGAGCTCGCGAGCTCGGGCAAGGCGGTGATCCTCGGCTGGACGGTCGCCACGCGGCTCTTCGGCGCCGACACGCCGGCCGAGGACATGATCGACCGCACGGTGCGGGTGCGGCGCGTGCCGATGGTCGTCGTCGGCATCGCGGCGAAGAAGGGCCAGAGCGCGGTCGGACAGGACCAGGACGAGATCGTCTTCGTGCCGCTGAACACCGCGCGCACGCGGCTCTTCGGACTGCCCCAGGGCACGCTGCGGCGGGTCAACAACATCTGGATCAAGGTCGCCGAAGGCGAGGACATGAAGGTGGCCGAGGAGAACGTGCGGGCGTTGCTGCGCCAGCGGCATCGGCTGCAGCCCGGCACCGAGGACGACTTCGTGCTGCGCAACATGAACGAGGCGATGAAGGCGCAGGAGGAGGCGAGCCGGGCGATGACGATGCTGCTCGCCGCGATCGGCGGCGTGAGCCTGCTCGTCGGCGGCATCGGCATCATGAACATCATGCTGGTGTCGGTCACCGAGCGCACGCGCGAGATCGGGCTGCGGATGGCCGTCGGCGCGCGCGGCGGCGACATCCTGTCGCAGTTCCTCGTCGAGGCGGTCACGCTGTCGAGCATCGGCGGCCTGATCGGGGTGGCCGTCGGCGTCGTCGCCGCCGAGATGGTCGGCCAGTCGGCCGGCTGGCGCATCGAGATCGACGCGAGCGCGATCGTGATGGCCTTCGGCTTCGCCGCGCTGGTCGGCGTGTTCTTCGGCTTCTATCCCGCACGCAAGGCGTCGCGGCTGCAGCCGATCGACGCGCTGCGTTACGAGTGACGCGAGCGAGCCCCATGACGACCCCCATCCCCAACGCCCTGACCGTCGCCGGCATCGACCCGTCCGGCGGCGCCGGCATCTACGCGGACCTGAAGGCCTTCTCCGCGCTCGGCGCCTACGGCTGCGGCGTGGTCGCCGCGCTGACCGCGCAGAACACGCAGGCGGTCACCGGCATCCACGGCGTGCCGCCGGAGTTCGTGCGGCTGCAGCTCGACACGCTCTTCGCCGACGTGCGCATCGACACCGCGAAGATCGGCATGCTCGGCACGGCGCCGATCGCGCGCGCGGTCGCCGAGGGGCTCGCGAAGCCGGTCGCGGCCGGCGCGCCCGCGCACGTCGTCGTCGACCCGGTGATGGTCGCCAAGAGCGGCGACAGCCTGCTGACGCAGGACGCGACCGCGATGCTCGTCGAGGCGATCCTGCCGCTCGCGACGGTGCTCACGCCGAACCTGCCCGAGGCGGGCGTGCTGCTGCGCGAGCGCGCGCCCGACACGCTGCGCGAGATGCGGCGTGCCGCCGAGCGGCTGCGCCGCCTGCTGCCCGACGGGCGCCACGCGTGGGTGCTGCTCAAGGGCGGCCACCTGCAGGGCGATGCGATCGACCTGCTGCACGACGGCGATACGATGATCGAGCTGCCCGAGCACCGGATCGAGACGAAGAACACCCACGGCACCGGCTGCTCGCTGTCGGCCGCGATCGCCGCGCTGCTGCCGCGCCGCGGCTCGGTGCCCGAAGCGGTCGCCGACGCGAAGCGCTGGCTGACCGAGGCGATCCGCCGATCGGGCGAGCTCTCCGTCGGTCGGGGTCACGGTCCGGTGCATCACTTCCACAACGTCTGGCCCCGGTAGAACCCGGTACCATCGCCGCTCCTCCGAACGGGCCGCGCGAACCGCGGGGCCCCCAAGCGCCCCGATGGACTTCCTCATCGCCCTGCCGCTGCTGGTCAAGGCCGCGATCCTCGGCATCGTCGAGGGGCTGACCGAGTTCCTGCCGATCTCCAGCACCGGCCACCTGATCCTCGCCGGCAGCCTGCTCGGCTTCCACGACGACAAGGCCAAGGTCTTCGACGTCGCGATCCAGACCGGCGCGATGGCCGCGGTGATCTGGTACTACCGCGCCCGCATCGCGAAGGTCGTCGGCGGCCTCGGCGGCGAGCCGGTCGCCCGCCGCTTCGCGCTCAACGTCGTCATCGCCTTCCTGCCGGCCGCGGTGCTCGGCGTGCTGTTCGGCAAGCACATCAAGGAGGTGCTGTTCGAGCCGGTGCCGGTCGCGCTCGCGTTCATCGTCGGCGGCTTCGTCATCCTGTGGGTCGAGCGCCGTCAGAAGCGCGCGGCCGCGCCGCCGCGCGTCGACGACGTCGACGCGCTGACCGCCTCCGACGCGCTCAAGCTCGGCCTCGCGCAGGCGTTCTCGCTGATCCCCGGCACCAGCCGCTCGGGCGCCACGATCATCGGCGGCATGCTGTTCGGACTGTCGCGCCGCGCGGCGACCGAGTTCTCGTTCTTCCTCGCGATCCCGACGCTGATCGGCGCGGGCGTCTACCAGACGGTGAAGTACCGCCACCTGCTGTCGCTCGACGACGTGCCGCTGTTCGCGGTGGGCATGGTGGTCTCGTTCTTCTCCGCGCTCGCCTGCGTGCACTGGCTGATCCGCTACGTGTCGCGGCACGACTTCGTGCCCTTCGCGTGGTACCGGATCGCCTTCGGGCTGGTGGTGCTCGCGACCGCGTGGACCGGCGTGGTCGACTGGTCAGGGGGCTGAGCGCGCGAAGTGCTCGCGGTACCGGCCCGGCGGCAGGCCGGTGCGGCGCCCGAAGTCGCGCGTGAAGTGCGGCTGGTCCGAGTAGCCGGCGACGAAGCCCGCCGCGGCGATCGGCTCGGCGGTCTCGATCAGCCACCACGCCGCGGCGCGCACGCGGACCTCGGCGAGCAGGTCCGAGAAGCGCAGCCCGTCCGCGGCGAGCGCGCGCTGCAGCGAGCGGCCCGAGATGCCCAGCGACGCGGCGACCGCCGCGAGCGAGCGCGGGCCCAGCGGGTCGGCGAGCAGCACCCGCGCGCAGCGCTTCGCCGTCCCGGGCCACGCCATCGCGTCGCACAGCCCGACCGGCGCGCCGCCCCCGTCCGCGCGCGGCGCGACCGGTGCGTCGGGCTCGCGCCACGCGAGGGTCCATGTGCCGGTGCGCCGCGCGGCGGCCAGGCGCCGCAGCGTCGCCTCGTCGCCTCCGGGCAGCACCTGGGCGTCGTCGATCGATGCGACGACCCCGGTCGCGCCGAATGCCTCGAGCAGGGCCGCGATCACGCCGAGCACGACGAGGTCCTCGGGCGCCGACGGCGGCGTGCCGGCGTCGCGCGACACGTGCCGCAGCGTCGCGCGCCCGACGGCCGCCTCGACGACCTCGATGCGGTGGCGGGAGTGGACGTAGCGCTCGAGCCGTCGCCACCGCTCGATCAGGTCGAGGCCGTCGCGCGCGGCCACCAGCGCACGGTGGGCCGGATCGTCGGGGTGCGCGTGCACGCCGCGGCCGAGCCGGGGCAGGCACGCGAGCCCGCCCGCACGGACCGCGGCCTCGACCAGCGCGCGCTTGAGGTCGAGCGGCACCTGCGCGCGGGGCGCGCCCGCCGGCGGATCGGGCTCGTCCGCGGCGTCGGGCGCGTCGATCCGCAGCGCGCGCAGGCCCGCGCGCAGCACGCGCAGCATCGCCGCGCTCGCGAAGTCGTCCATTCCGGAGTTCAGCCGCGCCCGCCCGCCCGCAGGAACGCGAGCACGTCGGCCGGGCGCACCGGCATGCGGGTCGCACGATAGCCGATCGCGTCGAAGAGCGCGTTGGCGACCGCGCCCGCCGACGCGACGATCGCGGTCTCGCCGGCGCCGCCGGGCGGATCGCCCTCGTCGACGAGCACGACGTCCATCCGCGGCACGTCGGCGATCCGCGGGATCGGCGCGTCGGCGAAGCTCGCCGCGGCGATCGACGACGCACCCACCGGCAGCGCCTCGACGAGCACCGTGCCCAGTCCCCAGACCAGGTTCCCCTCGCACTGCGCGCGGACCTGGTCGGCGTCGATCACGGTGCCGCAGTCGTGCGCGCAGGTCATCCGCACGACGCGGACCGTGCCGTCGGACGGGTCGACGGCGACGTCGGCGACCACCGCCGCGTGGCTCGTGCCCTTGTAGGTCCCGCAGGCCACGCCGCGGCCGGTGCGCGCGCCGCCCTGCGAGCCGACCGGGCGCGGCCCGGCCGCTTCCGCCGCCCGCCGCAGCACCCGTGCGAGCCGCGGATCCTCGACGTGCGCGAGGCGGAACGCAACCGGGTCGACGCCCGCGCGGCGTGCGAGCGCGTCCATCGCCTGCTCGATCGCGAGCGCGTTCGGGCCCGCGCCGAGCCCGCGCCACGGGCCGCCGAGAATCGGCAGCCGCACCAGGTCGAACTCCACGCGCGTCGCGCCGGTGCGGTACGGCGGCACCGCGCCGCGGGCGACGCCGTCGTCGCCGACCAGGTCGGTCAGCCGCTGCAGCCACGGCGGCAGCACCGCGTTCGTGAACAGCACGTGGCCCGAGGCGAACGCGTGCCACCACGCGTCGATCCGGCCATTGCGCAGCCGGGCACGGACCCGGTGGCTCGACGGCGGCCGGTGGAACCCCTGCGCGAACTCCTGCGCTCGGGTCCACTGCACCTTGACCGCGCCGCCGACCGCGCGCGCGAGCACCGCGGTCTCGAGCTCCACGGTGACCACGGTCTTGCCGCCGAACGCGCCGCCGACGCGCATCCCGTGCACCCGAACGCGCGCCGCGTCGAGGCCGAGCCGCGAGGCGACCGCGTCCCGGACGTAGAACACGTCCTGGTGCCCGACCCACGCCTCGAGCCCGCGCTGCGCCGTCCATTCGGCGACCGCGGCGCGCGGCTCGATCGCCGCGTGCGCGGCGGGCGGCACGTCGAGCCGCAGGTCGACGTCCCACGGCCCGGAGGGGTCGAACGCGTCGCGCCGCGGGCGGTGCGCCAGCGCGCCCGCCGCGAGGCGCCGGTCGACGTCGATCGCGCGCCCGACGTCGTCGGCGTCGAACGACCCGTCGACGCGCCAGCGCGGCGCGAGCGCGGCCGCGATCCGGTCGAGTGCGCCCGGCGTCGACGCGACGATGCCCACGCCTTCGGCGAGCCCCTGCGCGAGCGCCGGATCGCGGACGAGCGCGACGAAGCCCGGCACCGCGCGCGCGGCGGCCTCGTCGAGCGCCTCGACGCGCGAGGCGAGCTCGGGCGACGCGGGCGCGCGCAGCACGCGGCCGAAGCGCTGGCCCGGCCGGCGCACGTCGGCCGCGTAGAGCGGCGCGCCGCGGACGATCGCGACGCCCTGCTCGATCGGATGCGTGCGTTCGCCCCGCGACGCTCCGCGCGCGAACGCGTGCAGCGACGCCGCCGGCCGCGGCTCGGCGGCGAGCACGCCGTCCGTGCGCCCGGCGGCGAGCGCGTCGCGCAGCGTCGCGCAGGCCTGCGCGAGCGGCAGCGCGAACTCGCGGATCGAGTCGCTGCCCACGCTCGCCTTCACCCGCGGCAGGTCCCCGGTGCCGTGCAGCCGCGCCTCGACGCGCTCCCACGGCACGCCGAGCTCGTCGCAGGCGATCCGCTTCAGCGCGGTGAGCACGTTCTGGCCCATCTCGACGCGCGGGATCGTCAGCAGGTAGCGCCCGTCGACGTGGCGGATCCACGCGGCCGCGTCGCTCGGCGTCGGATCCGGCCGCTTCGGGATGACCGGCAGCGCGCCGCAGCCGGCGGCGAAGGTCACGGTCAGCGCGCCGGCGGCGCCGAGGAACGCGCGACGCGCGGGCGCGCGCGGCCCGGACGTCGGGCTCATCGCGTGCCTCCCGACAACGCCGCGGCGGCGCGACGCACCGCGTCCCGGACGCGCTGCTGCGTGCCGCAGCGGCACAGGTGGCCCGCCATCGCGGCGTCGATGTCGGCGTCGGTCGGCCGCGGGTTGTCGCGCAGCAGCGCGACGGCGGCCACGACCTGCCCGGCCTGGCAGTAGCCGCACTGCGGCACCGACGCGTCGAGCCACGCCCGCTGCACCGGATTCAGCGCGTCGCCGCGGGCCAGCCCCTCGACCGTCTCGATCCGCGCGCCGGCGAGCGTGGCGGCGGCGAGCGTGCAGGACCGTGCCGCCCGGCCGTCGACCAGCACCGTGCAGGCGCCGCACAGGCCGGTGCCGCAGCCGTACTTCGTGCCGACGAGCCCGAGCGCGTCTCGCAGCACCGCGAGCAGCGTCTCGTCCCGCCACGCGTCGTCTAGCGCCGCGCGCCGCCCGTTCACGTCGATGTCCATCCCGGCCTCCGTGTCGTGGGAGCCGATCGTCGCCGGAACGGGTCGTGGGGGTATTGAACGAACGCGCCAGCGCTGCGTGCCGTCTCGATAGCGGCCGCGCGCGACGCCCCGACGCGTCTCGCCTAGATCGTCGGTCGGACGGCCCGGCACCCCGCATCGCGTACCATCGGCGGGTGAACGACACCGCCTTCCGCCCGGCCTCCGATGCCGCCGACCCCGCGCTCGACGCGCTGCGCCGCGTCTGGGGCTATCCCGCGTTCCGCGGCCTGCAGCACGAGATCGTCTCGCACGTCGTGGGCGGCGGCGACGCGCTGGTGCTGATGCCCACCGGCGCCGGCAAGTCGCTGTGCTACCAGGTGCCGTCGCTGGTGCGCGAGGGCACCGGCGTCGTCGTCTCGCCGCTGATCGCGCTGATGCAGGACCAGGTCGACGCGCTGCGCGAGAACGGCGTGCGCGCCGAGTACCTGAACTCCACGCTGTCGGCCGAGGACGCCCGCCGGGTCGAGCGCGCGATGCGCGCCGGCGAGCTCGACCTGCTCTACGTCGCGCCCGAGCGGCTGCTGACCGACCGCTGCCTCGAGCTGCTCGACGACAGTCGCATCGCGCTGTTCGCGATCGACGAGGCGCACTGCGTCTCGCAGTGGGGGCACGACTTCCGGCCGGAGTACCTCGGCCTGTCGGTGCTGCACGAGCGCTTCCCGTCGGTGCCGCGGATCGCCCTCACCGCGACCGCCGACCCGCAGACCCGCCGCGAGATCCGCGAGCGGCTCGCGCTCGAGGACGCGCGCGAGTTCGTCAGCAGCTTCGACCGCCCGAACATCCGCTACACGATCGTCGAGAAGGACGAGCCGCGGCGCCAGCTGCTCGGGCTGCTGAACGGCGAGCCGCGCGGCGCGGCGGGCATCGTCTACTGCGCGACGCGCAAGCGCGTCGAGGAGACGGCGGCCGCGCTGCGCGCGCAGGGCTTCGACGCGCTGCCCTACCACGCCGGGCTGCCGGTCGAGGAGCGTGCGGCCAACCAGTCGCGCTTCCTGCGCGAGGACGGCGTGGTGATGGTCGCGACGATCGCGTTCGGCATGGGCATCGACAAGCCCGACGTGCGCTTCGTCGCGCACCTCGACATGCCGAAGTCGGTCGAGGGCTACTACCAGGAGACCGGCCGCGCCGGCCGCGACGGGCTGCCGTCGCAGGCCTGGATGGCCTACGGCCTGCAGGACGTCGTCAACAACCGCCGGCTGATCGACGAGTCCGAGGCCGGCGACGAGCACAAGCGCGTCTCGCGCGGCAAGCTCGACGCGATGGTCGCGCTCGCCGAGGCCGACGGCTGCCGGCGCGTGCTGCTGCTGCGCTATTTCGGCGAGGCGAGCGGGCCCTGCGGCAACTGCGACAACTGCCTCGCGCCGCCCGAGCGCTGGGACGCGACCGAGGCCGCTCGCAAGCTGCTTTCGTGCATCTACCGGATCCGGCAGGCGAGCGGCTTCGGGTTCGGTGCGCACTACGTGATCGGCGTGCTGCGCGGCGAGCGCGAGGACAAGATCCTCGAGCGCGGCCACGACCGGCTCTCCACCTTCGGCATCGGCGCGGACATCGACGCGCGCACCTGGCACGCGGTGCTGCGCCAGCTGGTCGCGCGCGGCCTGGTCGAGGTCGCGCACGAGCGCTACGGCGCGCTCGAGCTGACCGAGGCCGCGGTGCCGGTGCTCAAGGGCCAGCAGCAGGTGATGCTCGCCAAGGCGAGCCTCGCGCGCGCCGAGCGCGCGAAGGGCCCCCGCGCGCGCACGCGCACCCCGGGCGCCGATCCGGCGCTCGCGATCGGCCTCGACGAGGACTCGGCCGGGCGCTTCGCCAAGCTGCGGGTCTGGCGGCTCGACACCGCCAAGTCGCACGGCGTGCCGCCCTACGTGATCTTCCACGACGCGACGCTCGCCGAGATCGCCCGCCGCGCGCCGACCGACCTCGACGACCTGCGCGGCATCCCCGGCGTCGGCGCGACGAAGCTCGAGCGCTACGGCGAGGCGCTGCTCGAGGCGCTCTCGGCCGCCTGACCCGCACCGCCTCCGGCACCCCCGCCGGCGCCGCCCGTCGGCTCGACTCGTCGGGTGCGCCACGATCGCCTTGACACCACGGCGCGACCCTTCCGAGACTGCCGCGAGGAGCGTCCGAACCATGGTCCCGTCGATGCAGCGCCTCACCCCCTTCGCCGCGAGCGTCCTCGCGTCGGGCCTGGCCGCGTGCGCGTCGTTCGGGCCCGCGCCACCGTCGCTCGACGGCACCGCGTGGATGCTGTCGGGGATGAACGCGCAGACGCTCGCGGCCGACGCGCCGCGGCCGACGCTGCGCTTCGACGGGGACCGGGTCGTCGGCAGCGACGGCTGCAACCGCTTCGTCGGGCCGCGGCACGGCGACGGCGCCGCGCTGCGGATCGGCCGCGACCTGGCCGTCACGCGCCGGCCGTGCCCTGAGGCGCTCGAGGCCACCGCGGAGGCCTACAGCCGGACGCTGGCGCGCGTGACCGCGTGGCGCCTCGACGGCACGTCGCTCGTGCTGCTCGATCGACGCGGCACGCCGCTCGCGACCTATGCGCCGCAGCCCGCCGGGCTGACCGGCACCGTGTGGCGCGTCACCGGTTTCGCCGACGCGGGGCAGGGCTGGTCGAGCCCGCGCCGGGGCAGCCTGATCACCGTCGAGTTCGACCCCGAGGGTCGCGTGCGCGGCTTCGGCGGCTGCTCGCCCTACGCGGGGTCCTGGGCGGTCGTCGACGCCCGCCTGGACCTCGGGCCGCTAGTGCCGGCGCGTGCCGACTGCGCCGGCACGGCCGAGCTCCAGGCCCAGGAGCGCGCGTACCTGCGCACGGTCGGTCGCGCGACCGTGCTCGAGCGCGACGGCGCCCGCCTCGCGCTGCGCGACGCGAGCGGCGCCGTGGTCGCCACCGCCGACGCATTGCCGCGCGGCGAGCCGGCCGCGCAGGCCCCGGCCGCTACAGCGACATCGACGGCCGCGACGCGAGCGCCTCGCGCCAGCGCACCACGTTCGGGTGCCGCGCGGGATCCGGCCGGATCTTGACCACCCTCGCGAAGTCGACCGCCACCGCCGCGGTCACGTCCGCGACCGAGAACCGGTCGGTCGCGACGAACGCGCGCCCGGCGAGCCTCGCCTCCAGCGTCTCCAGGAAGCGCTCGACCCGCGCGCGCCCGCGCTGCGCGAGCTCGGGGATCTGCGGATAGTCCACCGGTCCCGGCAGCGCGCGGTTGGCCATCGCCGGCGAGCCGTTGCGCAGGCCCTCGGCGATCGCCATCAGGCCCTCGAACTCGCAGCGCCAGTGCCAGCCGGCGATCTCGGCGCGCTCGGCGGGCGTGCGGCCCATCAGCGGCGGCTCCGGGTACGCCGCCTCGAGCCACGCGGCGATCGAGGCGTTGTCGGTCAGCACGAGCCCGTCGTCGGTCCTCAGGACCGGCACCGTGCACTGCGGGTTGATCGCGCGGAACGCCTCGCCGAGCTGCTCGCCGGCCGCGAGATCGACCTGCACCACCTCGTGCGCGACGCCCTTCTCGGCGAGCAGGATCCGCGCGCGGCGCGGCGACGGGGCGGTCTTGCAGTCGTAGAACACGATCGTCATCGATGGCTCCGTGCCTCTCGGGCGGTCAGATGATCCGGCTCGCGCGGCCCTGCCAGTAGCGGTCGCGCAGCAGCCGCTTGTAGAGCTTGCCGGTGGGGTGGCGGGGCAGCTCCGCCTCGAAGTCCACCGACTTCGGGCACTTGATCGGCGACAGCCGCTCGCGGCACCAGGCGATCAGCTCGCGCTCGAGGTCCGGCCCGGCGTCGCGCATGTCCTTCGGCGTCACCACCGCCTTGACCGCCTCGCCGAGCTCCTCGTCGGGCACGCCGATCACCGCGACGTCGAGCACCTTCGGGTGGGTGACGAGAAGGTTCTCGGTCTCCTGCGGATACACGTTGACGCCGCCGCTGATGATCATGTGGGCCTTGCGGTCGGTCAGGTACAGGTAGCCCTCGGCGTCGACGTAGCCGACGTCGCCGAGCGTGGTCCACCCATTGGGCAGCCGCGAGCCCGCGGTCTTCTCGGCGTCGTGGTGGTACTCGAACGCACGGCCGTTCGCGAAGTAGATCGTGCCGGCCTCGCCGGTCGGCAGCTCGCGGCCGTCGTCGTCGCAGATGTGCAGCTCGCCGACGACCGCGCGGCCCACCGTGCCCTCGTGCGCGAGCCATTCGGCGGAGTCGCACAGTGTCGTGCCGTTGCCCTCGGTGCCCGCGTAGTACTCCCACACGATCGGGCCCCACCATTCGATGATCTGGCGCTTGACCGGGATCGGGCAGGGCGCGGCCGCGTGGATCGCGCAGCGCAGCGAGGACACGTCGTGGCGCGCGCGGACCTCGGGGGGCAGCTTCAGGATCCGCACGAACATCGTCGGCACGACCTGCGTATGGGTGACGCGGTGGTGCCCGATCAGTCGCAGGAAGGTCTCGGCGTCGAAGTGCTCCATGATGACGCACGTCCCGCCGCACCGCAGCACGCCCATGTTGAAGCGCAGCGGCGCCGCGTGGTACAGCGGCGCGGGCGACAGGTAGACCGAGTCCTCGCCGATCCGGTAGCGGGAGAGCATCGTCTCGAGGAGCGGCGAGGTCGCATCGATCGCGCCCGCCTCCGGCCGCACGAACACGCCCTTCGGCCGGCCGGTGGTCCCGGACGAGTACAGCATGTCGCAGCCGGCGACCTCGTCGGGGATGCGGGTGGCGGGCTGCGCCGCGACCGCGTCCTCGTACGCCTGCCAGCCGTCCGAGGCGCCGTCGATCATCCAGCGCTCGCGCAGCGCCTCGATGCCGTCGGCCGCGGCCCGGGCCACCGTCGCGGTCGCCGCGGTCGCGACGATCGCCTTCGCGCCGCAGTCCTCGACGATGTAGCGCGCCTCGCCGACCGTAAGTCGCGTGCTGATCGCGGTGTAGACCAGGCCCGCGCGGTGCGCGCCGAAGCACAGCTCGTAGAAGCGCGGGTGGTTCTCGACGATCAGCGCGACGTGGTCGCCGGCGCGCAGGCCGCTCGCGCGCAGCAGGCGCGCGAAGCGGTTCGAGCGGTCCTCGAGCTCGCCGTAGGTGACGACCTCGCCGCTGCCGGCCATCACGATCGCCGGCTTGTCCGGCGTGCGTGCCGCGTGGTGGAAGGGATGCATCGCCGGGTGTCTCCGTCCGTTCGCACGGCGCGGGGGCGGCAGGCGCCCCGCATCGCCGCGCGCCGAGTCAGGGCTTGAACACGTAGCCGGGCCCGATCGCCGCGGCCGCCGGGATCGGCGGCAGGTCGGAGAACAGCTTCGGATGGTCGGCCATCACCTTCAGCATGTGCTTCGGCTCGATGTGCTTGTTGACGTCGAAGGTCTGCTTGAGGATGCCGAGCTTGAAGAGCCGGTCCTGCGCGGCGTGCAGCGCGCGGTAGTTGTTGGCCGACAGGCGCCGGTCGGTCTGCTGGACGTTGAACTGCATCGCCGCCTCGGCGACATCCGGCCTCAGGCCGGGGATCCAGCGGGTCGCGACCTGTGCGGCCTGCTTCGGGTTGGCGCGCATCCACTGGTCGGCCTCGGACACCGCGGCGAGGAACTTCTCGATCGTCGCCGCGTTCTTCTCGACCCAGCCGCGCAGCGCGACGTTGTAGCCGACGTAGGAGATCACGTCGCCGCCGCGGATCACCTCGATCGCGCCGGGCACGTCTTTCTGCGCGACGATCGGCCACGGGTCCCAGGCCGAGAACGCGTCGATGCCCTTGGCGAGCAGCGCCACCGTCATGTCGGGCGGCGGCGTGTTGACCAGCGTCACGTCGGCCGGCGTGAGGCCGGCCCGCTCGAGCAGCGCGAGCACGTAGAGGTGGTTGATCGTGCCGAACGAGGCGGCGATCTTCTTGCCCCGCAGCGACTTCAGGTCGCCCTTGACGATGCCCGAGTCGCCCCGCGCGATCAGCGCCATCGTCGCGTCCGAGCCCATCCGGGTCGAGTTTCCGCTGTAGTTGCCGAGCGCGACCAGGTCCATGCCGCGCAGCACCGCGCCGATCATCGGCACGCCGACCTGCACGATCTCGTTCTCGCCCGACTGCAGCGCGTTGAGCGCGTCGACGCCGGTCGCGTACGGGCGGGCGATGGTCACATCGAGCCCGTACTTCTCGAAGAAGCCGCGCTCGAGCGCGATCGGCAGGCCGATCTGGTCGATGCCGGTCACCATCCCGGCTTTGAGCTTCACCAGCGCCTGCGCGTGGGCGCCGGCGCCCGCGAGCAGCGCGGCCGCGAAGGCCAGCGTGCGCATCAGCGTTCGGATCGTCATCGTGCGTCTCCTCGTCTCGTGTCGTCGTGGCGGTCCGTGGACCGGGTTCAGGGGGCGGGCTTCAACGGCTCGACGCGCTCGACCCAGTACGGGCGGGCGAGGCGGGCGAGTTCGGTCCGCGGCACGCCGCGGACCTCGACGGTGTGACCGTCGGTGCCCGAGACGCGTCCGAAGCGCTGGAACACCAGCACGTGGAAGCGCTCGGGCGGGAAGGGGAGCGTGACCAGCACGTTGAGCTTCTCGCGTTCGGTGGGGAAGCCGTCGGCGATCTTGCCGGGCGCGGCCGCGCGCAGCCAGCCCTCGTAGGCGAGCCAGGCGACGAGCAGCGCGAGCGCGACGCGGCCCTGCGGCGAACGCAGCACGGCGCGCAGCGCGACGCGCCACGATGCGGGGCGCGGCAGGGACGCCGCGGCCGCCGCGCCGGGGTCCGCGTGCGCCCCGGCCATGCCGCCGTCGCGACCGTGCGTGCTCACGCCGACCTCACCCGCGCGAGCACGCGCGCCGACAGCGACTTGAAGGTGTCGTCCTCCACCAGCGCGTCCCACTTGCGCGGATGCGGCAGCGGCACGTCGATCTCCTCGAGCACGCGCCCCTGCGACAGCACGACGACGCGGTTGGCGAGGAACACCGCCTCGGGCACGTCGTGGGTGATGAAGAGCACCGTGGTGCGCCGCTGCTGCCAGATCCGCGTCAGCTCCTCCTGGAGCATCAGCCGGGTCTGCGCGTCGACGCTCGCGAAGGGTTCGTCCATCAGCAGCACGTCGGGCTCGTTAGCGAGCGCGCGCACGACGCCGACCCGCTGCTGCATGCCGCCCGACAGTTCGGCCGGGTAGCGCTCGGCCGCGTGCGACAGGCCGGCGAGCGCGAGGTACTCGCGCGCGATCCGGTCGCGCTCGTCGCGCGGCACGCCGCGCATCTTCGGCCCGAAGCCGACGTTGTCGAGCACGGTCTTCCACGGGAACAGCGCGAACGACTGGAAGACGACGCCGCGGTCGCGTCCCGGGCCGTCGACCGGCGTGCCGTCGACGAGGATCCGCCCGCCGGTGTGCGGCAGGAAGCCGGCGATCATGTTCAGGATCGTGGTCTTGCCGCAGCCGGAGGGGCCCACCACCGAGACGAACTCGCCCGGCGAGACCGACAGCGACACGTCGCGCACCGCGGTCACCTGCGTGCCCTTGTACGGGTCGAAGTAGGTCTTCGACAGGCCCTCGAGCGTCAGCGACTTCATGTGCGCGTCACCATTCCCCAGCGCTGCCCGGTCGCGCGCTCGATCGGCGCGAGCACCCAGGCGTCCACCACGTACCAGAGCGCGCCGAGGATCACCATGCCGAGCATGATCTCGACGACCGAGCCCGCTCGGCGCGCGTCGAACATCAGGAAGCCGATGCCGCTGGTGCCGACGATGATCTCGGCGGCGATCAGCGCGCGCCAGCCGTAGCCGAGGCCGTTGCGCAGCCCGGTCATCACGTTCGGCAGAGCGCCGGGCAGCAGCACCTCCCAGACCACGCGCGCCGGCGACGCGCCGAGGCTGCGCGCGGCGCGCACCAGGTCGGTCGGCACCGAGCGGATGCCGAGCACGGTGTTCAGCACCACCGGGAACAGCACCGTGTAGACGATCACGAAGGTCATCGTCGTGAGGCCGAAGCCGAACCAGATCAGCAGGATCGGCAGCCACGCGATGTCGCCCACCGCCTGGAAGAACAGCAGTACCGGCCACAGCGCCGTGTGCGCGCGCCGGCTGGTGCCGATCAGCACGCCGAGCGGGATCGCGATCGCGATGCCGACCGCCGCGCCGACCGCGAGGCGCCCCACGCTGTCGGCGAGGTACTCGGGCAGGATCCCCTTGCGGACCAGCTCGACGAAGCTCTTCGCGACCTCGACCGGGCCTGGGAAGAACGCCTTCGGGAAGACCTCGAGCGCGGAGGTGATCCACCACGCGGCCACCAGCGGCACGAACGGCAGGATCGAGCGCAGCGCGGGCCACGCGGTGGTCGCGCGGACCCAGGCGCGCTGCACGCGCTGCCATGCGGTGGGCGAGGGTACGGGGCCCGGCACCGTTGCGCTCATCAGGCCCTCACCATCCCCCAGCGCTCGCTGGTCAGCCGCTCGAGCGGCGCCAGCAGCAGCCGGTCGAGCGCGAGCCACAGCACGCCGATCACCACCATGCCGAGCACGATGACCTCGGTCTTGTAGAAGTCGCGCGCGGCGAAGAGCATGTAGCCGAGGCCGACGTTGGTCGCGATCATCTCGGCCGCGATCAGCCCGCGCCACGCGAAGCCGAGGCCGGTGCGCACGCCGGTCACGATGTTGGGCAGCGCGCCGGGCAGCAGCACCTCGGTCAGCATCGCCCGGCGACCGGCGCCGAGCGATGCGGCCGCGTGCCGCACGGCCATCGGGATGCTGGAGACGCCGAGCAGCGTGTTGTAGGCGACGACGAAGAACACCGCGTTGAAGATCACGAAGGTGATCGCCCCGAAGCCGTAGCCGAACCACAGCGTCGCGATCGGGATCCACGCGATGCCGGCGAGCACCGAGAAGAAGCGCACCAGCGGCGTGAAGAACGCGGCGACCGCGGGCACGGTGCCCATGGCGACGCCGAGCGGGATGCCGATCGCGAGCGCGATCGCCGTGCCGGCGGCGACCCGTCCGAGGCTCGCCGCGATGTGCGCGAGCAGCGTGCCGTCGGCGAGCGCCTCGGCGCCGGCCTGCACGACCGCCCCGACGCCGGGGAAGACGCGCGGGTCGACGTCGAACGCCCTGACGACGACCGCCCACAGCACGACGAGTCCGGCCAGCGGCAGCACGAAGGTCAGCGCGGCGCGCGCGCGACCTGCCAGGCCGTGTCTCGGCCCGCCTGCGAACATCGGGGTGCGTCTCCTCGGTGTCGCGCGGGCCCGTTCGGCACCCGCGTCGTGGGCGGCATGCTAGCCGGTGTCGCCGCACCGCGGCAATCGGGGCGGCGGGGGCGCGGAACGGGCGTCGCCGCACGGCGTGGCCGCGGTCGAGCCGCCGTTCCTCGGGCCCGAGCCCCCGGTGGCCCTCCGGTCGGCGTGCGCGACCGGGCGGGCGACGCTAAAATGCTGCAGTCGTACAACGACCCTTCAGGTCGGTGCCGATCGCCCGCACCCGAGGCGGCCGGCCCGACGGAGCCCTCCGACATGGAAGACTTTCTGCTCGTGCTCGACGACGACCTCCTCACCGCCGTGCAGGCGATGATCGAGATGCTCGTCGGGCTGATCCGCTGACGCGGAGCGCGTCCTCGCGGACGCGCGCCCGTGCGCCTCAGCGCGCGTTCGCGCCGAGCTCCGCCGGCGGCTGCCAGCCGCCGCCCAGCGACTTCATCACGTCCACGCTCGCCGACAGCCGCGCCTGGCGGTTCTGGATCGCCGCCAGCTCGGCCACGTTCAGCGTGCGCTGCGCGTCGAGCACCTCGAGGTACGCCGAGTAGCCGGCCTCGTAGCGGATCTGCGTGACCCGCAGCGCCTCGCGCGCGGCCTTCAGCCGCGCCTCGACGTCGGCCTCCGACTCCGCGGCCGCGCGCAGCGTGTCGAGCGCGTCGGCGACCTCTCGCCACGCGCCCTGCACGGTCTTCTCGTATGCCGCTGCGGCCTGCTCGGCGCGGGCCTCGGCCTCGCGCGTGCGCGCCCGATAGCGGCCGGCGTCGACGATCGGCCAGACCACCGAGCCGCCGATCGACCAGACGCGCCCGCCGCTGCTCGCGATGTTCTCGAGCGCCGCGGCCTGCCCGCCGAGGAAGCCGGTGAGGGAGAAGGTCGGGTACTCCTGCGCCTTCGTGACGCCGATCAGCGCGGTCGCGCTCGCGAGCGAGGCCTCCGCCTGCCGGATGTCGGGACGTCGCTCGAGCAGCGTCGAGGGCAGCCCGACCGGCGGCATCGGCGGCACCGGCAGCGCGGCGAGGTCGCCGGGGGGCACCGTGGCGCCGGGTGCTCCGGTCAGCACCGCGAGCTGGTGATCGACCAGCGCGCGCTGGCGCTGCAGCTCGCGAAGCTGCACGCGCGCGTCGGCGAGCGACGCGGTCGCCTGCTGGACGTCGAGGTCGGAGGCGACGCCGCCCGCGGCGCGGCGGCGCGCGAGGTCGAGGGAGTCCTCGCGGGCCTTGACCGTGCCGCGGACCGACGCCGCCTGCGCGTCGAGCGAGCGCAGCGCGAAGTACGCCTGCGCGGTCGCGCCGGCGAGCGCCAGGCCCACCACGCCCTCGGCGTAGCGGCTGCCGAGCGCCTGCGCGCGCGCGGCCTCGTCGGCGCGGCGCAGCTTGCCCCAGAAGTCGAGCTCGAAGGTCGTCGACAGCACCAGCCGGTTGGCGTTCTGCAGCACCGGCGCGCTCGAGGGCAGCGGGATCGCGCCGATCGTGCTCGCGCGCGACCGGGTCGAGGCGCCCTGTAGGTCGATCTGCGGGAACATCGCGGCGCGCGCCTGCGCGAGCACCGCCTCGGTCTCGTCGACGCGCGCGGCGGCCGCGCGGACGTCGGCGTTGCGCACCAGCGCGTCGTCGACCAGCTTCGTGAGCATCGGGTCGCCGTAGAGCGTCCACCAGCGCGGCTGCACCGCGGCCGCGGGCTGCGCGGCCTCGCCGGGGAACGCCGCCGGCAGCGCGACCTCGGGCCGCCGGTGGTCGGGACCGACCGCGGCGCAGCCGGCGAGGACGGCCGCGAGCAGAGCGGCCGGCGCGAGCCTGCCGACGGGGTGGCGCGGGTCCATCAGACTTCTCCCTCGGTGACGCTCGCCGGCGGCGTGCGGCGCGCCTCGGCTCCCGCGTGGTCGTGCGAGGGCCGCGGCTTGCGCGCGAGCAGGGAGTAGAACAGCGGCACGAAGATCGGCGCGACGAAGGTCGCGACGATCATGCCGCCGAACACGCCGGTGCCCATCGACTGGCGCGCGGCGGCGCCCGCGCCGGTCGCGATCACCAGCGGCACGACGCCGAGCACGAACGCGAGCGAGGTCATCACGATCGGCCGGAACCGCAGCCGAGCGGCCTCGGCGGCCGCCTCGGCCGCGGTCTTGCCCTGCTGCATGCCCTGCATCGCGAACTCGGCGATCAGGATCGCGTTCTTCGCGGCCAGCCCGATCAGCACCACCAGCCCGATCTGGAAGTAGATGTCGTTGTTCATCTGACGCAGCAGCACGGCGCCCAGCGCGCCCGCGAGCGCGAACGGCACCGCGAGGATCACCGACAGCGGCACGCCCCAGCGCTCGTAGAGCGCCGACAGGATCAGGTAGACCATCACGATCGCGAAGCTGAACGCGAAGATCGACGCGCGGCCGGTGCGCTTCTCCTGGAACGCCTGGCCGGTCCACTCGGCGCTGTAGCCCGGCGGCAGCACGTCGCGCGCGACCTGTTCGACCGCGGCGATCGCCTCGCCCGACGAGAAGCCGGGCTTCGCGCCGCCGAGCACCTTCGCGGCGATGTAGCCGTTGTAGCGCTCGATCTGCTCGGGCCCGATGATGTTCGAGACGGTGATCAGCGACTTGAGCGGGATCATCGCGCCGGTCGTCGCCGAGCGCACGAACGGCGTGCCGAGGTCCTCGGGGTTCGCCCGGTAGGGCGCATCCGCCTGGATCGTCACGCGGTAGGTGCGGCCCGAGCGGTTGAAGTCGTTGACGTAGAGCGAGCCCATCTGCGCCTGAAGCGCCTGGAACACCTCGGCCTGGCTGACGCCGAGCGCGAGCGCCTTCTCCCGGTCGACCTCGACGCGCAGCTGCGGCACCGTCGGCCGGTAGAACGTGTTGTTCCCGGCGAGCGTCGGGTGCGCGTTCAGCGCGGCGATGAACTGCTGCGTGACCTGGGCGAGCCGCTGCGGGTCGGCGTCGAGCCGGCCCTGCACGTAGACCTCGTAGCCGCCGGCCTGGCCCAGGCCCTGGATCGCCGGCGGCACGAACGCGAACGCGATGCCGTCGCGCAGCGCGAAGCCCGCGCCCATCACCTGCCGGGCGAGCTCGGGCGAGGTCTGCGTGCGCTGGTCCCAGGGGACCATCGGCAGGAACATCGTCGCGGCGTTCGACTTGTTGCCGCCGCCGATCAGGTCGAATCCGTTGATCGCGAAGAACGCCTCGATCGCCGGGTTCTTCGCGACCATCTGGCGCAGCGTCTCGGTGGTGCGCGCGGTGCGCTCGAGCGTCGCGCCGTCGGGCAGCTGCGCGGCCGCGATGATGTAGCCCTGGTCCTCGGGCGGCACGAAGCTGCCGGGCACGCGCATCAGCAGGTAGACCGTGCCGCCGACCATCGCGAGGAACAGCAGCACCGCGATCGCACGGTGG
>JBILTM010000086.1:0-19612 GCA_044371545.1 Burkholderiaceae bacterium
GCTCGACGCGGTATGGCGCTTCGGCGGCCTGCCCGAGGCCTGGTACCTCGACTGGGCGGGCGTCGCCGCCGAGGAGGCGCTGCACTTCGGGCTGCTCGCCGACGAGCTCGGGCGGCGCGGCCGCGCGTACGGCGACTTCGACGCGCACGACGGGCTGTGGGCGATGGCGCTGCGCACGCGCGGCGATGCGCTCGCGCGCGTCGCGCTGGTGCCGCGGCTGATGGAGGCACGCGGCCTCGACGTGACGCCGCAGATCCAGGCGCGGCTCGCATCGGCCGGCGACGAGGCGGGCCGCGCGATCCTGCAGCGCATCCTCGACGACGAGGTCGGCCACGTCGCGATCGGCAACCGCTGGTACGCGTGGCTCTGCGCGCGCGAGGGGGTCGACCCGCTCGGCGGCTGGGACGCGCTCGCGCGCCGGCACGGCGCCTCGTCGCCGCGGCCGCCGTTCAACCGCGACGCGCGGCTGCGCGCCGGCTTCACCGAGGCGGAGCTCGCGAAGTGGGCCTGAGCGACGGCGAAGCACCGGCGCGCGCGCGCCGGCGCTGGCTGCGCGGCGCACTCGCGGCGGGGGCCGCGGGGCTCGCCGCCTGTGGCGGCGTGCCGGTCGCGCCGCAGCCCGACGGCAAGCGCACCACGCCGCGCCGCGTGACCGGCAGCGCCGTGTCGCTCGGCGAGACCGTCGTCGCGCCCGGCGGTGCCGATCCCCTGACGCTCGAAGAGTGGCGCGGCCCGGACGATCCGTTCCGGCTCGGCGTCGCGAGCGGCCTGCCGCGCGCCGACGGCGCGACGCTCTGGACGCGGCTCGCGCCTCGGCCGCTCGACGAGGGCGGCGGCATGGAGGGCGGCGCGGTCCGCGTGCGCTGGGAGGTCTGGCCCGACGAGGGCGGCGCGCCGCTGCGCGCCGGCACGGCCGCCGCCGAGCCGGCCTGGGGCCATTCGGTGCGCGTCGAGCTGCGTGGCCTGGAGCCCGGCCGGCGCTACCGGTACCGCTTCGCGAGCGGCGGTGCGGTCTCCGCCTTCGGACGCTTGCGCACCGCGCCGGCGGCGGGCGAGGGCGATCGGCTGCGGCTGGTGTTCGCGTCGTGCCAGCAGTACGAACAGGGCTTCTACGCGGCCTGGCGGCACGCCGCGGCCGACGAGCCCGACCTGGTCGCCTTTCTCGGCGACTACGTCTACGAGTCGTCCTGGGGCCGCAACCACGTGCGCAAGCACGACCCGGGCACGCCGACGACGCTCGCCGGCTACCGTCGCCGCTACGGCCTGTACCGGTCGGACGCCGACCTGCAGGCGGCGCACGCGGCCTGCGCGTGGGTGCCGACCTGGGACGACCACGAGGTGGACAACGACTACGCCGGCGACCTGTCCGCGCGCGGCGATCCACCGGTGGTGTTCCGCGAGCGGCGCGCCGCGGCGTACCGCGCCTGGTTCGAGCACATGCCGCTGCCGTGGTCGATGGCGCCGCGGGGCGCTTCGATGCGCATCTTCGGGCACGTCGACTGGGGCGGCCTCGCGCGGCTGCACGTGCTCGACGACCGGCAGTACCGCTCGCCGCAGGCGTGCAACGCGCCCGGGCACGGCGGCTCACGGACCGTCGGCCCCGAGTGCGCGGCGCGGCTCGATCCGGCGCGCACGCTGCTCGGCGCCGAGCAGGAGGCGTGGCTCGGGCGATCGCTGCGCGAGTCGCGCGCGCGCTGGACGCTGCTCGCGCAGCAGACGCTGATCGGACGCTGCGACCGGCGACCCGGGCCCGGCGAGGCGTGGTGGACGGACGGGTGGGACGGTTATCCCGAGGCGCGGCGGCGGATGCTCGAGGCGGTGCGCGCCTCGGGCGCCGCGAATCCGCTCGCGCTCGGCGGCGACGTCCACGCGTTCTACGCGGGCGAGCTGCACATCGACTTCGACCGGCCCGAGGCGATGCCCGCGATGCTCGAGTTCGTCGGCGGCTCGATCTCGTCGCAGGGACCGCCGCAGCGCACCCTCGACGCCGAGATGGCCGAGAACCCGAACCTGCGCTGGGGCGCGGGCGGCATGCGCGGCTACGCGCGGCTCGACCTGACGCGCGAGCGCGCGACGGTCGCCATGCGCGGCCTCGACGACGCGGCCGACGCGGCGAGCGGATGCCGCACGCTGCGCACCTTCGAACTGCGGGCCGGCGCGCTGCGGCTGGACGCCTGAGATACAAGCGGTGCGCGCCGGTGCGCGTGCTGCCGCTCGAGGACGACCCGGTGATCGGCGACGCCGTCGAGCGCGGGCTGCGCGGCGACGGCCAAGCGGTGGACCGCGCGGGCGACGCGGGCGGAGCGGGATGCGGGCCCCGGCGAGCCCGCGGGCCGGGGCGTGTTCCGCGCCGGCCGTCGGAAACCCGTGGCGGCGTGACGCCTTGCGCGAAGTGCCGCCGGGTCACCCCGTATAATCAAGGGCTTGCGGCGCATCATGGGTCCGTTCCACCGATGACCGACACCTATCGACCTCGACGCGCCGCGCGGTCGTCCTTCACGGACGCGCGCGGCCTGCGTCACCACGTGCGCACCTGGGGCGACCCCGAGGCGCAGCCGCTGGTCATGGTGCACGGCTGGATGGACGTCTCGGCCTCGTTCCAGTTCGTCGTCGACGCGCTCTCGCGCGAGCGCCACGTGATCGCGCCCGACTGGCGCGGCTTCGGACTCACCGCCCGGCCCGGGGCCGACGCCTACTGGTTCCCCGACTACCTCGGCGACCTCGACGCGCTGCTCGACGCGTGGCTGCCCGATCGCGCGGTCGACCTGGTCGGCCACAGCATGGGCGGCAACGTCGCGATGGTCTACGCGGGGGTGCGCCCGGCGCGCGTGCGTCGGCTGGTGAACCTCGAGGGCTTCGGCATGCGCGAGACCGAGCCGTCGCAGGCGCCACAGCGGCTGCGCGAATGGCTCGACGAGCTGAAGGCGCCCGTGCTGATGCGCGACTACGCGACGCGCGACGAGGTCGCCGAGCGCCTGGTCAAGACCAACCCGAGGCTCCCGCTGGACAAGGCGCGCTGGCTCGCCGGGCACTGGTCTGCGCCGAACGCGTCGGGCCGTTTCGAGCTCCTCGGCGACCCGGCGCACAAGCGCGTGAACCCGTACCTGTACCGCGTCGACGAGATCCTCGCCTCGTGGCGCGCGATCGAGGCGCCGGTGCTGCTCGTCGCCGCGTCCGAGACCGACAACTGGCACCGCTTCGTGAACACCGACGCCTACCGCGAGCGGCTGCGCGCGATCGCGCGCCTCGAGCGCGCGACCGTCGAGCAGGCGGGACACATGCTTCACCACGACCAGCCCGAGCGGGTGGCGTCGCTGATCGAGGGGTTCGTCGATGCTTGATCGCCTCTTCAGGTCGCAGGGTCCGAACGTCGACCTGCACTGCCACTCGGTGGTGTCGGACGGCACCCTCGCCCCGACCGACATCGTCGAGCGCGCCCACCGCAACGGCGTGCACGTGCTCGCGCTGACCGACCACGACGAGGTGGGCGGGCTCGCCGACGCGCAGGCGCGCGCCGAGGCGATCGGCCTGCGCTTCGTGCCGGGCGTCGAGGTGTCGGTGACCTGGGGCGGCGAGACGATCCACATCGTCGGCCTGCGGATCGACTACCGCGACCCGGAGCTGCTCGCCGGCCTCGAGCGCACCCGTACCGGACGCGACGGCCGCGCGCAGGAGATCGCCGCGTCGCTCGCCGCGGCCGGCATCCCCGACGCCTACGAGGGCGCGCTGCGCTACGCGGGCAACCCCGAGCTGATCTCGCGCAGCCACTTCGCGCGCTACATCGTCGAGACCGGCACCTGCGAGACCGTCGACGAGGTGTTCCGCCGCTTCCTCGTCGAAGGCAAGCCCGGCTTCGTGCCGCACCGCTGGGCGAAGCTGCCCGATGCGGTCGGCTGGATCCGCGCGGCCGGCGGCGTCGCGGTGATGGCCCACCCGGGCCGCTACCGGCTCTCGGACCTGTGCATGGACGAGATGCTGCGCGAGTTCGTCGACGCGGGCGGGCAGGGCATCGAGGTGGTGAGCGGCAGCCACACGCCCGACCAGTACTGCGAGTACGCGGCGGTCGCGCAGCGCTTCGGGCTCGCGGCCTCGCGCGGCTCCGACTTCCACGGCCCCGGCGAGAGCCGCCACGACCTCGGCTCGCTGCCGCCGCTGCCGAAGTCGCTGACCCCGGTCTGGCACGACTGGCCGGAGGTCGCGGCGCTGGAACGCCGGTGACCCAGCGCTTCGAGGTCCATCCGACGCATCCCCAGCCGCGGCTGCTCAAGCAGGCCGCGACGGTCCTGAAGGAGGGCGGCCTGCTCGCGCTGCCGACCGACGCCTGCTACGTGCTCGCCTGTCGGCTCGACGACAAGGCCGCGGTCGACCGCATGCGCGCGCTGCGCGGCCTCGACGAGAAGCACCTGCTGACGCTGCTGTGCCGCGACCTGAAGGAGCTCGCCACCTACGCGCAGGTCGACAACCGCCAGTACCGCTTCCTGCGCGACTGGACCCCGGGCGCCTACACCTTCATCCTGCCCGCGACCAAGGAAGTGCCGCGCCGGCTGTGGCACCCGTCGAGGAAGACCGTGGGCCTGCGCGTGCCCGACCACCCGGTGATCCTCGGGCTGCTCGCCGAGCACGGCGAGCCGGTGCTCGGCACCAGCCTGATCCTGCCCGGCGAGGACGAGCCGATCTCCGATCCGGACGACGCGATGGCGAAGCTCGCCCGGCGCGTCGACGTGGTCGTCGACGCCGGCGCGCAGGGCTTCGAGCCGACGACGGTGATCGACATGACCGGCGATGCGCCACAGGTCACGCGGGTCGGGCGCGGGCCGATCGACCGCATGACCTGAGCCCGCGGGGCTCCCTGGCGCGCGTCCGGAGCCCCCGGACCCCGCTGCTACAATCGCCGCCACCATGGCATCCGACCGCGTCCTCTCCGGCATGCGCCCCACCGGCGCGCTGCACCTCGGCCACTACCACGGCGCGCTGAAGAACTGGGTCCGGCTGCAGGCCGAGCACGACTGCTTCTTCTTCGTCGCCGACTGGCACGCGCTCACCACCCACTACGACTCGCCCGAGGTCATCGGGCAGAACGTCTGGGAGATGGTGATCGACTGGCTCGCCGCCGGCATCGACCCCTCGCGCGCAGTGCTGTTCCTGCAGTCGCGGCTGCCCGAGCACGCCGAGCTGCACCTCGCGCTGTCGATGTGCACGCCGCTCGGCTGGCTCGAGCGCGTGCCGACCTACAAGGACCAGCAGGAGAAGCTCTCCGACAAGGACCTCACCACCTACGGCTTCCTCGGCTACCCGCTGCTGCAGGCCGCGGACATCCTGATGTACCGCGCCGCGTGGGTGCCGGTCGGCGAGGACCAGGTGCCGCACGTCGAGCTCACCCGCGAGGTCGCGCGCCGCTTCAACCACCTCTTCGGCCGCGAGCCGGGCTTCGAGGAGAAGGCGGCCGCGGCGAAGAAGAAGCTCGGCGGCAAGCGCGCGCAGGCCTACGAGGACTACCGCGTCGCCTACCAGGAGCGCGGCGACGCGCAGGCGCTCGAAGGCGCCCGCTCGCTCGTCGCCGGCACGCAGAGCCTGTCGGACGACGACCGCGCGCGCCTGCTCGGCTGGCTCGAAGGCGGCCGCCGCCGCATCCTCGTCGAGCCGCAGGCGCTGCTGACCGAGACCTCCAAGGTGCCCGGCCTCGACGGCGCGAAGATGTCGAAGAGCTACGGCAACGCGGTCGCGATGCGCGAGGACCCGGCGTCGGTCACGAAGAAGCTGCGCCAGATGCCGACCGACCCCGCGCGCGTGCGCCGCACCGACCCGGGCAACCCGGACAACTGCCCGGTCTGGCAGCTGCACCAGGTCTATTCGAACGACGAGGTCCGCGCCTGGGCGAACCAGGGCTGCCGCAGCGCCGGCATCGGCTGCCTCGACTGCAAGCAGCCGGTGATCGACGCGATCGTCGCCGAGCAGAAGGTCTTCATCGAGCGCGCGCAGCCCTACGTCGAGGAGCCGCGCCGGGTGCGCGACATCATGGACGCGGGCTGCGAGCGTGCCCGCGCGGTGGCGCGCGAGACGATGAAGGACGTGAAGGACGCGATGGGGCTCGGATACGTCTGAGGGCGAGCTGCGGGCTCACTCGCAGCGGAACGCCAGCGTGTGCTCGTGCCCCGGCGCGAGCGCGCCCTTCGCGGCGCCGCCGGCGGCCGCGGTCGCCGCACCCGCCGTCCGGGTGCCGCTGCTGTTCCCGAGTGCGCCCACCGCGGCGCCGGCGCCGATCGCGACGCCCGCCGCGGTCTGCATCGCCACGTAGGTCGACTCGGGCAACGAGCCGACGTAGCGGCTGCCGTCGCCGAGCGCCACCGCGCGCGTGCCGTGGACGTCGGCGCGGAAATCCCGCGCCTGCGCGAACGCGCGCTGGCAGTGGCCGTGGGTGCGGTCGGACAGGAACACCGTGCGGTGCTCGCCGTCGGCCGAGGGGCGCACGTCCGGGTAGTAGGGCGCGCGCTGCGTCGCGCAGCCCGCTGCGAGCAGCGACAGCACGAGGGCAACGAGGCCGCGGCGGTTCATCGTACGGCTCTGCGTCGTGGGGCGGCCCCGTGGGCGGGACGTCCGCCGATTCAGCTCCAGGCCGACTCGCCCCCGCCGCCCTTCACCAGGTGCATCTGCCGCAGCTGCGGCAGCGACTCGAGGAAGTCCTTGAGCTGCGACAGCGGCAGCGGGTCGCTGATGAACGAGCCCTGCATGCGGTCGCAGTCGTAGGTGCGCAGCGCCTTCATCTCGGCCGCGGTCTCGACGCCCTCGGCCATCGCCTGCAGGCCGAGCTTTCCGGCGAGCGTCGTGATCGCCTGGATGATCGCCGCGTTGCCGCGGTCCTCGGGCAGGCCACGGATGAAGGTTCGGTCGATCTTCAGGCCGTCGACCGGCAGGTTCTTCAGGTACGACAGCGACGCGTAGCCGGTGCCGAAGTTGTCGATGACGACCTTGATTCCGAGGCGGCGCAGCTCGGCGAGCAGCGCCACGGTCTTGTCGCTGTTGTCGATCAGGGCGTTCTCGGTGAGCTCCAGGCGCAGAAGGCTCGGCGGCACGTTGCGCTCGGCGAGCAGCGCGTTCAGCTGACCGAGGAAGCCGTCCTCGGCGAGCTGGCGCGGCGAGATGTTGACCGAGATCGCGACGCCCTCGAACTTGTCGAGACCGAGCTCGACGCGGTCATCGAGCGCGCGGCGGATCGCCCACAGGCCGATCTCGCGCACCATGTTGCTCTGCTCGGCGGCGGGCAGGAACTTCTCCGGCAGCAGCAGGCCGCGCACCGGATGGCGCCAGCGCATCAGCCCCTCGATGCCGACGATGCGCCGCTCGCCGACGGCGAGCACAGGCTGGTAGTAGAGGTCCACCTCGCCGCGCTGCAGCGCGAGCGGGAACTCGGCGCCGAGCTGCAGCGCGTCGCTGCGCTCGTCGGACAGGTCGCCGGCGAAGAAGCGCACGTCGTTGCGCCCCTCGGACTTCACGCGGTACATCGCGCTGTCGGCGCACTTGATCAGCACGTGCGCGTCACGGCCGTCGTCGGGCGCGACCGCGACGCCGATCGACGCCGACAGGAAGTACGCGCGGTTCATCAGTACGAACGGCTTCTCGATCGCGGCGAGCACCTTGCGTGCGATGCGCTCGATCTCGGCGCGGTCCTGCAGGTCGATGAGCAGCAGGATGAACTCGTCGCCGCCGATGCGCCCGGCGACGTCGCCCGTGCGGATCGACTCGCGGAAGCGGCGCGCGACCTCGATCAGCACCTGGTCGCCGACCGAGTGGCCGAGCGTGTCGTTGATCAGCTTGTAGCGGTCGAGGTCGACGTAGAGCACCGCGGCCGCGCGCTCGCGCTTCAACGCCTCCTCGAGCTGGTGGGTCAGGTAGACGCGGTTCGGCAGCCCGGTCAGCGCGTCGTGCAGCGAGGCGTGCATCAGCCGGTTCTCGGCCGACTTGCGCTGCAGGTAGAGCGACAGCGTGCGCGACAGGATCTCGGCGAGCTGCAGCAGCAGGCCCTCGGCCCGGAAGCCCACCGTGCCGAAGAAGAGCAGCGCCGACAGCACGTTGTGGTGCTCGTCCATGATCGGCGCGATGAACGCGGCGTTCTGGCCGAGCGCAGTGGCTTCGTAGCGCGTGGCGAAAGCGGGTTCGGCGGCCAGGTCGGGCAGCCAGATCGCCTGGCCGGTCGCCCACGCGCGGCCCTCGACGCTGTCCGGGCTCATCGGGATCTGCGCGGGCAGCTCGGCGAGCATCCGGGTGAGGGCGGGCGAGCCCCAGCGCTCGCGCACGGTCATCGCGCGCGTGCCGGGGATCTGCACGAGGTGCGCGCCGCCCGACCAGCCCATCAGCCCGCACAGCGTGATGATCAGCGAGGTGACCACGCGCTCGGGCTCGGTCTGCTCGCGCATGATCTGCGCCATCTCGCCCTCGAGCTGCAGCAGGAGCTGCTGCTGGCGCTCCTGCGTGACCGCGCGGCCGACGCCCCGGTAGCCGCGGAACTTGCCGGCCTCGTCGAAGATCGGCCGCCCCGACAGCGACACCAGGTGCACGGTGCCCTGGGGGTCGAGCATTCCGTACTCGAAGCCCTCGAACGGCCGCGTCGCGGCGAGGTCGGCCCGGTGCCGGTCCCAGTCGACCTTTGGGAAGTCGGTGAGCCGGCCCTCCCAGCGGGGCTTGCCGATCGAGGCCTTGATCCAGTCGCCGGCCAGCGCGGCGACCGCGCTGTCGGACAGGAAGCTCACCCGGTGCTCGGGGTCGCTCTCCCAGACCCAGTCGGCCGACAGCTGCGTCAGGTCGCGGAACTTCGCCTCGCTCGCGGCGAGCTGCTGCGCCATCGCGCGCATCGCGGTGATGTCCTGCACGATGCCGGCGAGGCGCACGACCTTGCCGTTGCGGTCGGTCTCGGCGCGGGCGACGCTGCGCACCCAGATCTGCACGGCGCCGTGCTTCGCGAACCGGTACTCGATGCGCAGCTCGCGCCCGTGCTTGATCGCGCGGCGGTGGGCGGTCTGCCAGCGCGCCTGGTCGTAGGGGTGCACGCAGATGAAGAACGCCTTCGGCGACGGCGGCGCCTGGCTCGGGTCGATGCCGAACACGCGGAACGCGCCGTCGCTCCAGAAGAAGCGGTCCTCGGCGATGTCGTAGACCCAGGAGCCGAGCACCGCGAGGCTCTCGGCGACGCCGTACTGTCCCTGCAGCTCGGAGAGCCGGCGCACCACGCTGCGCTGGTCGGCGAGCTGCTCGGCGACCGCGAGCAGCAGGAACGCGATGACGCCGAGCGACAGCAGCGCCACCGGCAGCGCGAGCGCGGCGGCCCCGCCCATCGTCTCGGGGAAGGTCCGGGCGCCGACGTGCAGCGCGGCCGCGAGCGCGAGCGTCACCGCGACGACGACCCAGCCGCGACGCTGGGCCTTCGCACGTACGTAGAATGACATCAGCGCTTCGCGTTTCACCGACCGTTGCCGGCCTCGCCGGCCCGACTCCCTGCGTGCTGCCCGACACGACGACCGTGCCCGTCACGACCGATCCGACCCCGCCTGCCGGTGCCCCGGCGCACGCGGCCGGCGACCCGACGCCCTCGCCCGGCGACCCGACGCCCTCGCCCTGGATCGCCCGCTGGCTGGCCGGCGTGCGTCCCGGGGGCCGGGTGCTCGACTTCGCCTGCGGCGCCGGACGCCACGCGCGCCTGGCCCGCGCGGCGGGCCTGGAGGTGGTCGCGGTGGACCGCGACGCGACCGCCCTGAGGTCGTTGAAGGGTACGGGTATCCATACCCTCCAGGAAGATCTCGAAGGTGGACGGTGGTCTTTCGGCGCCGAGCGGTTCGACGCGATCGTCTGCACGAACTACCTGTTCCGGCCCCGCCTGGACCTGCTGGCGGCGCTGCTCGCGCCCGGCGGCGCGTGGCTGCACGAGACCTTCGCGGCGGGCAACGCACGCTACGGCCGGCCGTCCAATCCGGCCTTCCTGCTGCGCCCGGGCGAGCTCGCGCGCGCCGCCGAGCGCAACGGGCTGCAGCTGCTCGCCTACGAGGACGGCTTCGTCGTGCGGCCGAAGCCCGCCCGCATCCAGCGCATGGTCGCGATCCGGCCGCCGTTCGACCCCGAGCGCTGGCCGCTCGGCTGACCGGCGACCCCCTCGTGCTGCGATAGAATCCGCCTTTTCCGTCAGGCGTCTCCACCATGATCACAGGCAGCATCGTCGCCATCGTCTCGCCGATGCACGAGGACGGCAGCCTCGACCTGGACCGCTACCGTGCGCTGATCGACTGGCACATCGCGAGCGGGACCGCGGCGATCGTCGCGGTCGGCACGACCGGCGAGTCCCCGACGGTCGACGTCGAGGAGCACGTCGTGCTGATCCGCGTGGCCGTCGAGCACGCGGCGGGGCGCGTGCCGATCATCGCCGGCACCGGCGGCAACTCGACCCGCGAGGCGATCGAGCTGACCCGCCAGGCGCGCGAGGTCGGCGCGGCCGCGACGCTGCAGGTCGTGCCCTACTACAACAAGCCCGGGCAGGAGGGCCTGTACCGGCACTTCCGCGCGGTGGCCGAGGCGGTCGACCTGCCGCAGCTGCTCTACAACGTGCCCGGACGCACGGTCGCGGACCTGGCGAACGACACGATCGTGCGCCTGTCGCAGGTGCCGGGCATCGTCGGCCTGAAGGACGCGACCGGCGACATGCCGCGCCTGACCGACCTGCTGACGCGCGTGCCGCCGACCTTCGCGGTCTACAGCGGCAACGACGACTCGGCGCTCGCGCTGATGGCGCTCGGCGGGCACGGCGTGATCTCGGTGACCGCCAACGTCGCGCCGCGCGAGATGGCGCAGCTGTGTGCGGCCGCGCTCGCCGGCGACCTGAAGGGCGCGCGCGCGATCAACGACCGGCTGCTGCCGCTGCACTTCAAGCTCTTCGTCGAGGCCAACCCGATCCCGGTCAAGTGGGCGCTGCAGCGCATGGGCCGCATCGGCGGCGGCATCCGGCTGCCGATGACGCCGCTCGAGCCGCGCAACCACGAGGTCGTCGAGGCGGCGCTGCGCCGCTCGGGGGT
Organism: Burkholderiaceae bacterium; assembly: GCA_044371545.1. Taxonomy (GTDB): domain Bacteria; phylum Pseudomonadota; class Gammaproteobacteria; order Burkholderiales; family Burkholderiaceae_E; genus UBA4615. The sequence continues at coordinate 11,052 of JBILTM010000086.1, forward strand.
GCTCGCATGAGCGCGGGGCGCCTTGCTCCGGCCCGCCTCGCGGGTGCGCTGTCGCTCGCGGTCGCGCTCGCCGGCTGCTCGGTGACCGAGACCTTCCAGGACCTGACCCGCGTCGACTACAAGACGGCGCAGAAGCGCGAGCCGCTCGACATCCCGCCCGACCTGGTCACGCCGCGCGGCGACGACCGGTTCGCGGTGCCCGACCGCGTGGGACAGGGCACGACCTACTCGCAGTTCGCGCGCGGCGTCGAGCAGCGGCCGGCGAGCGCGACCGGTCCGGTCGTGATGCCGGCCCGCCCGGGCGTGCGTATCGAGCGGCAGGGCTCGCAGCGCTGGCTGGTCGTCGATTCGCCGCCCGACAAGGTCTGGCCGGTCGTGCGCGACTTCTGGACCGACGCGGGCTTCGCGCTTCGGCTCGAGTCGCCCGAGACCGGGATCATGGAGACCGACTGGGCCGAGAAGCGGGTCCGGGTGCCGGACACCTGGGTCCGCAGCGCGCTCTCCAAGGCGCTGAACAGCCTGTACTCGACCGCCGAGCGCGACAAGTTCCGCACGCGGCTCGAGACCGACGGCAAGGTCACCGAGGTCTTCGTCTCGCACCGCGGCATGGTCGAGGAGCTGACCGGCCCGCAGAAGGACACCTCGGTCTGGGTGCCGCGCAGCTCGGACCCGGAGCTCGAGGCCGAGTTCCTGCGCCGGATGATGCTCAAGCTCTCGCCGCCGCAGGTCGCGTCGGCCGCGCCCTCGACCGCGGTCTCGGGCGGCTCGGGTGCGCCGGCCACGACGCCGGCCGCCGCGCCGCCGCCCGAGCGCGCGCGCGTCGTCCAGGCCGACGGCCGTCCGTACGTCGCGCTGCAGGAGGGCTTCGACCGCTCCTGGCGGCAGGTCGGCCTCGCGCTCGATCGCAGCGGCTTCACCGTCGAGGACCGCGACCGCTCGAAGGGCACGTTCTTCGTGCGCTACGTCGATCCCGAGCAGGAGGCGAAGGCCACCGGCGTGCTCGACCGCGTCTTCGGCAGCGGCGGCTCGCGCAAGGACCTCACCGGCCGGCGCTACCGTATCGTGCTCGAGCCGTCGGAGCCGGGCACCCGCGTCGGTGTGCTCGGCGAGGACGGCGCACCGCCGTCGAGCGACACCGATCGGCGCATCGCGACGCAGATCGTCGGCCTGCTGCGCGACCAGCTCCGCTGAGCGGGGCGTCGGCGCGGTGCGGTTCGCGAGCCTGGGCAGCGGCAGCGAGGGCAACGGCCTGCTGGTCGAGGCCGCCGGCGCCGCCGGCAGCCGAGCCTTCCGCGTGCTGGTCGACTGCGGCTTCGGCCTGCGCGAGGCCGAACGCCGGCTCGCGCGGCTCGGCTGCGAACCGGCCTCGCTCGACGGCATCCTGGTCACCCACGAGCACGGCGACCACGTGGGCGGCGTGTTCCGCCTGGCGCGCGCGCACGGCATCCCGGTCTACCTGACCTGCGGCACGCTGCGCGCCACACCCTCGGCCGCGGGATGCGCGTCGCTGGTCCGCGAGATCGACTCGCATCGCGGCTTCGAGCTGCCGGGATTGCGCGTCGAGCCGTTCCCGGTGCCGCACGACGCGCGCGAGCCGGTGCAGTACGTGCTCGACGACGGCCACGCGCGGCTCGGCGTGCTGACCGACATCGGCCATCCGACCGCGCACCTGCCGGCCGTGCTGTCCCGGCTGACCGCGCTGGTGCTCGAGACCAACCACGACGCGGCGCTGCTCGCCGGCAGCGACTACCCGGCCGCGCTCAAGCGCCGGATCGCCGGCCGCTACGGCCACCTCGAGAACGGCGACTCGGCGCGCGTGCTCGCCTCGCTCGACCGCAGCCGGCTGCGCTGCGTGGTGGCCGCGCACCTGAGCCGTCAGAACAACCGCGCCGACCTCGCGCGCGAGGCGCTCGCGCCGGTGCTCGGCTGGCGTGCCGAGGACGTCCACGTCGCCGATCAGGACCACGGGCTGCACTGGGTCGACGGCTGACCGCGCCGGAGGCGCCGTAGACGCAAGAAGGCCGGCGCGAGGCCGGCCCGGATCCGGTCGACGGGCCGCGTCGCGGCCCGCCGGCGGTCACTTCTTCGCGGCGGCGTCCTTGGCGGCCTCGACGGCCTTCGCGGCCGCGTCCTTGGCGGCGTCGGCGGCCGACGACGCGGCGGCGGCGGCGTTGCCCGCGGCGTCCTTCGCGGCGTCCGCGGCGTTCGACGCGGCGGCGCCGGCGGCCGACGCGGCATTGCCCGCGGCCTCCTTCACGGCGTCGCCGGCTGCGGCCGCGGCGGTGCCGGCCGCGCTCGCCGCGGTGCCGGCGGCGCTGGCCGCGCCCTTGGCTGCCTCGACGGCCTTGTCGGCGGCTTCCTTGGCGGCGTCGGCGGCCGGCGTGGGCGCCGGAGCCGGGGCGGCGGCAGGCGCCGGCGCGGGCGCGGGCGGCTCTTCCTTCTTGCCGCAGGCGGCGAGCGACACGGCGAGCAGCGCGGCGACCGCGAGGGTCTTCTTGTTCATGGTGGGGTGTCCTTCGGAGAGATGGAGATCGGAGCAGCGGGGGATCGGACGGGCGTGCGGGGGCGCCGGGATCGGGACCGCAGGGCGCACCCCGCGACGGCGACGTCGCGAGCCCTCGATTCTACCAAGCCCGACGGCGGTGCATCGGCGGCAACGTCCCGGTGCGACGCGTCAGAGGCCGAGCGTGTTCGCCGGCAGGCAGGGCGTGCTCTCGTCCCACATCGCGTCGTAGCGGCCGGCCACCGGCTCGGCGGCCTGCGGGTCGCCGAGGGACAGGCGCCCGCGGAAGAAGTCGCCGTGCGCGCGCCGCATCAGGTGGCGCCGGTCGCCGATCACGACACCCTCGCCGTTGAACAGCGACGCGGGCATCCGCCGGCACTCGATCGCGGCCGCGAAGCGGCGGCGCAGCTGCACGAAGCGCGCGGCGCGGCGTTCCAGCCAGTCGGGATCCGCGACCATCAGCCGCAGCCGGGCATGCTCGCCGGCGAGGAAGGCGGCGAGCGCGTCGCAGCCGACCGGGGTCTCGAGCGGCCAGTCGGCGAAGCTGCGGTCGACCAGCACCAGCTCGCGGTGCGCGGCGGTGATCGCGGTGAGCACCGCCTCGGTGAACTCGCCTCGGGAACGGAACAGCACGGAGGACTCGGGACGCATGGCCGGCTCGGAAGGGGACGTCAGCGCGGCGCGGGCGTCTCGTCGAGGCGCAGCCAGCCCGCGTCGTACCACCCATGCAGTATCGCCGCGAGGCCGTCGTCGGCGAGCGCGCGCGAGCACTCGGCGGCGGTCAGCGCCCGCCGGTCGGCGAGCCGGCGCAGCCAGCGGCGGGCGGGGGCGGGCGCCTCGAGCGCCTCGCCGTTCGCGAAGACGCCGGCGCCGCGCCAGGCCATCCGGCTGCGGCGATCGAGGCGCAGGCCGTCGCGCGCGGCGGCGCGTGCGAACCGGGCGGGATCGAGGCCGCGCTCCGGCCCCTCGAACCACACGGTGGCCTTGGGCTCGGTGAGCCAGCAGCCGACGAACCGGTCGACCTCGGCGGCCGAGGGGCGCCAGCCGACGGCCCAGTCGTGCAGCCGTCGCGCGAGGTCGTCGGGCAGCGCGCCCGGGTGCGCGCCGGCGCGCCGGCCGCGATCGCCGAAGCGCGGATCGGGGCCGCCGGGCGCATCGGCCGCGGCCGCGAGGAAGGCCGACAGGAACTCGAGCCGCGACGGTGCACGAAAGCCGATCGAGAACGTCATGCACTCGCCGACCGCGACGCCGTCGTGCCCCCAGCCGGGCGGCAGGTACAGCATGTCGCCCGGCTCGAGGACCCACGCCTCGGTCGGCTCGAAGCGCGAGAGCAGCTTGAGCGGCACGCCCGGCACGAGGGTGGGGTCGCCCGGGGGCGCGATGCGCCAGCGGCGCGTGCCGCGCGCCTGCAGCAGGAACACGTCGTACTGGTCGACGTGCGGGCCGACGCCGCCGCCGTCGGTCGCGAAGCTCACCATCAGGTCGTCGACGCGCGCGTCCGGCACGAAGCGAAAGCGCGACATCAGCGCGTGCATCGCGTCGTCGTGCAGGTCGGTGCCCTGCACGAGCAGCGTCCAGTCCGGCCGGCGGCGCGAGGGCAGCCGCTCGAACGGGCCGTGCCGCAGCGTCCAGCGCCCGCCGTCGCGCGCGACCAGCCGCGACTCGACGTCGTCGCGCGCGGCGAGCCCGAAGAGGGCGGCCGGCTCGATCGGCGACGCGAAGCCGGGGAATGCGCCGCGCGCGAGCAGCGGCGCGCGCTGCCAGTGGCGGCGCATGAAGTCGTCTACACTCAGCGGGCCGATCGTGTCGAGGACGTCAGTGGAGGAGGGAGCGGGCATGCGGATCGACGAGAACACGTGGGTGACCGTCCGCTACCGGCTCTACGACTCGCAGGGCGAGGCGCTGGAGGAGGGCGAACGCGAGTGGACCTACCTGCACGGCGGCTACGGCGCGATCTTCCCGAAGATCGAGGTGGCGCTGGCGGGCCACGAGCGCGGCCACACCACGACGCTGTACCTCGAGCCCGAGGACACCTTCGGCGACTACGACGCGTCGCTGCTGCGCATCGCGCCGCGCGAGAAGTTCCCCGCGGGCCTCGAGGCCGGCATGACCTTCGAGAGCGTGCCGGGCGAGGCGCCCGACGGCGAACTCTACACCGTGACCGACCTGACGGACGACGCGGTGGTGCTCGACGGCAACCACCCGCTCGCCGGCATGGCGCTGCGCTTCGACCTCGAGGTCGAGGACGTCCGCGAGGCGACCGAGGAGGAGATCGCGGCCGAGCGGGAGCGCGCGGACTCCTGAGGCCGGTGCTCGCGCCCCCGCGCGGGCCGTCCCGTCAGGGCCCGCGGCCGTGGCCGGGCGCGGCGAGATCGCGCGTGGTCACGCGGAACCGCACCGTCTCGTCGGGGTCGTAGGCGATGTGTACCCACGAGGCGGTGAACGGCCAGCCGAAGCACTCGACGCGGGTAACCTGCGGATAGATCCGGCCGTCGCGGTCGGCGAGCGGACGGTCGAGGCGGAAGCGATGCGTGTCGCCGTGCAGCAGCAGGATCGGCCGCGGGAACGCGTCGGCCGCCGCGCGCAGGTCCTCGATCCAGTCGGCGAAGCCGGCGCGCGGGGTGGTGCGCTCGAAGTCGGGGTTGGCGTGCGAGGCGATCACCAGCGCGTCGGCGCGCTCGATCAGCGCGCGGCGCACGGTCTCGCGCAGCCACGCGCGGTTGCGGTCGCGCCGCAGCGCGAACGCGGCGCGGCTGCCGTCGAAGCCGTCGCGACCGTTGCCGCTGCCGACCACGTGCAGGCCGACGAAGCGCACCGGGCCGACACGCCAGCGCACGTTCTCGGGCTGGCCCGGCTGGCGCTCGAAGGCGAAGGCCGCGCGCGCCGCCTCGCCGCGCGCGCCCATCGGCGACGGGCCCGACCAGATCAGCGCGCGCAATGCAGCGAGCCGCTCGAGCGGCTCGAAGCCGCCGGCGAGCATCCGGTGGCAGTCGGTCCACTCGTTGTCGCCTGGCAGCAGCACCAGCGGGTGCGTGCCACCCGCCAGCAGCGCGTGGCGACGCGCGAACAGCGCGTCGGAGCAGGGCTCGACGCCGCCCTTGATGTCGCCGACGTGGATCACCAGCTCGAGCGGCTCGGCGTCGAGCGCGGCGAGCAGTGCCGCGGCGTCGGCCTCGCCGGACTCGGTGTAGGGCAGGTCGCCGATCAGCGCGAACGCGAAGCCGCGTGTCGGCGGCGCCGCGGCGCGGCCGTCGGACGCGGGCCCGAGCCAGGTGCCCGCGGCGAGCGCGGGCGCCGCGCGCAGCAGGCGCCGGCGCGCCGCGCCGCGCTCAGGCCGCATCCGAGCCGGGCTCGCGGCCGCCGAGCAGCGCGCGCAGCGCGTACAGCGCGTCGAGCGCCTGTCGCGGGTTGAGCGCGTCCGGATCGATCGCCGCGAGCGCCTCGGCGACGCGCGCGGCCGCGACGGCGGGGTCCTCGCGCGACGCGCCGGGCGCGCCGTGCTCGGGGTCGTCAGGCGCCGCGTCGGTCCCGTCCGCGAGGGCGAACAGGTCGAGCTGGTCGTCGCGCGCGCGGGCCCGGGCCTCGAGCTGCTCGAGCAGCGCCCCCGCCTTGCGCACGACCGGCGCGGGCAGGCCCGCGAGCCGCGCAACCTGCAGCCCGTAGCTGCGGCTCGCGGGCCCCGGCCGCACCTCGTGCAGGAACACGATGCCGCCGTGGTGCTCGGCGGCCGCGAGGTGCAGGTTCACCGCGGCCGGCGAGGTCTGCGCGAGCTGCACCAGCTCGAAGTAGTGCGTCGCGAACAGCGTCATCGCGCGGTTGTGCTGCAGCAGCCGCTCGGCGATCGCGTGCGCGAGCGCGAGCCCGTCGAAGGTCGAGGTGCCGCGGCCGATCTCGTCCATCAGCACCAGCGAGCTCGGCCCTGCCGCCGCGAGCACGGTCGCGGCCTCGGTCATCTCGACCATGAACGTCGAGCGTCCGCCCGCGAGGTCGTCGGAGGCGCCGATCCGCGTGAAGATCCGGTCGACCGGGCCGATCTCGCAGTCGGCGGCGGGCACGAAGCTGCCCGCGTGCGCGAGCAGTGCGGTCAGCGCGACCTGCCGCATGTAGGTCGACTTGCCGCCCATGTTCGGGCCGGTCACCAGCAGCAGCCGGCGCTCGGGGGCGATCGTGCAGTCGTTCGGCGTGAAGCGCTCGACGTTCGCCTCGACCACCGGGTGGCGCCCGGCGCGGATCTCGATGCCGGGCACCGGCCGCAGCCGCGGGCGCACCCAGCCGCCGTCGGCGGCGACGTCGGCGAACGCGGCGAGCACGTCGAGCTCGGCGATCGCCTGGCCGAGCCGCTGCAGCGCCGCCACTGCCGGCTGCAGCGCGGCGAGCATCGCCTCGTAGAGCGCCTTCTCGCGGGCGAGGGCGCGTTCCCGGGCCGACAGCGCCTTGTCCTCGAAGGCCTTGAGTTCCGGCGTGATGTAGCGTTCTGCGTTCTTCAGCGTCTGGCGGCGGCGGTACTCGGTCGGCACCTTGTCGGCCTGGCCGTTCGTCACCTCGATGAAGAAGCCGTGCACGCTGTTCGCGCCGACGCGCAGGTTCGCGATGCCGGTGCGCGCGCGCTCGACGCGCTCGAACTCGGCGAGGTGGGCGTCGCAGTCGCGGTCGATGCCGCGCAGTTCGTCGAGCTCGGGGTCGTGCCCGTCGCGGATCACGCCGCCGTCGCGCACCATCGCCGCCGGCTCGTCGAGCAGCGTGCGCGCGAGCCGCTCGGCGACGGCGGGGTCGATCGCGAGCGCGTCGCGGCAGCGTCCGAGCACCGGCGCGGTCTCGTCGGTCTCCACGCGGGCGAGCAGCCGCGCGATCGGCGCGACCGCCGCGAGCCCGTCGCGCAGCCCGGCGAGCTCGCGCGGACGCGCCGAGGCGAGCGCGATCCGCGCCGCGATCCGCTCGAAGTCGACGCAGCGCCCGAGGTCCGCGCGCAGCGCGGCGCGCGCGTCGGTGAGCAGCTCGATCGCCTGGTGCCGCCGGCCGGTCTCGCGCGCGTCGCGCGGCGGCTGCAGCAGCCAGCGGCGCATCAACCGGCTGCCGGCCGAGGTCGCGCAGCGGTCCATCCGAGACAGCAGCGTCGGCGACGCCTCGCCGCGCAGCGTCTCGACGATCTCGAGGTTGCGCCGCGCGACCGGGTCGAGCACCACCGAGGCGTCGCCGTGGTGGACCCGCAGCCGCTGCAGGTGGGTCGGCGCGCGGCCCTGCGTGCGCGCGACGTAGTCGATGAGCGCGCCCGCCGCGCCGAGCGCCGCGGGCAGCGCGTCGGCGTCGGAGCCGGCGAGCGAGGCGACGCCGAGCGTCTCGGCGAGCGCGCGACGTGCGCGGGCGGCGTCGAAGTGCCACGCGGGGCAGACGCTCACCGGCACGCCGCAGGCCATGCGCCGCACCTCGTCGAGCGCGGCGCGCGCGGGCGAGGGCGGCGCGCCGCTGCGGCCGGGCACGAACGCCGGCCCCTCGGGCACCAGCAGCTCGCCGGGCCGCAGCCGGTCGAGCTCGGCGGCGAGCGTCGCCGGCGGGATCTCGGCGAGCCAGCACTCGCCGCTCGCGACGATCATCCACGCGAGCGCGAGCCGCCGCCCGCCGTCGGCCGCGTCGACCGCCAGCAGCGGCCGGTCCTCGCGGTCGGGCAGCAGCGACGCGTCGGTCAGCGTGCCGGGCGTCACCACCCGCACGACCTTGCGCTCGACCGGCCCCTTCGAGGTTGCCGGGTCGCCGAGTTGCTCGCAGATCGCGACCGACTCGCCGATCCGCACGAGGCGCGCGAGGTACTGCTCGAGCGCGTGGAACGGCACGCCCGCCATCGGGATCGGCTGGCCGTTCGAGGCGCCCCGTCGGGTGAGCGTGATGCCGAGCAGCCGCGCGGCCTTCTCGGCGTCCTCGTAGAAGAGCTCGTAGAAGTCGCCCATCCGGTAGAACAGCAGCACCGAAGGATGCTCGGCCTTGATCCGGAGGAACTGCTGCATGACCGGCGTGTGGCCGGACAGGTCGGATGCGGCGGAGGGGGCGTGCGTCATCGGGAAAG
>JBILTM010000269.1:0-5804 GCA_044371545.1 Burkholderiaceae bacterium
CCGGTCCATGAATCCTTCCTGCACCAGCACCGCCCGGATCGCCGCGCGCATCGAGGACGGCGCGGCGAGCTCGGGGAGGCCACGGAACACCGCGGCCGCGTCGGCGACCCGACCGTAGGCGCGGAACGCCTGCTCCGCCTCAGCGAGCCCGACCGGCTCGAGCAGCAGCGGCGGTCGCCGCGCACCCGCGCCGGCGGCCTCGGGCGACCCGGCCGCGACGTGGCGCAGCGCCTCGACCTGCAGCTCGCAGCGACACCGCGCGGCCTCGCTCAACAGTCCGCAACGCTCGCGCATGAACGGCTCGATCCGCGCCTTCGCGCGCGACAGCCGCTGCCGGTACGCCTCGGCGGTGAGGCCGAGCACCTGCGCGGCCTCGGTCGAGCTCAGGTCGAACACGCTGTCGAGCAGGTAGACGAGGCGCTGGTCGCGGTCGAGCGCCATCAGCATCGACTGCGTGCACGACACCGCGACCTGCCGGGCCTCGAGCTTCTCCTCGGGCGTCAGCGTGCGCGCCGCGCCGTCGCGGCCCGGCGGCGCGAGCCGGTCGACGAGGTCCATGCCCGCGTCGAGCTTCTCGCCGATCGCCTCGAGCGACACCTCGGGGTGTTCGGCCGCACGCGTGCGCGCCGTCAGCAGGTGGTTGCGCGCGACGCTCCAGACCCAGGTGGTGAACGCCGAGCCACCGCGGAACGACGCGAGGTGCGTGACCACCTTCAGCAGGATCTCCTGCGTCGCGTCGGCGGCGTCCTCGCGCTGGCCGAGCATCCGCAGCGCGAGCCCGTGCACGCCCGGCTGGATGCCCGTGAGCACCTCGTCGAGCGCGCGCAGCTCGCCCGCGGTCGCGGCCGCGAGCGTGTCGGGGGACGGTTCGATCATCCTCATGTCGTGCTCCGCTCGCGACGCGCATCAGAGCCCGGCGATCGCCGGGGCGTTGCCGGCGAGCCGCGTGGGCAGCAGGATCGGCACGTCGAACCACTCGATCGTCGCATCCGAGCCGTAGGTCGCGCGGACCCGACCCTTCCACGCGTCGGAGAACCACTGACGGGCCGACGCCTCGTCCTTCCACAGGTAGATGCCGCCGAAGCGCGCGTCGTCGGTCAGCACGTAGTGCTTGCGCAGCAGCCCCGGCACCGCGCGGTAGGTCGGGATCGACGCCTCGAACTCGCGCACCAGCCGCTCGCGGCCGACGCCGGCCGGCACCGCGATCGTCACCACCGTGGCGATGGCGCCCGCGTCGAGGTCGCGGGGCGTGCCGCCGGGCGTGTTGTCGATCGCGACCGGCACCTCGTAGAACCGCACCCGGCCCTCGGCGCCGCGCTCGGTACGCACCCGCTCGAACCAGGCCGGTCCGAAGTGCGCGCGGGCGCTCGCGAGGTCCTTCCACAGGTAGACGCCGCCGAACTGCCCGTCGGCCCGTGCGAACGAATAGGCCTTGAATGCGAGGCCGGGGATCGCGTCGTACTGCGGGATGGTGTCGCGCATCCGCGAGGCGACGAGCGCGCGCGGCGCGTACCAGGGCTTGGGCACGGTGACGACCGCGGCGACCGCCGAGCCCGGTGCGAAGCCGGTGCCGCCGACGGGCTGGGCGTGGGCGGCGAGCGGCGCGGCCGTCAGGCCCGCCGCGAGCGCGCCTGCGCTGGTCAGCGCCGCCGCGGTGCGACGGACGGATGGGGAAACGGGTCGGATCATGATGGGTCGCCTTCCGGAGTCGGGGAGAGCCTCGGTCGAGGCCCATGCTCCGTATGACGACCCGGGGCACGCGGTTGTGACAGCGCGCCGCGTCCGACGCGGTCCGGTCAGCCCGCGCCGGGCGGCACCGGACCGCGGTCCTGCGCGTCGAGGGACGCCTCCAGCGCCCGCGCGAACGCCGGCGCCGCGAACTCGTTGGTGCCGAAGGTCAGCACCGCGTTCGCCCCGCTCGCCATCCCCTTCTGCGCCGAGACGTTCTGCTCGTAGTCCTCGGACAGCGGATTCCAGAGCCGGTCCCAGTTCGCCGACCAGTGCTCGTCCGGCCACGCCGCGAAATGCGCCGGGGTCACGATCAGGAAGCTGTCGGTCACCGTGCGGTCGACCGCCTCGGGGCGCATCACGAACACCGACGCGTGGTTGCCGTTCCAGAGCAGGAAGCTGCACGGAAAGAAGAAGTAGATGACGCTCGCGTGCCGACCGAGGTGCTCGACCGTGGGCGCGTCGATGTGCTCGGCGGCCTCCGGGAAAGACCGTCTCGGGATCACGATGCGCTGGTGCGGGCCGTCGTGGTCCTGGATCACCGCGTCGTCGTGGAAGTGCGGCGCGATCGTGTTCCGGTGCAGGTACTGGAAGTGGTAGGTCTCGAGCGTGCCCTCGATCAGCAGCTTCCAGTTGGCGGCGTGGCGCGATTCGCCTTCGCGCGGGCAGACGCTGTCGTCGCGATAGCCCAGGCTCTCGACCTCGTCGGCCAGCGGCCCGAAGTAGCCCGACCAGTCGAAGTCGGTGCCGCGCGTCGGCACGACCCACACGATGCCGCAGCGGACCGCGACCGGCACCTCGACGAGCCCGTGCGTGCCCCTGGGCGCGTGCGCGAAGTCGTCCTCCTGCGGCCGGCCGACGAGCCGGCCCGCGGCGTCGTAGGTCCAGCTGTGGTAACGGCACACGAAGCGCGAGCGCCCGGCGCCTCGCCCCTGCGCCACGACGGCGCCCCGGTGCCGACAGACGTTGAGGAACGCGCGCAGCACGCCGTCCTCGCCGCGCACGACGAGGATCGGCACGCCGAGCAGCTCGACGGTCGTCCAGTCCCCGGGCGCGGCCACGCGCGCCGACGCACACGCGACCTGCGGCCAGCGCCGCAGCAGTGCGCGCTCGCGCTCGAGCCGCGCCGGGTCGAGATACCGCGACACCGGCAGCGTCCTGCCCTCGGCCCGCTGCACCTGCGTGCGGTCCACCGCCCGCCGCGCCCTGTCCCAGAGGGCGCGAAGCGCTCCGTCGTCCATGCTCGTCGCTCCGTCCGATCGTGCCTGCCGCCGTCGCGCGCCCCGGTCCGGGCGGGCAGACGGCGCCGTCCGGTGGACAGTGTGCCGCCAGCCCCGCCCGCGACGGCAGGCGGCCGGCCGAAAGCGGAAGACCGCGGCCCGCCCGCCGCATGCACTCAGGCGGCCGGCGCGGGGGTGTCCGCGTCGGGCCGCCCGTCCACGTCGATCGCGTCGTCGGACAGGTCGATCGACACGCCGGTCGACAGCAGGTCGCGGGCACTGAGCCCGAACATCCGCCTGAACGCCGCGCTCAAGTGCGCCGAACTCGCGAACCCGGCCGCGTGCGCGGCCTGCGTCAGGCTGCGCCCGGCAGCGACCGTCCGCATCACCACCGCCATCCGGCGCCACAGCCGGTAGCGCGTGAACGGCAGCCCCACCTCGTCGGCGAACCGCGCGCGGAACCTCGACGGCGACAGGCACGCGAGCGCGGCCGCATCGTGCGCGTGATCGAAGTCGTGCGGCCGGCGCTCGATCTCGAGCACGACGCGCGCGATCCGTGCGTCGCGGGTCCGTCGCGCCGGCAGGCCGAAGGCGTCGAATGCCGCGCGCAGGCCGATCGTGCGCGCCTCGCGTGCGAGGCGCATCCGGCCCGCCTCGAGCGTCGCCGCGTCGAGCGCGACGCGACCGTCGCCGAGCGGGTCCAGGTACAGGAAAGCCATCGGGCCGTCGCCGCGCAGGTGGTGCAGCGTCTGCGACGGGATCACCGCGACCGGATGCGAGGTCCACTCGGACCACCCCGACTCCGGCCCGTGGGTCCGCAGCTCGAAGCCCCCGTCCAGCGACACCGCGATCGTCGTGGCCAGGTTGAGGTGCGGATCGAGCCGCAGCCCCGGGCCGACGTAGAGCGCGCGCGCCGGGCCGACGCAGATCCGCGGGAACACGGGCGAATTCTGAAAGTCCATGGCACTCGAAGCGGGGAACATCCGGGTCTGGAAGTGCCGATGATGACCGAGGCCGCGACGCGGCGGTACCGACACCTCCGCCGACCGAGGAGAACGCATGCATCACCTGACCGTGGCCGCCCTGCTCGTCGCCGGCCTGATCCACCTGCTGCCTGTGCCGGGCGTGCTGGGCGCGGGCACCCTTGCACGCCTGTACGGCATCGAGGTGCCGGACCCGAACACCGCGATCCTGCTGCAGCACCGGGCGCTGCTGTTCGGGATCCTCGGCGTGCTGATGCTGGCCGCGATCCCGTTCCCGTCGCTGCGCGGCGTAGCGCTGTGGGTCGGGCTGGCCAGCGCCGCGAGCTTCGTCGTGGTCGCCCTGTGGGTCGGAGGATTCAATGGCGCGGTCCGGCGGGTCGTGGTCGCGGACGTCGTGGCGGCGGTGGCGCTCATGGCGGGGCTCGTCGCGCAGCGGCTGGCGCGCTGAGGCGGCTCCGCCGATTGTCCGGGCACCCGGGCACCGGTAGCATCGAACGGCGTGCCTCGACCGGAGCAGACCTTGAGCACACCGATCCACTTCGACGCCGACGTCGGCGAGCAGTTCCTGCGCTACGCGCGGATGGTGTCGGCGCGCGGCTACGTGCACAACACGCTCGGCAACATGGTCGTGCGCGTGCCGCACCCGGACTTCCCGCACGGCGTCGCCTACACCAAGCACGCGGGCGTCTCCCTCGAGGAGATGGGGCTCTCGAACCTCGTCGTCACCGACATCCCGACGAGCCGACTGCTGCACGGCACGCGGACCACGAGCATCGGGCACAACCTGAACCGCGAGATCCTGCGGCTGCGCCCCGACGTCGGCGCGGTGATCCACGTCCACGACGACGCGACGATCGCCTTCCTCGGCAGCGGCGCGTTCGACCGCGTGCGGGTGCTGTCGCTCGACATGCCGTTCATCCTCGGCAAGGCGCCGCACTACGTGCCCGCGAGCCTGGACGTCGAGGCCGACGTCGCGCCGGTCGCGCAGTTCATCGCGGACACCAACACCGTCGTGCTGGTCGGCCACGGCGTCACCTCGCTCGGCCGCACGCTGTCGGAGGCCTACCACCGGCTGAACTCGTTCGTCTCCGAGGTCCGTCGCAACGTGCTCGCCGAGCAGCTCGCAGCGCTCAAGGGCACGCGCCCCGCCTATCGCAGCGACGCGGAGATCGAGGAGATGCACCGCTTCGCGGAGGCGATCATCTATCCGAAGCGGGCGGAGCAGGTGATGCGGGCGGACGACGCGTGACGCCCGCGATCGCGAGCCCTGCGAGTCACCGTCCCGCGGCCCTCAGCGAGAGCGCGACTCGGCCCGTCGCGACGGCGTCGCGTTCACCGACGCCCCCGCGTCGAAGCCCGACGTCGATCGCCCACCGACGCGGGCCGACAGCGTCTCGGCCGCTGCTCTCAGCGCGTTGGTGACTTCCGGGATCGACACCCGCTGGCTCTGGTCGATCCGCTCCGCGTAGGGCACGGTCAGCGCCGCGATCGCACGCCCCTGGGTGTCGAGGATCGGAAAGGCCACGGCGTACAGACCACGCACCTGAACGCTCGGGATGGACTCGTACCCGCTCGCCCGGACCGACTCCAGCGTCTGCTCGATCTGCGGATCCGCCTGCTCGGGGCGCCGCTGGACGCACTCCTCGATGCGGAGCTTGCGGGTCTCCTCGTCCTGGAACGCGAGCAGCACGCGCCCCGAAGCCGAAACGAGGACGTCGAGCTCCGCGCCCGCACGCACCGCGAACCCCATGCCGCTCGGCGTGTCGACCTTGCACAGCACGACCTGCTTGCCCTGCCCGTACACCGTCAGGTGGCAGGACTGGTCGAGCGCGCCGGACAGGCGCTGCATGATCGGCGTGGCCTCGAACAGCAG
>JBILTM010000087.1:0-19347 GCA_044371545.1 Burkholderiaceae bacterium
CTCGCCGGTCTGACCCGCGCCGGCCCGGCGGTCGCAGGCGCGCCCGGACCGGATCGGTCCGGGCGCGGGCCCGGGGCTCAGGCCCCGTACTGCCCGACGATCGTCACCGACGACACGTTCTGGCTCGGGAAGCCGCCCAGGTTGTGCGTCATCCCCCAGGTCGGCGCCGCCCGCTGCCGCTCGCCAGCGCGCCCGGACAGCTGCAGGTACATCTCGTAGACCATCCGCAGCCCCGACGCGCCGATCGGGTGGCCGAAGCACTTGAGCCCGCCGTCGATCTGGCACGGCACCTTGCCGTCGGCGTCGTAGAAGCCGTCGAGCACGTCCCGGATCGCCGTGCCCTCGGGGGACAGCTGCAGGTCCTCCATGGTCACCAGCTCGGTGACCGAGAAGCAGTCGTGCACGTCGACCAGCGAGACCTGGTCGCGCGGCTTCGTGATGCCGGCCTCCTTGTACGCGCGCGCCGCCGCGACGCGGGTGGTCGCGAAGTACGAGCCGTCCCACTTGTCGAACTGGACCTCCTCGCCGTTCGACACCGCGAGCTGCAGCGCCTTCACCGCGACCAGATCCTTCTTGCCGAGGCCGCGCGCGATGTCGGGCGTGGTGACGATCGCGCAGGCCGAACCGTCGGACACGCCGCAGCAGTCGAACAGGCCGAGCGGCTCGGCGATCATCGGCGCCTTCAGCACGTCCTCCTCGGTGATCGCGTTGCGCAGGTGCGCCTTCGCGTTCTTCGCGGCGTTCGCGTGCGACTTGACCGAGATGTGCGCCATCGCGCGCTTCAGGTCGTCCTTGTTCGCGCCGTGCTTGGCGCGGTAGGCCGCGGCCAGCTGCGCGAACGAGCCCGGGGCGGACAGGTTCGGCCAGAACAGGTCGTTCAGCGCGCCGCGGCTGCGCTGCGGCAGGCCGCCGTAGCCGGTGTCCTTCAGCTTCTCGACGCCGAGCGCCAGCGCGATGTCCGCGGCGCCCGAGGCCACCGCGTAGACCGCGCCGCGCAGCGCCTCGGTGCCGGTCGCGCAGTAGTTCTCCACGCGCGTGACCGGGATGTACGGCAGCCGCAGCGTCATCGCCAGCGGTACCGCCGACTTGCCGAGGTGCTGCTCCTCGATCGCGGTGCCGAGCCAGGCCGCGTCGATCTGCTTCCTCTCGATGCCCGCGTCCTTCAGCGCTTCCTCGAACGCCTCGACCATCAGGTCCTGCGCATTCGCGTCCCAGCGCTCGCCGAACTTGGAGCAGCCCATCCCGAGGATGACCACCTTGTCCTTGATACCGCTCGCCATGTCGTTCTCCTTGGTCCGTTCAGCCGCGCGCCGGCGCTGCCTTCCAGAAGTACCGCACGAACCCCCGGTTGGAGTCCGCGTCCTTGATCCGGAACACCATCTTGACCGGCAGCCCGACGTCCATCGAGGCCGGATCCACCTCGGTGAAGTCCATCAGCATGCGCCCGCCGCCATCGACCTGCACCATGCCGAAGTAGGTCGGCGGGTCGGGGCTGTAGGTCAGGCCGTCGGCGGTGTAGGAGATCACCTTGCCGGTGCGCTCGCTGAACACGTAGTCGTCCTGGCTGTCGAGCGCATTGCAGGCCGGGTTCACGCAGTAGCGCTGGCGCGGATACTGCACGGTCCCGCAGGACCGGCACTTGCCGCCGACCAGCCCCTCGATCATGTCGCGGTTCCGGTAGAGCACCGTCATCGCGGTCGCCTTGTCGACCTCGGCACGCATGCCGCGCTCCAGGTCGATCGTGCCGGTGAAGCTCAGCCAGCGCAGGTAGTTCGACTCCTCGCGGCGGTCGGCGAGCGCACCCTTCACGCCGCGCTTCGCGGCGCCCTGTCCCGAACCCACCTCCAGCAGCAGCACGTCGCAGCCCTCGCCGAAGCCGGCGACCAGCACCTTGTCGCCGGGCTTCGCGTCCTCGAGCGCCGCCGCCAGCATCAGCAGTGCGTGCGCCGCGCCGGTGTCGCCGACGGTCGCGCCGAGCGCGTCGCGGGCCGCGGTCTCGGCGAGGCCGCACTTCTTCGCGACCGCCGTCTGCACCTTCGACAGCGTGCCCGGCATGCAGAAGTGCGCGACCGCGCCGGGCTCGACGCCGCAGCGCTTGAGCAGCGCGCCGACCGCGCGCGGCACCAGCTTCAGGTAGCCCTCGTCACGGATCCAGCGCTCCTCCCAGCCGTAGTCGCTGTTGCGGTCGTGCATCCGGTACTGGTGCACGAAGTCGACCGACTCGGTGTGCGCGCCGAGCAGCCGCGCGACCGGCGTGCCCTCGCCGACCAGCATCGCCGCCGCGCCGTCGCCGTACTGCATCTCCTGCGTGCTGCCGGCCTTCGCGCGGCGCATGTCGGAGGCGATGACCAGCGTGCGCTCGCCGCCCTGGAGCGCGGCGATCAGTGCGCCCGTCCCGGCCCGCAGGCTGCCGGCCGCGTCCGAGGTGCGCAGCGCGCTCGGCAGGTGCAGCGCGGTCGCCACCACCGTCGCGTTCTGGCGGTCGTCGAACGGATGTGTGGTCGAGGCGAGCACCACCTGCTTCAGGGCCGTGCGGTCCAGGTCGCCGAGGCAGTCGCGCGCCGCCTCGACCGCCATCGTGATCGTGTCCTCGTCCCAGTTGCCGATCGCGCGCTCGCCCTTGCCCAGGCCCTTCAGCCCGGGCGCGAACCAGCCGTTGGCGGCGGCCACCGCCTTGCGCTGCATGCGGGCGCGCGGCAGGTACGCGCCGAACGAGAGGATGCCGAAGTCGTTCGCCATGTCAGATCGGGTCCCAGTTGAAGACGTCGCCGGAGCGCTCGAGCGGGTAGAAGCTCTTCTCCATGGCCGGGATCGCGTGGTTGCCGACCGTCTCCGGCGTCCAGCCCTCGCCGCGGTGCACCGAGCGGATCGGCCGGCTCTGGCCCATCAGGAAGATCTCGTTCGCGCGCACCGCGAAGATCTGGCCGCTGACCTTCTCGGCGCCGTCGCTGCACAGGTAGACGGCGAGCGGCGCGATCTTCGCGGTCTCCATCGCCTGCATCCGCGCGAGGCGCGCCTGCTGCTCGGGCGTGTCCGACGGGATCGTGCCGATCAGCCGGCTCCAGGCGAACGGCGAGATGCAGTTGGAGCGCACCTTGAAGCGCGCCATGTCGAGGGCGATCGACTTCGACAGCCCGACGATGCCGAGCTTGGCCGCTGCGTAGTTGGCCTGGCCGAAGTTGCCGATCAGCCCCGAGGTCGAAGTCATGTGCACGAACGCGCCGCGCTCCTCGCTCTTGAAGATCGCCGCCACCGCCTTGGCCATGTAGAACGAGCCGTTCAGGTGGACGTCGATGACCGCCTTCCACTCCTCGACCGACATGTTGTGGAAGATCCGGTCGCGCAGGATGCCGGCGTTGTTGACCACCGCGTGCACCGTGCCGAACGCGTCGACCGCGGTCTTGACGATCCGGTTGGCCGACTCCCATTCGGCGACCGAGTCGGTGTTGGCGACCGCGGTGCCGCCGGCCTTGCGGATCTCCTCGACCACCTGCGCCGCCGGCCCCTCGTCCTTGCCCTCGCCGGTCGCCGAGACGCCCGGGTCGTTGACCACGACCTTCGCGCCGTGGGCCGCCATCATCATCGCGATGTCCCGACCGATGCCCCGGCCCGAGCCGGTGACGATCACGACCTTGTCCTTCAGCATCGCCATTGCCTGCCTCCTCCCTCTTCTTCGTTGACTGTCAGCCGAGCGTCGCGGTGCCGTGGCTCAGCACGACGATGTCGCGCTCGACCACGCGGGTGCGGAACTGCACGCCGTTCCCGCGGCGCCAGACCTCGACCCGCAGCGTCTCGCCGGGATAGACCGGCGACGCGAAGCGCGTGCCGATCGACTTCAGCCGCGACGCGTCGCCGCCGCAGACGGCGTTGACGAGCGCCCAGCCGGTGACGCCGAACGAGCACAGCCCGTGCAGGATCGGCGCCTTGAAGCCGGCCGACGTGGCCACCTTCGGGTCGGCGTGCAGCGGGTTGTAGTCGCCCGAGAGGCGGTAGACGAGCGCCGCCTCCGGCCGGGTCTTCCACTCGAACACCACATCCGGCGGGGTATCGGGCGTCGCCGGCCGCGCCGGCGGCGCCTCGTCCGAGGGCTGACCGTTCGCCGCGAACCCGCCGTCGCCGCGCATGAACGACACGCTGCGGCTGGTCGCGAGCTTCGCGCCGGTCTTCGCGTCGGTGATCGAGCGCTCCGAGTACATCAGCGCGCCCTTGCCCGCGCCCTTGTCGACGATCCGCGTGACCTTCGTCAGCCCGGTGACGGTCGCCTCGGCCGGCAGCGGCGCGTGCAGCTCGAGCTCCTGCTCGCCGTGCAGCAGCTTCACCCAGTCGATGCCGGTGCGCGGGTCCTTCGCGAAGAAGCCGGGCGAGCCGAGCACCACCGCCATCGTCGGCAGCGCCTGCAGCCCGTCCTCGTAGACGTAGCGCAGCTGCACCGGGTCGAGCGGGTCCTGGCCGACGCCCAGGCCGAGCGCGTACAGGATGGTGTCGCGGTGGGTGTAGCGCTGCTCGATCGGCTCGAACGGCCAGTTCTTCAGCGTGGCGACGTCGATGGGCACGGGTCTCCTCCTCGTTCTCTCGTTCGTTCGTTCAGGGCCTCGCGGCGACGCCCTCGGGCGCCGGCACGTCCATCTGCAGCAGTACCTGCGCGTAGCACTTCGCCAGGTTGTCGGTTCGCAGCGACGCCATCCCGCCGCCGCCGAGCGTGTCGTGCAGCAGGAAGTTCATCGCGCCGAATCCGGGCAGGTCGAAGCGCTCGACCCGCGACGGACCATTGTGCGCGAAGTGCGCGGCGACCCGCTCCGGGGTCAGCCACGCCGACAGCAGCGGCAGCCACTCGGGCCGGCGCGCGACGATGCCGATGTTCGCCTTGTCGCCCTTGTCGCCGGAGCGGCCGTGGGCGAGCTCCAGCAGCTTCACGGTGCGGCCGCCCGCCGGCACCGGGCCGTCGGCGTGCACGCGGGCGGGCGGGAGGTCGTCGTCGCGGAACCCGCCGTCCACCGGGATCGCGACCGGCAGCCGGCGGCCGTCGACGTCGATCTCGACCGGCACCGCCCTCTTGGGCACCAGGAACGAGAACAGCCGGATCACCGGAGAGGGCGTCGGGCGCCCGCCGCCGAAGCCGGTCGTCCCGGGCGCCATCGAGGTGCCGGCCGGAGAGACCTCGCGGCCGAACAGCTCGAGCGCCGCCTTCGACGGCGAACGGGCGGCGAGCTTGAGCACCGCCTCGCGCGCGTCCGGCACCGCGATCGCGCCCAGCATGTCCTCGCCGCCGACCACCTCGATCCGCGTCTCGGTGAAGTCGGGCAGCCCCTGCTCGGCGAGCATGCGCCGCATCCGCGCGAGCAGCGCCTCGCCGGTGCGCCGCGCCTTCTGCACCGCGCGCTCGCCGGCGACGACCAGCAGCGCGACGTTGCGCAAGCCGTCCGGGAAGGTCGCGCTGACCTTGTAGGTGTCGGTGGGCGCGCGGCCGCGCGCGCCGCTCACGCGCACGCGATCGGGCCCGGTCTGCTCGAAGCGCACCCGCGTGAAGTCGCAGGCGACGTCCGGCACGTGGTAGGCCCGCGGGTCGCCGATCTCGTAGAGCAGCTGCTCGCAGACGGTGGCCGGCGTCACCAGCCCGCCGGTGCCCGGCGCCTTGGTGATCTCGAAGCTGCCGTCGGCCGAGGCCTCGACGATCGGAAAGCCGATGTCGTCCCAGCCGGGCACGGTGTCCCAGTCGGTGAAGAGTCCGCCGGTGGCCTGCGCGCCGCACTCGACCAGGTGGCCGGCGAGCGTGCCCTGCGCGAGCCGGTCGTGCTCGTCGGCCCGCCAGCCGAACGCGTGGACCATCACGCCGAGCGTGACCGCCGAGTCGACGCAGCGCCCGGTGATCACCACCTCGGCGCCCTCGTCGAGCGCGCGCGCGATCGGCAGCGCGCCGAGGTAGGCGTTGACGCTCGCGAGCCGTGCCGGGAACGGCGCGCCGCTGAACATCTCCACGGTGCCGGCCGCGCGCAGCGCCTCGGCCTGGGCGGACAGGTCGTCACCGAGCACGACGCCGATGCGCAGCGGCACGCCGAGTTCGGCCGCGATGCGCGCCAGCGCGTCGCGGCAGGCGAGCGGGTTCACGCCGCCCGCGTTCGCGACGACGCGGATGCCCTTCGCCTTCAGCTCGGGCAGCAGCTCGCGCATCGTGATCTCGACGAAGTCGCGCGCGTAGCCGGCCGCCGGGTCCTTGGCCTTCTGCGCGGCCATGATCGACATCGTGACCTCGGCCAGGTAGTCGAAGACCAGGTACTGGATGTCCCCGCGGCGCGCCAGCTGCGGCGCGGCCGCGGCGGTGTCGCCCCAGAAGCCCGAAGCACTGCCGATCCGGATGCGGTCGCTGGCCATGTCGTCGTCTCCCCCTGCCTGCATTCTGCGCCTGCCGCGTCAGCGGGCGCGCGCCCGCAGCTCGCCTTCGAGACGGGCGAGCCGGGCTTCGATCCGGTCGAGCGGCGCACCGTCGGCCGCGGGCGCGGGCCGCGCGCCGAAGCCGCCGAGCAGCGTCGCGGCGATCTCGCGGGCCATCCGCGCCGGCTCGATGCGCCGGCCGCGCCCGAGCAGGTCGCGCACCCGGTGCTCGAGCCCGCCGAAGACCATGTCGCGGGCGAGCGCGACGTCGAGGTCCGCGCGCAGCTCGCCGCGTGCGACGCCGTCGGCGAGCGTGCGCGTGAGGAAGCGCGCGTAGCGGCGGTTCAGCGCGTGCAGCTTCGAGCCGAAGTACGGCTCGCCCCCCCGCCCCTCGCCGCCGCGTGCCTCGCGCCCGAGCATCGACGAGACGCCCGGGTCGTCGGCGGCGATCTGCAGGTGGCGCGCGATCAGGAAGCGCAGCCGGTCGCCGGTGTCGTCGAGCGCGGCGAAGCGCGGCTCGATGTCTGCGATCAGCGCGTCGTAGATCTCGGTCAGCACCGACTCGAAGAGCTCGCGCTTGCTCCGGAAGTACGTGTAGATCGTGCCCTCGACGCAGTCGGCGCGGGCGGCGATCTCGGCCACCGACGCGTCGGCGAAGTGGTTCGCGACGAACACCTCGCGCGCCGCGGCGAGGATCTCGGCGCGGCGGACCGCCTTGCGTCGTCGGGGCAGTGCCGTCATCTTCGGCGGGGGCGCGGGGCCTGTTACTGAGTCGGGCTCAGTATAGGGCTGCTGCAGGACGCGTCAAGGTCGTGACCCGGAAACCGGCTCCCGGAGCGGACTTCCGCCTGAACATCCATAGCGCATGCTGCACCGCAACTTGACTCTCGGGCCTGCCCGACTCAGGCTATCGGAACCCCGCTCATCAGGCTCCGACGCATGGACGCACCCTCTCCCGCCCGCGGTGCCCGCTACCGTTCGGTCTTCCGACCCGGCCTGTTCGAGGGCCGCGTCGTGCTGGTCACCGGCGGCGGCTCGGGCATCGGCCGCTGCACCGCGCACGAGCTGGTCTCGCTCGGCGCCTCGGTCGCGCTGGTCGGCCGCCGCATCGAGAAGCTCGAGCGCGTCGCGGCCGAGATCGCCGAGGCAGGCGGACGGGCCACCTGCCATGCACTCGACATCCGCGACGAGGCCGGGGTGCAGGCCGGCGTCGACGCCGTGCTCGCCGCGCACGGCCGGATCGACGGGCTGGTGAACAACGCCGGCGGCCAGTTCCCCGGTGCCGCCGAGTCCTTCTCGCTGAAGGGCTGGGACGCGGTGATCCGCAACAACCTGACCGGCGGCTTCCTGATGTCGCGCGAGGTCTTCAACCGCTGGATGAAGGACCACGGTGGCTCGATCGTCAACATCATCGCCGACATCTGGGGCGGCATGCCGTCGATGGCGCACTCGGGCGCGGCCCGCGCGGGCACGCTGAACCTGACCGAGACGCTCGCCTCCGAGTGGGCGCCGTCGGGCGTGCGCGTCAACGCGGTGGCGCCCGGCTGGATCGCCTCCAGCGGCATGGAGACCTATTCCGAGCCGGTCAAGGAGCGGCTCGCGAAGCAGTGGCGCCTGGTGCCGCTGCAGCGCTACGGCTCGGAGGCCGAGATCGCCGCCGCGATCGTGTTCCTGCTGTCCGAGGCGGCGAACTTCGTCACCGGCGACTGCATCCGCGTCGACGGCGGCGTCCCGAACGCGCGGCCCGGTCACCCGGCGCAGCCGCTGCGCGTCACGGACTCGCCCGCCCAGATGACCTTCGACGGCTTCCACCTGTCGAGCCCGCCCGCGTTCTTGAAGATCGACCGGGAGTCCTGACGCCGTGCCGGTCATCGAGTCCCGCATCGACCCGTCGTCGCCCACCTTCGCCGAGCGCCGCGCCGGCATGCTCGCGCTGGTCGAGCGGATGCGCGCGCTCGAGGCGCGCACCGCCGCGGCGTCCGCGAAGGCCAAGCCGCTCTTCGACAAGCGGGGTCAGCTGCTGCCGCGCGAGCGCGTCGCGCGCCTGCTCGATCCCGGCGCGCCCTGGCTTGAGCTGTCCTCGCTCGCCGGCTGGCTGGTCGAGGACCCGGACCCGGCGACCTCGGTACCGGGCGGCGGCATGATCAACGGCATCGGTGTCGTCGGCGGCACGCGCTGCGTGATCAGCGCGAGCGACTCGGGCATCGACGCCGGCGCGATCCAGCACATGGGCCGCGAGAAGCTGCTGCGCGCCCAGGACATCGCGATGGAGAACCGGCTGCCCTTCGTGCAGCTGATCGAGTCGGCGGGCGCGAACCTGCTCAAGTACAAGGTCGACGGCTTCGTCCACGGCGGACGGATCTTCTACAACCTGGCGCGCCTGTCGGCGGCCGGCATCCCGGTGGTCGCGGTCGTGCACGGCTCGTCGACCGCGGGCGGCGCCTACATGCCCGGGCTGTCCGACTACGTGGTGATGGTCAAGGGCCGCGCGCGTGCGTTCCTCGCCGGCCCGCCGCTGCTGAAGGCCGCCACCGGCGAGATCGCCACCGACGAGGAGCTCGGCGGCGGCGAGATGCACGCGACGGTCTCCGGCCTCGGCGAGTACCTGGCCGACGACGATGCCGACGCGCTGCGGATCGCCCGCGAGCTGATGGTGCGGCTGCAGTGGGACGCGCAGGGGCCGGGCGGCGGACTGCCCGACGACCCGTCGCTCGAGCCGCTGCACGCGCCCGACGAGCTCGCCGGCACGGTGCCGCTCGACTTCCGCCAGCCGCTCGACATGCACGAGGTGATCGCGCGGATCGTCGATCGCTCGGAGTTCCTCGACTTCGGCGCCGACTACGGCCCGGCCACGGTGTGCGGCCACGCGTCGCTGTACGGCGCGCCGATCGGCATCGTCACCAACAACGGCCCGATCGACCCGGCCGGCGCGACCAAGGCCACGCACTTCATCCAGGCCTGCTGCCAGGCCGGCATCCCGCTGCTCTACCTGCAGAACACCACCGGCTACATCGTCGGGCGCGCCTCCGAGCAGGCCGGCATGATCAAGCACGGCTCGAAGATGATCCAGGCGGTCGCCAACGCCACCGTGCCGAGCATCACGCTGATGTGCGGCGCCTCGTTCGGCGCCGGCAACTACGGCATGTGCGGTCGCGCCTACGGCCCGCGCTTCCTGTTCTCGTGGCCGCACGCGCGCACCGCGGTGATGGGCGGCGAGCAGGCGGCGCTGACGATGCGCATCGTCGCCGAGGGCGGCGCCAGGCGGCGCGGCCAGCCGGTCGACGAGGCGCAGCTCGCCGCGCTCGAACAGAAGATCGTCGCCAACTTCGACAGCCAGTCCGACGCCTTTCACACCTCGGGCCGCATGCTCGACGACGGCGTCATCGACCCCCGCGACACCCGGCGCGTGCTCGGGTTCGCCTTCGACCTCTGCCGTACTGCCGCGCGGCGCACGATGCGCCCGATGCAGTTCGGCGTCGCCCGACCCTGAAGGAGCCCCGTTCCATGCAATCGACCCTCTACGGCCCCGAGCACCTCGCGCTGCAGGACTCGCTGAAGAAGTTCATCGACGCCGAGATCAACCCGTTCGTCGACGAGTGGGAGAAGGCGGAGACCTTCCCCGCGCACGAGCTGTTCGGGAAGATGGGCAAGCTCGGCTTCCTCGGCGTGCACAAGCCGGTCGAGTTCGGCGGCATGGGGCTCGACTACTCCTACGCGGCCGCGTTCGCCGAGGCGCTGACGCACATCCGCTGCGGCGGCATCCCGATGGCGATCGGCGTGCAGACCGACATGTCGACGCCGGCGCTCGCCAAGCGCGGCAGCGACGAGGTCCGCAAGGAGTTCCTCGAGCCGTCGATCACCGGCGAGTACGTCGCCTGCCTCGGCGTCTCCGAGGTCGGCGCGGGCTCCGACGTCGCCTCGATCCGCACCGTCGCGCGCAAGGACGGCGGCGACTACGTGATCGACGGCGGCAAGATGTGGACGACCAACGGCACGCAGGCCGACTGGATCTGCCTGCTCGCGAACACCTCCGAGGGCAACGTCCACCGCAACAAGACGCTGATCTGCGTGCCGATGAAGACGAAGGGCGTGTCGGTCGCGAAGAAGTTGAAGAAGGCCGGCATGAACTCGTCGGACACCGCGCAGCTGCACTTCGACTCGGTGCGCGTGCCGCAGCGCTACCGGATCGGCGAGGAAGGCATGGGCTTCGTCTACCAGATGGAGCAGTTCCAGGAGGAGCGGCTGTGGGCCGGCGCGGGCTGGACCAAGTCGAAGCGGGTCATCGAGGAGACGATCGACTACCTGCGCGAGCGCCGGGCGTTCGGCAAGCCGCTGCTCGACAACCAGTACATCCACTACAAGCTCGCCGAGCTGCAGACCGAGGTCGAGGCGGTCGGCGCGCTGTTCCAGAAGGCGGTGGCGCTGTACGTCGCCGGCCACGACGTGACCCAGCTCGCGTCGATGGTCAAGCTCAAGGGCGCGCGGGTCGCGCGCGAGGTCGCCGACTGGTGCGTGCAGTTCTGGGGCGGCATGGGCTACATCGAGGAGACGCGGGTCAACCGCTTCTGGCGCGACACCCGGCTCGGCTCGATCGGCGGCGGCGCCGACGAAGTGATGATGGGCATCATCGCGAAGACGATGGGCATCATGCCCCGTCACGGCTGAGCCACGCGACGTGTTCGACACGCTGCTCGTCGCCAACCGCGGGGAGATCGCCTGCCGCGTGATCCGCACGGCCCGCGCGATGGGCCTGCGGACGGTGGCCGTGTTTTCCGACGCGGACGCCGGCGCCCTCCACGTCCGCCAGGCCGACGCCGCGGTCCGGATCGGCGCCGGGCCCGCGCGCGAGAGCTACCTCGACGTCGCACGGATCCTCGAGGCGTGCCGTGCGAGCGGCGCGCAGGCGGTGCATCCGGGCTACGGCTTCCTGTCCGAGAACGCCGGCTTCGCGCGCGCGCTGCGCGATGCGGGACTGGTGTTCGTCGGCCCGCCGCCGGAGGCGATCGACGCGCTCGGCAACAAGTCCGCCGCGAAGGCGCTCGCGAACCGGCTGGAGGTGCCCTGCCTGCCGGGCTACCAGGGCGCCGACCAGGACGACGACACGCTGGTCGCCCAGGCGCGTCGCGTCGGCGCGCCGCTGATGATCAAGGCCGCGGCCGGCGGCGGCGGCCGCGGGATGCGTGCGGTCGACGACCTGTCGGACGAGGGGATGCTGCGCGAGGCGATCCGCTCGGCGCGCGCCGAGGCCGAGTCCTCCTTCGGCGACGGCACGCTGCTCGTCGAGCGGCGGGTGGTCCGCGCGCGGCACGTCGAGGTGCAGGTGTTCGGCGACACGCACGGCGGCTACGTGCACCTCGGCGAGCGCGACTGCTCGACGCAGCGGCGCAACCAGAAGGTGCTGGAAGAAGCGCCCGCCCCCGGCGTATCGGAGTCGCTGCGGGCGCGGATGGGCGACGCCGCGATCCGGCTCGCGCGCGCGGTCGGCTACGTCGGCGCCGGCACGATCGAGTTCCTGCTCGAGCCCGACGGCGCGTTCTGGTTCCTCGAGATGAACACCCGGCTGCAGGTCGAGCATCCGGTCACCGAGTGCGTGACCGGCCTGGACCTGGTCGAGTGGCAGCTGCGCGTCGCTCGCGGCGAGCCGCTGCCGCGCGCGCAGGAGGAGATCCGCTTCGTCGGCCACGCGATCGAGGCGCGGCTCTGCGCCGAGGACCCCCACGCGGGCTTCGCGCCGCAGGTGGGGCCGATCGATGCCTGGCGGATGCCGTCGGGCGACGGCGTGCGCGTCGATCACGGCCTGGCCGACGCGGCGGGCGTGCCGCCCTTCTACGACTCGATGATCGCGAAGGTGATCGCCTCGGGCGCCGACCGCGAGCAGGCGCGCGCGCGGCTGGTCGCGGCGCTCGGCGGCACGGCGGTCCTCGGCCTGCGCACCAACCGCGATTGGCTCGTGCGCTGCCTGCGCGAGCGCCCGTTCGTGGCGCCCGAGCTGTCGACCGCCTGGCTCGGCGAGGCCCTCGCCGGATGGAAGGCCCCCGCGCCCGATGCGCGCTGGCTCGCGGTCGCGGCGACACTGCGGGTGCACCGCGGCGCGGCGG
Organism: Burkholderiaceae bacterium; assembly: GCA_044371545.1. Classification (GTDB taxonomy): domain Bacteria; phylum Pseudomonadota; class Gammaproteobacteria; order Burkholderiales; family Burkholderiaceae_E; genus UBA4615. Next base: position 12,468 of record JBILTM010000087.1, read on the forward strand.
TCCACGGCCCGCTCGCGCGCTGGAGCTCGGGCGGCCGGCGCGAGACGCCGCTGCGCCTGGAGGCGGCCGGCGGCGAGCACGTGCTGCACGTCGAGTACGGCGCCGGCGGGCCGACCCGCGCGACGCTCGCCGACGGCACGCGCGTCGAGGTCGCGGTGCACGCGGACGACGGCCTGCGCGCCGAGGTCTCGGTCGACGGACTGCGCGGCGCGGCCGCAGCGACGTTCCGGGGCGACCGCGGCTGGCTCGACGCGTTCGGGCTGTCCGACGGCGTCGTCGACGCGACCGACCGGCCCCGGCGCAGCGACGGCGGCGAGGCGGGCGGCACGATCGTCTGCCGGATGCACGGGCAGCTGACGCGGCTCGGCGTCGAGCCCGGCCAGCGCGTCGAGCGCGGCGCGTGGCTGCTGTCGATCGAGGCGATGAAGATGGAGCACCGCTTCGAGGCTCCGGTGAGCGGCACCGTCGTCGAGGTCGGCGCGAGCCCCGGCACGCAGGTCGCGCCCGGCCGGCTGCTGGTGCGCATCGAGCCCGACCCGGCCTGAACCGCACGCCCCCTCCTGCACCGCACGATCCACCACACGAGGCACGATGGTCGCCCCCCGCCTGCCCGCCTTCGACTTCGCCCGCCTGCCCGGCGTGACGCCCGAGCACCTGCAGGTGCAGGAGGCGATCCGCGCGTTCGTCGAGGGCGAGATCCAGCCGAACGCCGACGCCTGGGACGAGGCCGGCACCTTCCCGCGCGAGCTGTACCGCAAGGCCGGCGAGGTCGGCCTGCTCGGCCTCGGCTGGCCGGCCGAGTACGGCGGCACGCCGGTCGACCACGTCGGCAAGCTGCTCTCGTCGATCGAGCTGTCTCGCGGCGGTATCGGCGGGGTGACCGCGAGCCTCGGCTCGCACACGATCATGCTCTGGCCGGTGATCGCCGGCGCGCGCGACGCGGTCCGCCGCGAGGTCGTGCCGCAGATCCTGGCCGGCGAGAAGATCGGTGCGCTCGCGATCACCGAGCCCTCGGGCGGCTCGGACGTCGCACAGCTGCAGACGCGCGCGACGCGCGTGGCCGGCGGCTGGTCGCTGTCCGGCTCGAAGATGTTCATCACCTCGGGCATGCGGGCCGACTGGCTGCTGGTCGCCGCGCGCACCGGCGGGCCCGGCGCGGGCGGCGTGTCGCTGTTCCTGGTCGAAGGCGGATCGAAGGGCCTGACCCGCACGCCGCTGAAGAAGATCGGCTGGTGGGCGTCGGACACCGCGGCGCTGTACTTCGACGAGGTCTTCGTGCCCGACGAACGCCTCGTCGGCGAGGTCGACAAGGGCTTTCGCCTGGTGATGCAGAACTTCAACGGCGAGCGGATGACGATGGCCGCCGGCGGCCTCGGCTACGCGATGACCTGCGTCGAGGACGCGCTCGACTGGGCCCGCGAGCGCCGCACCTTCGGCCAGCGGCTCGTCGAGCACCAGGTCGTGCGCCAGAAGCTCGTGCGGATGATCGACGAGGTGCTGCCGGTGCAGGCCTGGGTGCTGCAGCTCGCGCAGCGCCTCGACGCCGGCGAGTCGCCGGCGGGCGATCTCGCGCTCGCGAAGAACCACGCGGCTCGACTGATGCGCGACTGCGCCGACGGCGCGGTGCAGATCCTGGGCGGCGCGGGCTTCCTGCGCGGCAGCCGCATCGAGCGCGCGTGGCGCGACTGCAAGGTGTACATGATCGGCGGCGGCGCGGAGGAGGTGATGAACGACCTCGCCGCGAAGCAGCTCGGCCTGCTGTGACCCCACGAGGAGAGACGAGATGAGCGCACCCGCGGTGCTGACCGCCGTCGACGGCGGCGTGATGACGGTGACGATGAACCGGCCCGAGGTGCTGAACGCGCTGAACCCGGCGATGCTCGACGGGCTGCGCGCGGCGCTCGCCGCCGCGAAGGCCGACGACGCGGTCCGCGCGGTGGTGCTGACCGGCGCGGGTCGCGGCTTCTGCGCCGGCGCCGACCTCGGGTCCGATGCGATGCGCACCGGCCGCACCGACGTGTCGCAGGGGCTGCGCGAGGCGTACCACCCGATCGTGCTCGCGATGCGGCAGCTGCCGAAGCCGCTGGTCGCCGCGGTCAACGGCTCGGCCGCCGGCGCCGGCATGAGCCTCGCGCTCGCCTGCGACGTGGTGCTCGCCGGCGAGTCGGCGAGCTTCCTGCAGGCCTTCTCGAAGATCGGCCTGGTGCCCGACTGCGGCAGCACATGGTTCCTGCCACGCATCGTCGGCGACGTGCGCGCCCGCGCGATGATGCTGATGGCCGAGAAGATCCCGGCGCGCGACGCGCTGCAGTACGGGCTCGTCTGGAAGGTGGTCGCCGACGACGTGCTCGCGGCCGAGGCGGCGCGCTGCGCCGGCCACCTCGCGAAGATGCCGACCCGCGCGCTCGACCTGATCAAGCAGGCGCTGACGCAGAGCGCGGCCAACGGCCTGGGCGATCAGCTCGAGGTCGAGGCGCTGATGCAGGGGCAGGCGTTCCGCACCGAGGACTTCCGCGAGGGCGTGGCCGCCTTCGTCGAGAAGCGGGCGCCGAGATTCGTCGGGCGTTGAGCGTCCGGCCGGGCCGGTGAGCGCATCGGCCGACGCGCCCGGCGTCGCGACCGACTCGCGGCGGGCCGTCCGCACCCTGGTGGCGCTCGCCGCCGCGCACTACACCGCGGGCATCGGCTTTCGGGTGAACGTGGCGCTCGCGGCGGTCGCGGCGGGGCTGTCGCCCGCCTCGATCGGGCTCGTGCTCTCGACCTTCGCGCTGGTGCCGATGCTGCTCGCGGTGCGGGGCGGTCAGCTGGTGGACCGGATCGGGGTGCGCGCGCCGATGCTCGCCGGCATCGCGCTCGCCGCCGTCGCCGCGGCGCTGTGCGCCGCCCTGCCCCATCCGGCGATGCTCGCGCTCGCGACCGGCATCGCCGGGCTCGGCACGATGGCCTTCCACCTCGGCATGCAGCACTGCGCCGGGGAAATCGGCGGGACCGCGCGGCGCACCGCGAACTTCAACGCGCTCACGATGAGCTTCTCGGTCTCGGGCCTGCTCGGGCCCCCGATCGCGGGGCTGGTGATCGACCACGCCGGGCACCGGGCCGCGTTCGGGCTGTCGCTCGCGCTGCAGCTGGCGGTGCTGGTCGTGCTGAAGCGGTTCCCGTTCGATCGGCACCTGCCGCCGAGGACGCCGGCGTCGGCCGAGACCGCCGGATCGCCGGACGCGCCCGCCGAGGACGATGGCGCACGCGCCGCGCGGGCCTTCGCCCTGCTCGGCGCACCGAAGCTGCGGCGGCTGCTGATCGCGTCGCTGCTCGCGTCGGCGTCCTGGGACGTCTACCAGTTCGTGCTGCCGCTGCACGCGGGCACGATCGGCCTGTCGGCGACCTCGGTCGGCGTGGCGATCGCCGCCTTCTCGGCGGGCTCGCTGTCGGTGCGGCTGCTGCTGCCGAGACTGCTCGCGCATGCGCATCCCGCGCGCTGTATGCAGGCCGCGCTCGCGGTCTGCGTGCTCGCCTATGCGGCGGCGCCCCTGGCCGGCTCGCTCGGGCCGCTGCTGGTGCTGTCGTTCCTGATCGGCACGGGGCCGGGCATCGCGCAGCCGCTGCTGATGGCGGCGCTGCACCACGCGTCGCCGCCAGGGCGCGCCGGCGAGGCGGCGGGCCTGCGGATGACGCTGCTGTCGGCGACCCAGCTCGTGCTGCCGATCGGGCTCGGGCTGATCGGCGGGGTGCTCGGGACCTCGGCGCTGTTCTGGCTATACGCCGGGGTCGCGGCGGCCATCGGCGTCGCGTTGGCGCGGGCCGAGCGCCGCTGAGTGCGCCGGCCGGCGCCGCGGGTCCGCGCACCCGCGGCGCCCGCCCACGGCGGTCCGGGCTCAGGAGTCGGCGGTGAACCCGATCCGCTTGACGATCGGCCCCCAGCGCTCGGTGTCGGCCTTCAGCAGCGCCGCGAGCTCCTCGGGCGTCGACGATGCCGCCTCGAGCCCCATCGTCGCGAGGCCGTCGACGGTCTCCTTGTCGGACAGCGCCGCGCGCAGCGCCACGTTCGCGCGCTGCACCACCGCCGGCTCCGGCTTGCCCGGCAGGAAGAAGCCGAACCACTCGCGGAATACCAGGTCCTTGAACCCCTGCTCGGCGTAGGTCGGCGTGTCCGGCGCGAAGCGCGAGCGCTTCTCGGCCGAGGTCGCGAGCAGCCGGCACTTGCCAGCCGCGACGTGCTGCGTGAACTCGCCAACCGGCCCCGAGACGGCCGCGATCTGTCCGCCGATCATGTCGAGGATCGCCGGCTGCGTGCCGCGGAACGCGATGTGCTTGATGTCGGTCTTCGTCTCGATGCCGAGCAGCGCGCCGATGAAGTGCGGCACCGAGCCTGCCGCCGGCGAGCCGAAATTGGCCTTGTCCGGGTTTGCCTTGCACCAGGCGATGAAGTCCGGCACGTTGCGCACCGAAGCCGGCACCATCGGCCCGACCGCGAAGCCGAAGTCGAAGTTGCATCCGAGCGAGGCCGGCGTCAGGTCGTTGACCGGGTCGTAGGCGAGCTTGCGGTAGATGTGAGGGTAGATCCCGAGCATCGACATCGGCGTCTGCAGGATCGTGGTGCCGTCGCGCGGCGCGGCACGCATCAGGTCGATCGCGACCTGGCCGCCGGCGCCGGTCCGGTTCTCGACGACGGCGTTGCGGGCGTACGTGCCCTTGAGCTTCTCGGCCACGCGCCGGCAGATGGTGTCGGACGTGCCGCCCGGCGGGAAGCCGGTGACGACGCGCACGGTCTCGATCGCGGGCGCCGGTTGCGCGCGCAGCGCGGCGGGCAGCGCGGAGGCGCCGAGCGCGGCGCCGATTGTCGCGACGACACGGCGGCGAGCTGCCGCGGGGGACTCGAAGCGGTCCATGGGGTCTCCTCGTGGATGTCGGTGCGCGCAGGGCCGCGCGCGGTGGCGGGATGATAGCGGCGAAGCGCGATCCGTGCGGAGGTGCGGCTTCTGGCGGATGTGAGCCGACCGTGATCAGAATTCGCCGTGGCGACCCTGTCCCCGTGCGAACGCCGCGGCACCGCGGACCGTCTCGCCGCTCGCGATCACGTCCAGGCCCCCCTGCATCTCGGCGTCGATCGCCTGGTCCTCGTCGAGCGACCACTGCGCGAGCACCGAGCGCCGATCCGCGCGCATGCAGCGCTGCGGGAAGGCCGCGAGCTGGCGGGCGAGCGCGACCGACTCGGTCAGCGCCGAGCCGGCCGGCACGAGGCGGTTGGCGAGGCCGATCTCGAGGGCCTCCTCGGCGGTGACCGGACGGCCGGTGAGGATCAGGTCCATCGCGCGGGACTGGCCGATCAGCCTCGGCAGGCGGATGGTGCCGAGGTCGATCAGCGGCACGCCGAAGCGGCGGCAGTAGATGCCGAATACCGCGCCGCGCGCGACCACCCGCAGGTCCGCCCACAGCGCGAGCTCCATCCCCCCCGCGACCGCCGGTCCCTCGATGGCGGCGATCACCGGCTTGGACAGCGCGAGGCGGGTCGGACCCATCGGTGCGAGCGTGTTCCGGCCGCCGAGTGCCCTGCGCTTCTCGGGATCGCCGGCGGCGATCGCCTTCAGGTCCGCACCGGCGCAGAACGCATCGCCGCGGCCGGCCAGGATCGCGACCGAGGCCGTCTCGTCGGCATCGAACGCGAGGAACGCATCGTGCAGGGCTCTCGCGGTCCGGCCGTCGACCGCGTTGCGGACCTCCGGTCGGTCGATCGTCACGATCCACACCGGTCCGTCCCGGTCCACGGACACGGTCGACCGACCTTCACCTCGCTGATCCATGCCGTGCGCCTCCTTCCGGCTGTCCACCTATGCCTCGAACGGCAAGCCCACGTAATTCTCCGCCAGCGACGTCGCCGCCGCCCGCGAGCCCACCAGGTAGCCGAGCTCCGCCTCCTGGATCCGTTGGCCGAAGTCCCCGGTGTCCGGGAACCGGTGCATCAGCGTCGTGAACCACCACGAGAAGCGCACCGCCTTCCAGACGCGCCTCAGGCAACGCTCCGAATAGCGATCCAGGCCGTCGGTCGTGCCGGTCCGGTAGTGCTCGACCAGCGCCCGCGCGAGGTAGCGCACGTCGGACGCCGCGAGGTTCAGGCCCTTGGCGCCGGTCGGCGGCACGATGTGCGCGGCGTCGCCGGCGAGGCACAGGCGGCCGAAGCGCATCGGCTCGGCGACGAAGCTGCGCAGCGGCGCGATGCTCTTCTCGATCGACGGTCCGGTGACCAGCGTCTCGGCCGCGCGCACGTCGAGCCGCGCGCGCAGCTCGTCGAAGAAGCGCCCGTCCGGCCAGTCCTCGACACGCTCGTCGAGCCCGCACTGCACGTAGTAGCGGCTGCGCGTGCGGCTCCTCATCGAGCACAGCGCGAAGCCGCGCGGATGGTTCGCGTAGATCAGCTCGTCGGACACCGGCGGCGTGTCGCAGAGCACGCCGAGCCAGCCGAACGGGTAGATCCGCTCGAAGGCCTTCACCGCGCCGGCGGGCACCGACGCGCGCGAGACGCCGTGGTAGCCGTCGCAGCCGGCGATCCAGTCGCAGGCGAGCTCGTGCGCGACGCCGTCCTTGCGCCATCGCACCACCGGCCGCTCGCCGTCGAAGCCGTGCAGGCTCACGTCGGCGGCCTCGTACACCGTCGTCGCGCCGCAGGCGGCACGCGCGGCCATCAGGTCGCGCGTCACCTCGGTCTGGCCGTAGACGGTCACGTGCCGGCCGATCAGCGCGCCGAAGTCGATGCGGTGGCGCTGCCCGTCGAACGCGAGCTCGATGCCCTCGTGCGGCAGGCCCTCGGCGTGGCAGCGCGCCCCGACCCCGGCCTCGTCGAGCAGCTCGACGGTGCCCTGCTCGAGCACGCCCGCGCGGATGCGGC
>JBILTM010000088.1:0-19341 GCA_044371545.1 Burkholderiaceae bacterium
CTCGCTCGGCGCGATCGGCCGGGGTGCGGCGGCGGGGTCCTGCATCGGGCCGGGGGCGGACGCCGTCGCGCGCGCCGGGACGCGTCTCAGGCGGCCGCCGGCAGCGGCGCGGGCCGCGCGGGCGCGCCGGCCGACGTGGTCAGCACCTCGTAGCCGGTCTCGGTGACCAGCACGGTGTGCTCCCACTGCGCCGACAGGCTGTGGTCCTTGGTGACGATCGTCCAGCCGTCGGCGAGCTCGCGGACCTCGCGGCGGCCGGCGTTCACCATCGGCTCGATCGTGAAGATCATGCCCTGCACGAGCTTCTCGCCGACTCCGGGCCGACCGTAGTGCAGCACCTGCGGCTCCTCGTGGAAGCGCCGCCCGATGCCGTGCCCGCAGAACTCGCGCACGATCGAGTAGCCCGAGGCCTCGGCGTGCCGCTGGATCACGTGCCCGATGTCGCCGAGCGTCGCGCCCGGGCGCACCTGCTCGATGCCGAGCCACATGCACTCGTAGGTGACCTGGCACAGCCGCCGGGCGGCGATCGAGGGCTCGCCGACGAAGAACATCCGGCTGGTATCTCCGTGGAAGCCGTCCTTGATGACGGTCACGTCGATGTTCAGCACGTCGCCGTTCTTCAGCACCTTGTCGCCCGGGATCCCGTGGCAGACCTGGTGGTTGACCGACGTGCAGACGGATTTGGGGAACGGGCGGTAGCCGGGCGGGGCGTAGTTCAGCGGGGCGGGGATCGTCTTCTGGACGCTCACCATGTACTGGTGGCACAGGGCGTCCAGGTGGCCGGTCGTGACGCCGGGCTTCACGTGCGGCGCGATGAAGTCCAGCACCTCGGACGCCAGGCACCCGGCCAGCCTCATCGCCGCGATCTCGGCGTCTGACTTGATGACGATCGACATCGAACTTGTCGGTAACTCGTTGTTCGGGCTATGATTATAGGCTTGCCCGGACGCGTTCGCTCATCGAGTCTCAATGACGAGCTCAGGGTTCGGGCAAATCCACCGCGGCAACGCCTCCGCGTCGGCGCCCCAGTGTGCCGGTGCGGTGGGGACGATTCAAGGACGGAGTCCGGCGCCACCGGGCCGGCCTGCGATCGACCGGGATGCCTCCTCGGGTGCGCGCACCGCCTCACATGCGAGGCGTGCGCGTTCGGGGGCCCCAGCGGCCGCGAAACGCAACCCTGAAAGGAGTGCTCTCATGACGACCATGCGTCAGATGCTGGAGGCGGGTGTCCATTTCGGTCACCAGACCCGTTTCTGGAACCCCAAGATGGCCCCTTACATCTTCGGCCATCGCAACAAGATCCACATCGTCAACCTGGAAAAGACCCTGGTCATGTACCAGGACGCGATGAAGTACATGCGCCAGCTCGCGGCCAACCGCGGCACGGTGATGTTCGTCGGCACCAAGCGCCAGGCCCGCGAGATCGTCGCGGCCGAGGCCCGCCGCGCGGGCATGCCGTTCGTCGACGAGCGCTGGCTCGGCGGCATGCTGACCAACTTCAAGACCGTCAAGACCTCGATCAAGCGCCTGCGCGACATGGAGACGACGATCGCCGAGGGCGGCGTCGAGCGGATGTCGAAGAAGGAGGCGCTGCTGTTCAGCCGCGAACTCGAGAAGCTGAACAAGTCGATCGGCGGCATCAAGGACATGAACGGCCTGCCGGACGCGCTGTTCGTCATCGACGTGGGCTATCACAAGATCGCGGTCACCGAGGCGGTCAAGCTCGGCGTGCCGGTGGTCGGCGTGGTCGACACCAACCACTCGCCCGACGGCATCGACTACGTGATCCCGGGCAACGACGACTCGGGCAAGGCGATCCAGCTGTACGCGGCGGGCGCCGCCGACGCGATCCTCGAGGGCCGTGCGGCGTCGCTGCAGGAAGCGGCCAAGGGCGGCGGCGACGAGTTCGTCGAGGTCGCTTCGGAAGAGGCCTGACGGGGGCTGCGGGCCCCGCACGTCACGAGAGTCCGCCGGCCCGGTGCCGGCGGGCGGCAATGAACGGAACCAGGAGCACGGGTATGGCTGAGATCACCGCCGGGATGGTGAAGGAGCTGCGCGAGAAGACCGACGCGCCGATGATGGAATGCAAGAAGGCGCTGACCGAGGCGGGCGGCGACCTGGCGAAGGCCGAGGAGATCCTGCGGGTCAAGCTCGGCAACAAGGCCGGCAAGGCCGCCTCGCGCGTGACCGCCGAGGGCATCGTCGGCGTGCACCTCGCCGCCGACGGCAAGACCGCCGCGATGGTCGAGATCAACTGCGAGACCGACTTCGTCGCGAAGAACGACGATTTCCAGGCCTTCGCGAAGGCCCTGTCGGCGCTGGTCGCCCAGGCCTCGCCGGCCGACGTCGCGGCGCTGTCCGCGCTGACGCTCGAGGGCCAGACGGTCGAGGCGAAGCGCACCGCGCTGATCGGCAAGATCGGCGAGAACATGACGATCCGCCGCTTCGTGCGGATCGCCGCGAAGGGCAAGGTCGCCAGCTACGTGCACGGCGGCTCCCGGATCGGCGTGCTGGTCGACGTCGAGGGCGGCGACGAGGCGCTCGCCAAGGACCTGGCGATGCAGATCGCCGCGTCCAAGCCGGTCTCGCTCGACCGCACCGGCGTGCCGGCCGACCTGATCGAGAAGGAGCGCTCGATCGCGACCCAGAAGGCGGCCGAGTCGGGCAAGCCGGCCGAGATCGTCGCCAAGATGGTCGAGGGCACGGTGCAGAAGTACCTGAAGGAGGTCACCCTCCTCGGGCAACCGTTCGTCAAGGACGACAAGCAGACCGTCGAGCAGCTGCTGAAGGCACGGGGCGCGAAGGTGCATGCCTTCACCCTGTACGTCGTCGGCGAGGGCATCGAGAAGAAGCAGACCGACTTCGCCGCGGAAGTCGCCGCGCAGGCGGCCGCCGCCGCGGCGCGCTGAGGCCCGGGGCGCCGGCGGGTCCGGCGCGTGCCGTGCCCGACGCCGCCGCCGCGGCCCGCCGGCCGCGACGGTGGCGCCCCCGACCGAACCGTCCACCGACCACCGACCCGCCGCCCGATGACCGAGACCGCCGCACCCGCCCCGCACTACCGCCGTGTCCTGCTGAAGCTCTCGGGCGAGGCCCTGATGGGCGACGACGCCTACGGCATCAACGCCGCGACGATCGAGGGCATGGTCAGGCAGGTCGCCGGCGCCGTCTCGATGGGCGTCGAGCTCGCGGTGGTGATCGGCGGCGGCAACATCTTCCGCGGCATGGCGGGCGTCTCCGCCGGCATGGACCGCGCGACCGCCGACTACATGGGCATGCTCGCGACCGTGATGAACGCGCTCGCGCTGCAGGACGCGATGCGCGTCGCGGGCGTCACCGCGCGCACGATGTCGGCACTGCGGATCGACCAGGTCGTCGAGCCCTACATCCGCCCGAAGGCGCTGCAGTACCTGGAAGAGGGCAAGGTCGTGATCTTCGCGGCCGGCACCGGCAACCCGTTCTTCACGACCGACACCGCGGCGGCGCTGCGCGGCGCCGAGATCGGCGCGCAGGTCGTGCTCAAGGCCACCAAGGTGGACGGGGTGTACAGTGCCGATCCGATGAAGGACAAGGCCGCGACCCGCTATCGCACGATCAGCTTCGACGAGGCGATCGGCCGGGACCTTAAGGTCATGGACGCGACCGCGTTCGCGCTGTGCCGCGACCAGAAGCTGCCGATCAAGGTGTTCTCGATCTTCAAGGAAGGCGCGCTGCGCCGCGTGCTGCTCGGCGAGGACGAGGGCACGCTGGTGCACGTCTGACGAGCTTCGGAGAGACCCCCCATGGCCACCACGATTCCCGAGATCCGCAGCTCGGCCGAGCAGAAGATGCGCAAGTCGGTCGAGTCGCTCGGCGCGAACCTCGCGAAGGTCCGCACCGGGCGCGCGCACGCCGGCCTGCTCGATCACGTGCAGGTCGAGTACTACGGCAGCATGGTGCCGATCAGCCAGGTCGCGAACGTGACGCTGGTCGACGCGCGCACCATCGGCGTCTCGCCCTGGGAGAAGAAGATGGCCCAGGCGATCGACAAGGCGATCCGCGAGTCCGACCTCGGCCTGAACCCGACGGTGATCGGCGAGCTGATCCGCGTGCCGATGCCGCCGCTGTCGGAAGAGCGCCGCAAGCAGCTCGTCAAGGTCGTCAAGGGCGAAGGCGAGGACGCGAAGGTCGCGGTCCGCAACCTGCGCCGCGACGCGAACACGCACCTGAAGGACCTGCTCAAGGCCAAGGGCATCTCCGAGGACGAGGAGCGGCGCGCGCAGGACGACATCCAGAAGCTCACCGACCGGTTCGTCGTCGAGATCGACAAGCTGCTCCAGTCCAAGGAGCAGGAGATCATGACGGTCTGAGGGAAGTCGGCCCGCCCGCGGGGCCAGGGAACCGCGCCCGATGAGCCACCACGCCAGCTCCACCCTCACGGTCCCCGACGCGGGCGACGTGCCCCGTCACGTCGCGATCATCATGGACGGCAACGGCCGCTGGGCGACGACCCGCCGGCTGCCGCGGGTGGCCGGCCACTCGAAGGGCGTCGAGGCGGTCCGTGCGACGGTCGAGGCCTGCGTGCTGCGCGGTGTCGAGTACCTGACCCTGTTCGCGTTCAGCTCGGAGAACTGGCGCCGCCCGCCCGACGAGGTGTCGCTGCTGATGCGGCTGTTCATCGTCGCGCTCGAGCGCGAGGTCGCGCAGCTGCGGGCCAACGGCATCCGCCTGAAGATCGTCGGCGACGTGTCGGCGTTCGAGCCCCGGCTGCAGACGCTGATCCGCAATGCCGAGCAACGCACCGCGCAGAACACCAAGATGACGCTGACGGTCTGCGCGAACTACGGCGGCCGCTGGGACATCCTGCAGGCGACCCGGGCGATGCTCGAGGCCCGGCCGGACCTCGCCGCCGACCCGTCGCGGATCGAAGAGACCGACCTCGCGCCGCACCTGGCGATGCGCCACGCGCCGGAGCCGGACCTGTTCATCCGCACCGGCGGCGAGCAGCGGATCAGCAACTTCATGCTGTGGCAGCTCGCCTACTCCGAGCTCCACTTCACCGACGCTTTCTGGCCCGATTTCGGTGCCGCGGAGCTCGACCGCGCGTTCGAGTGGTACCGGGCGCGCGAGCGCCGCTTCGGCCGCACCAGCGCGCAGGTCGCCACCCCGGCCGAGCTGCCGGGGCCCTGAGGCGCGGGGCGCCACGTGCTCGGCCAGCGCGTCGTCACCGCCGTCGTACTGCTGGCGATCCTCGTCCCGGCGATCTTCCTGGCGCCGCCCTGGGTCTGGGGGCTGGTGTCCCTGGCGATGCTCGCGATCGCCGGCACCGAGTGGGGCCGGCTGCTCGGCGCACCCGCCGGCGGCCGGGCGCTCGGTGCCGCGCTCGCGGCCGCGGGCATCGCGTACGTCGCCTGGCGCAGCGGCGTGCCGGGCGGCGCGCCGCCGGCGGTCGTCGCGGTGCTCTGTGCGGCGAGCCTCGCGTTCTGGCTGTCGGTCGCCCCGATCTCACTGTCGCGCGTGCACCGCGTCGGCCCCGCCTGGGCGGTGGCGGCGCTGGTGCTCGCCGCCTGCTGGCTCGCGCTCTACGAACTGCGCCTGCTCGGCGCCGCGATGCTGGTCTCCGCGATGGCGATCGTCTGGCTCGCCGACATCGGCGCGTACTTCGCCGGCCGCACCTTCGGGCGGCACAAGCTGGCGCCGCGGGTCAGTCCCGGCAAGACCTGGGAAGGCGTCGCGGGCGGCGTCGTCGCGGTCCTCGCGGTCGCGGTCGGGGTCGCGCTCGCATGGCCGGGCACCGCCGGGGAGGGCGGGGCGACGGTGTTCTCGAGCTGGCTCGCGGCCCGGGCCGGCTGGCCGGCCGCGCTCGCGGTGCTCGCCGGGGTCGCCGGGCTGAGCGTCGTCGGCGACCTCTACGAGTCGATGCTCAAGCGCCTGGCCGGCGTCAAGGACAGCGGCAGGCTGCTGCCCGGACACGGTGGGGTGCTCGACCGGATCGACGCCCTGATCCCGACGATGCCCGGCTGCCTGCTGCTGGTGCAACTGCTGCGATAATCACCGGATGCAGCGGATCACGATCCTGGGGGCGACCGGCTCGATCGGCGAGAGCACGCTCGACGTCGTCGGCCGCCACCCCGACCGCTTCAGCGTCTTCGCGCTGACCGCGCGCCGCAGCCACGCCCGGCTGCTCGAGCAGTGCCTCGTCCACGAGCCGGCCTACGCGGTGCTCGCCGAGCGCGAGGCGGCGGCCTCGCTGCGCGCGGCGCTCGCCGAGCGCGGCTCGCGCACCGAGGTGCTCGACGGCCCCCACGCGGCGGCCGAAGTCGCCGCCGCCTCCGAGACCGACCTGGTGATGGCCGCGATCGTCGGCGCCGCGGGGCTGGAGCCCACGCTGGCGGCGGCCCGCGCCGGCAAGACCATCCTGCTCGCCAACAAGGAGGCGATCGTGATGGCCGGGACGGTGTTCCTGGGGGCGGTCCGGGACGGTGGCGCCACCGTGCTGCCGATCGACAGCGAGCACAACGCGGTGTTCCAGTGCCTGCCTGCCGGCGGTCGTCGCGACGGCGTGCGCCGCATCGTGCTGACCGCCTCGGGCGGGCCGTTCCGCGCGTTCGACGTCGCGCGGATGGCCGAGGTGACGCCGGAGCAGGCGGTCGCCCATCCCAACTGGAGCATGGGGCGAAAGATCTCGGTCGATTCCGCGACCATGATGAACAAGGGCCTCGAGCTGATCGAGGCGCACTTCCTGTTCGACATGCCCGCCGACCGCCTCGACGTCGTGATCCACCCGCAGAGCATCGTCCACTCGATGGTCGAGTACGTCGACGGCTCGATCCTCGCCCAGCTCGGCAACCCCGACATGCGCACCCCGATCGCGCACGCGCTCGCGTTCCCCGGCCGGATCGATAGCGGCGTGTCGATGCTCGATCTCGCCACCCACGGCCGGCTCGACTTCGAGCGCCCGGACCCGGTCCGCTTCCCCTGCCTGCGGCTCGCCCGCGAGGCGCTGTCCGCGGGCGCCGCGGCGCCCTGCGTGCTGAACGCGGCCAACGAGATGACCGTCGACGCGTTCCTCGAGCGCCGGATCCGCTTCACCGACATCGCGCGGATCAACGAGGCGGTGCTCGAGGCGCTCGGCGCCGCCCGCGCGCCGGCCGACACCGCCGAGGTGCTGGCCCTCGACGCCCGAGCGCGCGAATGCGCGGGGGCGAGGCTGGCGGAGGCTGCAACATGACCACCCTGATCGCGTTCCTCTTCGCGCTCGCGCTGCTGATCTTCGTCCACGAGCTCGGCCACTACTCGGTCGCCCGCTGGTGCGGCGTCAAGGTGCTGCGCTTCTCGATCGGCTTCGGCAGGCCGCTGCTGCGCTGGACGGTCGGCGCCGACCGCACCGAGTGGACGATCTCGCCGATCCCGCTCGGCGGCTACGTGCGGATGCTCGACGAGCGCGAGGGCGGCCCGGGCTCGGTCGCCGAGCACGAGCTGCACCGCGCCTTCAACCGCCAGAGCCTCGGCAAGCGTGCCGCGATCGTCGTCGCCGGACCGCTCGCGAACTTCGCGCTCGCGATCGCGCTGTACGCGAGCCTCGGCATGGTCGGCATCGAGGAGCCGGCGGCGGTCCTGGGCCGGCCGGCCGCCGGCACGCAGGCCGATGCCGCCGGGATCGCAGCGGGCGACCGGGTGGTCTCGATCGACGGCCGCGAGGTGCGCTCGCTGCCCGACCTGCGCCTGCGGCTCATCGACGCGGTGGTGGAGCAGCGCGCCGCACGCCTCGTCGTGCAGCGCGACGGCGCGCCGGTGCAGGTCGCGCTCGACACCCGCGGGCTCGCCTCGGGCGAGATCGAGAAGGACTTCATGCGCACGCTCGGCCTCGATCTCGCCGGCGGCAGCGTGTCGATCGGCTCGGTGCTGCCCGACGGCAGCGCCGCGAAGGCGGGCCTGCTCGCCGGCGACGAGGTGGTCTCGGTCGAGGGCCGCGCGTTGACCCGCGCCAGCGACCTGATCGACGTGCTGCGCGAGAGCGCCGAGCGCGAGGTGCCGCTGACGATCCGCCGCGCCGGCGTCGAGCAGCGCATCGTCGTGGTCCCGCAGGCGCAGCGTTCAGACCGGCCGGAGGACGCCGGCCGCAACGTCGGGCGCATCGGCGCGGCGCTGCAGAACAAGGTCGAGATGGTCCGGGTGGTCCACGGCCCGATCGACGCGATCGCCTACGGCGCGCGCCAGACCTGGGACATGTCGTGGTTCTCGCTGCGGATGCTCGGCAAGATGCTGACCGGCGACCTGTCGTGGCGCAACCTCAGCGGACCGGTCGCGATCGCGGATTACGCGGGGCAGTCGGCGAAGGTCGGCGCGTTCGCGTACGTCGCGTTCCTCGCGCTGATCAGCGTGAGCCTCGGTGTGCTCAACCTGCTGCCGGTCCCCGTCCTCGACGGAGGCCATTTGGTATATTACGGGCTCGAGGCGATCAAGGGTCGACCGCTGTCCGAGCGCTTCATGCAGGTCACCCAGAAGGCAGGTCTCGCGGCGATCGTCGGGTTGATGGCCGTGGCCCTGTTCAACGATCTGAGCAGGCTGTTCGGCGGCTGAGTCCCCGGTGGCCGGCCGGCCAACCGGGAGTTCCATGCGTCCGTTCGTTAAAGCCGTGTTCGCGCTCGCCGCGAGCATGCTCGGCCCGCTCGCGTGGGCCTTCGATCCCTTCACCGTCCGCGACATCCGACTCGTCGGCGTCCAGCGCGTCGAGCCGGGCACGGTGTTCGGCTACCTGCCGGTGAAGGTCGGCGAGCGCATCGACGACCAGCGCGCCGCGCAGTCGATCCGCGCGCTCTACGCGACCGGACTCTTCAACGACGTGCGCCTCGAGGTCGAGAACGACGTGCTCGTCGTCTACCTCGAGGAGCGGCCGTCGATCGCCTCGGTCGAGATCAGCGGCGCCAAGGACATCCCGGCCGAGACGATGCTCAAGGCGCTGAGCGCGCTCGGGCTCGCCGAATCGCGGATCTTCGACCGCTCGCTGCTCGAGCGCGCGGAGCAGGAGATCAAGCGCCAGTACCTTGCGCGCGGCAAGTACGCGGCGCGCGTGACCGCGACGGTGACGCCGCAGGAGCGCAACCGCGTCGGCATCGCGCTCGCGATCGACGAAGGCGCCGACGCGCGGATCACCGAGATCCGGATCGTCGGCAACCAGGCGTTCAGCGAGCGCACGCTGATCGAGCAGCTGTCGCTGACGACGCCGACCTGGCTGTCCTGGTACACCAAGACCGACCAGTACGCGCGCGAGAAGCTCGCGGGCGATCTGGAGCGCATCCGCTCGTTCTACCTGAACCGCGGCTACCTCGAGTTCGCGGTCACCTCGACGCAGGTGTCGATCGACCCGGACCGCGAGGGCGTCTACATCACCATCAACGTCTCCGAGGGCGATCGCTACACGGTCTCGGGCTACCGCTTCAGCGGCAACACCCTCGGGCGCGACAAGGAGCTCGACTCGCTGATGCTGATCCGCGAGGGCGAGGTCTTCAACGGCCAACGGCTCGCCGACTCGACGCGCTCGATGACCGAGCTGTACGGCTCGATCGGCTACGCGTTCGCGAACGTCAACGCGATCCCCGAGGTCGACCGCGACAAGCGCACGGTCTTCTTCAACGTCACCGTCGACGTCGGTCGCCGGGCCTACGTGCGCCGGATCAACATCTCGGGCAATGCCCGCAGCCGAGACGAGGTGATCCGACGCGAGCTGCGCCAGTTCGAGAGCGCCTGGTACGACACCGACAAGATCCGGCTGTCGCGCCAGCGGCTGACGCGACTCGGCTTCTTCACCGACGTGACGATCGACACCGCGCCGGTGCCCGACGCGCCGGACCAGGTCGACCTGAACGTCAACGTCACCGAGCGCTCGACCGGCACCTTCCTCGTCGGCGTGGGCTTCTCGAGCACCGACAGCCTGATCCTGACCGCATCGGTCAACCAGCAGAACTTCCTCGGCACCGGCAAGTCGCTCGCGCTCAACGTCAACACCGGCCAGACGCAGCAGACGATCGACCTGCGCAGCACCGACCCGTACTTCACCGCCGACGGGGTGTCGCGCACCTTCGAGATGTACAGCCGGCGCTTCAACGCCGACCAGCTCGGGCTGGGCGACTACCGCACGCTGACGCAGGGCATCGGGCTGCGCTTCGGCCTGCCGTACACCGAGGTCGACCGGGTGAACTTCGGCATGGTCTACGAGCGCAACACGCTGTCGCTCGGCACGAACGCGCCGGCACGCTTCGAGGAGTACGTCGCGGCGTTCGGCGAATCGAGCTGGGCGGTGCTCGGGACGCTCGGCTGGCTGCGCGACGAGCGCGACAGCCCGCTGACGCCGACCCGCGGCCTGCTGATGTCCTCGAACGTCGAATTCACGCTGCCGGTCGGCGACCTGCGCTACGTGCGCGCGAACTTCGACGCGCAGTACTACAAGCCGCTGTCCAAGGACTACACGATCGGCCTCTACGGCTCGGTCGCGCGCGGCTGGTCCTGGGGCGACAACCTCTACCCGATCTTCAAGAACTACTATGCGGGCGGCATCGGCTCGGTGCGGGGCTTCGAGGCGGCGAGCCTCGGCCCGCGCGACAGCGACGGCTTCCCGCGCGGCGGCCAGTCCAAGCTGGTCGGCAGCTTCGAGTTCCTCTTCCCGTTGCCCGGCACCGGCAACGAGCAGATCGTCCGGATGTTCACCTTCATGGACGTCGGCAACGTCTTCCCCGATACCATCAACCTCGGCGACCTGCGCTACTCGGCCGGCCTGGGCCTGAACTGGCTGTCCCCGCTCGGCCCGCTGAAGCTGTCGCTCGGCTACCCGATCAACAAGCAGGACGGCGACCGTACGCAGCGCTTCCAGTTCCAGATCGGGACGGGCTTCTGAACGGGGCCGCGCCGTGCCGCAGGTGTGCGAGAATGCGGCCGCCGCGCCCCGGCCCGCCCACCGGAGGGCGCTCCATGGAACCGACCCGATGACCTCCACCGTCCGGCCTGCTCGGCTTGCCCGGCTCGTCGCCGCGGGCGCGCTCTGCGCGGCCTCGGCGTTCGCCGTCGCGCAGGATGCGCCGCCGAAGGTCGGCTACGTCAGCCTGGAGCGGATCATCCGCGAGTCGACCGCCGCGAAGTCCGCGCAGGAGCGGATCCAGCAGGAGTTCTCGCGCCGGGACAAGGAACTCCAGGACCTCGCCGCGCGCCTCAAGCAGATGTCCGAGAAGCTCGAACGCGACGCGCCGGTCACCGCCGAGGGCGAGCGGCTGCGCCGCCAGCGCGAGCTCGCCGACCTCGACCGCGAGTTCCAGCGCAAGCAGCGCGAGTTCCGCGAGGACATCAACCAGCGCCGCAACGAGGAGCTCGCGACGGTGATCGAACGCGCGAACCGCGTGATCCGGCAGATCGCCGAGCAGGAGCGCTACGACATGATCATCCAGGAGGCGGTGCACGTCTCGCCCCGGATCGACATGACCGAGAAGGTGCTGCGCCAGCTCAACGCCTCGAAGTAGGCACGACGGTGCGACGCCCGCTGCCCGAGCCGGTCACGGTCGACGCGATCGCGGGGCGCATCGGCGGCGCGGTCCGCGGCGACGGCGCGCGCATCATCGCGCGGCTCGCGTCGCTCGAGTCGGCCGGCCCCGACGCGGTGTCGTTCCTGTCGGGCCGCCGCCATGGCAGGGCCGCCGCGGCGAGCCGCGCCGGCGCGCTGATCGTGTCGCCGGCCCTGGAGGCGCACGCCGCCGAGGGCGCCGCGCGGATCGTCGTGTCCGACCCGTACGTCGCCTACGCGCGCCTGTCCCAGTGGTTCGAGGCGCTGCTCGCGCCGCCGCGGGCGGCCGCGGGCATCGACCCGACGGCGCGCGTCGACGCGGCCGCGCGGCTCGGCGCCGGCGTCGCGGTCGGCCCGGGGGCGAGCGTCGCGGCGGGCGCCCGCATCGGCGAGGGCACGCGCATCGGCGCGGGCTGCGCGATCGGCGAGGGCGCCTCGATCGGCCCCGGCTCGACGCTGCACCCGAACGTGGTGGTCTACGGCGGCGTCACCATCGGCGCGCGCGCGACGATCCACTCGGGCACGGTGGTCGGGGCCGACGGCTTCGGCTTCGCGCCGTCGGCCGAGGGCTTCGTCAAGATCGCCCAGCTCGGCTCGGTGACGATCGGCGACGACGTCGAGATCGGCGCGAACTGCGCGATCGACCGCGGCGCCCTGGACGACACCGTCATCGCCGACGGCGTGAAGATCGACAACCTGGTGCAGGTGGGCCACAACGTGCGGATCGGCGCGCACACCGTGATCGCCGGCTGCGTCGGCATCGCCGGCAGCGCCACGATCGGCGCGCGCTGCATGATCGGCGGCGGCGTGGGTATCGCCGGGCACATCGAGCTCTGCGACGGTGCGGTGATCGGCGGCTTCTCGCTGGTCGAGCGCAGCGTCGACGAACCGGGCTTCTACACCGGCGCGTGGCCACTGCAGGGGCACGCGCAGTGGGAACGGACCGCCGCGACGCTCAAGCAGCTGCCCGAGCTGCGCCGGCGGATCCGCGCGCTGGCCTCGCGGGGCGCAGGCCCCAAGGACGACGAATGACCACCATCGACATCCGCGGCATCCTCGAGTACCTGCCGCACCGCTACCCGTTCCTGCTGATCGACCGGGTGCTCGAGCTCGAACCGGGCAAGCGCATCGTCGCGATCAAGAACGTGACGATCAACGAGCCGTTCTTCGTCGGGCATTTCCCGCACATCCCGGTGATGCCGGGGGTGCTGATGATCGAGGCGCTCGCGCAGGCGGCCGGCGTGCTGTCCTTCGAGACGCTCGGGCGCAAGTCCGACGCCTCGTCGGTGTTCTACTTCGTCGGCATCGACGGCGCGCGCTTCAAGCGGCCGGTCGGGCCCGGCGACCAGCTGCGCCTGGAGGTGGAGATCATGCGCTTCGCGAAGTCGATCTCGAAGTTCCGCGGTGTCGCGACCGTCGACGGCGCGGTCGCCGCGGAGGCCGAGCTGATGTGCACGCTGCGCGAGGTCGCGCCGCCGCAGACCGGTGCGGCGAAGGCGGGCGGGTCGTCCGAGGCGGGCGGCTGACCGTGGCGCGCATCCACCCGAGCGCGTGCGTCGATCCGGGCGCGTCGCTCGATGACGACGTCGAGGTCGGCCCGTTCGCGGTCGTCGGAGCCGGCGTGCGGATCGGCGCAGGCACGCGGATCCTGGCTCACGCGACCGTCGAGGGGCCGACCACCCTCGGCCGGAACAACGTCGTGCATCCGCACGCGACGATCGGCGGGCCGCCGCAGGACAAGAAGTACCGCGGCGAGCCGACGACGCTCGAGATCGGCGACGGCAACACCTTCCGCGAGTGCGTGACGGTCAACCGCGGCACGGTCCAGGACGCGGGCGTCACCCGGATCGGCGACGACAACTGGATCATGGCCTACGTGCACGTCGCGCACGACTGCCGGATCGGCTCGCACACGATCCTCGCCAACACCACCAACCTCGGCGGCCACGTCGAGCTCGGCGACTGGGTGATCCTCGGCGGCTGCACGCAGGTCCACCAGTTCTGCAAGGTCGGCCCGCACGCGATGACCGGCACCGGCACCATCGTGCTGCACGACGTTCCGCCCTACGTGATGGCCTCGGGCAACCCGTCGGCGCCGCACGGACTGAACACCGAGGGCCTGAAGCGGCGCGGCTTCGAGGCGGACACCGTCGCGCTGCTGCGGCGCGCCTACCGCACGCTCTACCGCTCGGAGCTGACGCTCGCGCAGGCGCGCGGGCAGCTCGAGGCACAGCTCGCGGAGATCGATGCGACCGGGGCTGCGCCCGCGACTGCGCTGCCCGCGTCCGCGCTCGGGCAGGCGGATGCGCTGCGGCTGCTGACCGAATTCCTCGCGCGCGTCGAGCGCGGCATCGTCCGCTGAGGGCGGCGACGCGCGTGGCGCAGCGCCGGACCGCGGGCCGCCGACCTTGAACCCGCTCGACCCCGACGCGCCCGCCGCGGTCACCGCGCTCGCGGTGCCCGACGCCGGGCCGTTCCGCCTCGGCATGGTCGCCGGCGAGACCTCCGGCGACCTGCTCGCCTCGGCGGTCCTCGGCGGGCTGCAGTCCCGGCTCGGCGGCGCGCAGGGGCTGCAGGCGGCGGGCATCGGCGGGCCGGCGATGGTCGCGCGCGGCTTCGACGCCTGGTGGCCGTCCGAGCGCCTCGCGGTGCACGGCTACGCGGAGGTGCTGCGCGAGTACGCGGCGCTGCGCGCGGTCCGCTCGCGGCTGCACGACCGGCTGCTCGACTGGCGGCCGGACGTCTTCGTCGGGGTCGACGCGCCCGACTTCAACCTCGACCTGGAGCGCCGCCTGCGCGAGCGCGGCGTGCGCGTCGCGCACTTCATCGGACCGTCGATCTGGGCGTGGCGCGGCGGCCGGATCGAGGGCATCAAGCGCTCGGTCGACCGGATGCTGCTGGTGTTCCCGTTCGAGCCGAAGCTCTACGAGGCGGCCGGCGTGCCGGCGACCTACGTCGGTCACCCGCTCGCCGACGCGATCCCGCTCCAGGCCGACGTCGCGGGGGCGCGCCGCGCGCTCGGGCTGCCCGAGGGGCGCCCCGTTGTCGCCGTGCTGCCGGGCAGCCGCGGCGGCGAGATCACCCACATCGCGCCCGCGTTCGTGCGCACGATCGCGTGGCTCGCCGCGCGCCGCCCGGAGCTGGTCTTCGTCGTGCCCGCGGCGACCGAGACGCTGTACGCGCGGCTGCGCGGGATGCTGGCCGGCGGCGCGCTGCCCGAGGGCGTCGACTGCCGGCTGGTGATGGGGCGCTCGCACGACGCGATCGCGGCGTCCGACGCGGTGCTGGTGGCGAGCGGCACCGCTTCGCTCGAGGTCGCGCTCTACCGCAAGCCGATGGTGATCGCCTACCGGGTGGCCTGGCTCACCTACCGGATCATGAAGAACATGAACTACCTGCCGTGGGTCGGGCTGCCCAACATCCTGTGCAACGAGTCGGTGGTGCCGGAATTCATCCAGGACGCGGCGAGGCCCGAGGCCATGGGCGCGGCGCTGCTCGCGCAGCTCGACGACCCGGCGCGCGCGGCGCGCCTCGCCGAGCGCTTCGCGGGGCTGCACGAATCGCTGCGCCGGGACTGCGCGCAGCGTGCCGCCGAGGCGCTGCTCGAGATGCGCCCGCCGCGGCGCGCACCGTCGCGATGAGCCGGCGCGCCGCCGCGGCGGAGCAGGGCGCGCTCGCGCTCGCGTTCGATGCGCGCGTCGTCTGCGGCGTCGACGAGGCCGGGCGCGGGCCGCTCGCCGGGCCGGTCGTCGCGGCGGCGGTGATCCTCGATACGGCGAGGCCGATCGACGGGCTGCGCGACTCGAAGCAGCTGAGCGCGGTCCGCCGCGACGCGCTCGCCGACGCGATCCGCGAGCGTGCGATCGGCTGGGCGGTGGCGCGGGCGAGCGTCGCCGAGATCGACCGGCTCAACATCCTGCGCGCGTCGCTGCTCGCGATGCGCCGCGCGGTCGCCGCACTGCCGGTCGCACCCACCCTTGCGCGCGTCGACGGCAACCAGCCGCCGCAGCTCGACTGCGGCATCGAGCTGATCGTCGGCGGCGACGCGATCGAGCCCTGCATCTCGGCCGCCTCGATCCTCGCCAAGACCGAGCGCGACGCCGAGCTGATGCGACTGCACGTGCGCTTCCCCGGCTACGGCTTCGACCGGCACAAGGGCTACCCGACCGCCGAGCACCTCGAGCGGCTGCGGGCGCTCGGGCCCTGCGCGGCGCACCGGCGCAGCTTCGCGCCGGTGCGCGACGCGCTCGCGTCGGCCGGCGCCACGACCGACGACCCGGGGCACGACCGATGACCGCGCCGCCCCGCCGCATCACCTCGCGCGACAACCCGACCTTCCGCGAGCTCGCCGAGCTCGCGCACTCGGCGCGCGAGCGCCGGCGGCTCGGCCGCTCGGTGCTCGAGGGCGTGCACCTGTGCGAGGCCTGGCTGCAGCGCCACGGCCCGCCGCCGCTCGCCGCGGTGTCGACGTCCGGGCGTGCGCATCCCGAGGTCGGCCCGCTGCTCGCGCGCCACGGCGTCGCGGCGGTGGAGCTCGCCGACGAGCTGTTCGCCTCGGTGTCGACGCTGCAGCACGGCGTCGGCCTGGCGTTCGTCGTCGACACGCCGCGGCCCGGGCTGCCGGCCTCGATCGAGCGCGACGCGGTCTACCTCGACCGGATCCAGGACCCGGGCAACGTCGGCACGCTGCTGCGCAGCTGCGCGGCGGCTGGCGTCGGCACCGTGCTCACCGCGCCGGGCACCGCCTGGTGCTGGTCGCCGAAGGTGCTCCGCGCGGGCATGGGCGCGCACTTCCACCTGTCGATCCACGAGGCGGTGCCGTGGAGCGCCGTGCGCGCGCGGCTCGCGGTCGAGGCGATCGGCACCCGCGCCGCCGAGGCCGAGTCGCTGTTCGACGCCGACCTGCGCGGCGGCGCGCTCTGGCTGCTCGGCAACGAGGGCGAGGGGCTGTCCGACGAGATCGCCGCCGACGTCGCCCGCTGGGTACGGATCCCGCAGGCCGACGGCGTGGAGTCGATGAACGTGGCGGCCGCCGCCGCGGTGTGCCTGTTCGAGCAGCGGCGGCAGCGGGCGGCGTAGCCGGGGCGCCGAGCACTGCTCGGCGAGCCGGCACTGCTCGCCGCCGGCGGAGGCGTAGCCGGGGTTCGGCGAGCACTGCTCGCCGCCGGCGGAGCGACCGGCGCATGCTTGCGCCGGGCTGCCGTATCCCGGACCGGACTCCGCCGAGAGGCGGGTGACTTCGGACCTAATCCAGATCCAGCAACGTCAGAACCGTCGTCGCGATCTCCTCGATCGAGCGCGTCGTCGTCGACAGCCACGGGATGCCCTCGCGCTTCATCATCGCCTCGGCCTCGTTGACCTCCATCCGGCAGGTCTCGATCGCGGCATAGCGGCTGCCGGGCCGGCGCTCGTTGCGGACCTCGGCGAGGCGCTCGGGCGAGATGGTCAGCCCGAAGAGCTTCGGCTTGAACTTGTAGAGCACCTCGGGCAGCTTGCGGCGCTCGAAGTCGTCGGGGATCAGCGGGTAGTTCGCCGCCTTCACGCCGTGCTGGACCGCGAGGTAGAGGCTGGTCGGCGTCTTGCCGCAGCGCGAGACGCCGACGAAGATCACGTCGGCGCTCTCCAGGTCCTTGTGCAGCTGGCCGTCGTCGTGCGCCATCGAGTAGTGGATCGCCTCGATCCGCTGCTTGTAGCGGTCCGACTCGGCGACCGCGTGGAATCGGCCGATGGTGTGGGTCGACTTCACCCCGAACTCGGTCTCCAGCGGATCGACGAAGGTCGCGATCAGGTCGAGGAACAGCGCGTTCGAGGTGCGGACGATCTCGTTGATCCTTGGGTTCACCAGCGTGCTGAACACCACCGGGCGCCTGCCGTCGACGACCGCCTGGTGCTTGATCCGGGTGACCGCCTCCTCGGCCTTCTCGATCGTGTCGATGAAGGGAAGCCGCACCTGGCGGATCCGCAGGCCCTCGAACTGCTGCAGCACCGAGTGCCCGAAGGTCTCGGCGGTGATGCCCGTGCCGTCGGACACGAAGAACGCGGTGCGGTCGGCGGCGGGCAGGCGGGCGTCGGGCATCTGGACCTCGGGAAGCGATGGACGGGCGGGGCCGCGCGAGGCATCCGGCGGCGCGGCGACAGGGCATTTTCCTCGGCGTGGCCGGATCCCGCGAAGTAGAATCCGCCGACCGACGGGGTCGGACCCGCCCGAGTGTTGCAGCCGTGCCGTTCTCGCCCGCGAGCGGCCCGACTACAGCGCTGCGCGCGCGCCCTGCGGACCCCACGCGCGGCCCACCGGTTCCCAACCCTCCAGGACTGTCCCCATGAACCGTCACGACGGACGCTATGTCGTCCCGTTCGAGGACTTGCGGATGACCGACGTCGAGTCGGTCGGCGGCAAGAACGCCTCGCTCGGGGAGATGATCAGCCAGCTCGCCCACGCCGGCGTGCGCGTGCCCGGCGGCTTCGCCACCACCGCGCTCGCCTTCCGCGACTTCCTGAACGAAGGCGGCCTGACCGCCCGGATCAACGCCCGGCTCGAGGCGCTCGACGTCGACGACGTCAAGGCGCTCGCCGCCTGCGGCGCCGAGATCCGGCGCTGGGTCGAGGAGGCGCCTCTGCCCGAGCGTCTGGAACGTGAAATCCGCGAGTATTATCAGCAGCTTGTAGACAGTTCTTCGAGTGAAATGTCGTTCGCGGTGCGCTCGTCCGCCACCGCTGAGGACCTGCCCGACGCGTCCTTCGCCGGCCAGCAGGAGACCTACCTGAACGTCGTCGGCATCGACGCGATCCTCGAGCGCATCCGTCACGTGTTCGCGTCGCTCTACAACGACCGCGCGATCTCCTACCGGGTCCACAAGGGTTTCGTGCACGCCGACGTCGCGCTGTCGGCCGGCGTGCAGCGGATGGTCCGCAGCGACCTCGGCGCCTCGGGCGTGATGTTCACCATCGACACCGAGTCGGGCTTCCCGGACGTGGTGTTCATCACCTCCGCCTACGGGCTCGGCGAGACGGTCGTGCAGGGCGCGGTGAACCCGGACGAGTTCTACGTCCACAAGCCGATGCTCGCGGCGGGCAAGAAGCCGATCATCCGCCGCCAGCTCGGCTCGAAGCTGATCAAGATGGAGTTCGACACCTCGGGCGGCGCCGGCCGCTCGGTGCGCACCGTCGACACCCCGATCGAGCAGCGCACCCGCTACTCGCTCGCCGACGACGAGGTGGTCGAGCTCGCACGCTACGCCACGATCATCGAGCAGCACTACGGCCGCCCGATGGACATCGAGTGGGGCCGCGACGGGCGCGACGGCAAGCTCTACATCCTGCAGGCCCGGCCCGAGACGGTGAAGTCGCAGCACGACGGCCGGCAGCTCAAGTTCCGCCTCAAGGCGACCTCGGACGTGCTCGCCAGCGGTCGCGCGATCGGCCAGAAGGTCGGCGCGGGGCCGGTGCGCGTGGTCGGCGACGCGAGCGAGATGGAGCGCGTGCAGCCCGGCGACGTGCTGGTCACCGACATGACCGACCCGAACTGGGAGCCGGTGATGAAGCGCGCCTCGGCGATCGTCACCAACCGCGGCGGGCGCACCTGCCACGCGGCGATCATCGCGCGCGAGCTCGGCATCCCCGCGGTCGTCGGCTGCGGCGACGCGACCGACCGCCTGACCTCCGGCGCGCTCGTGACGGTGTCCTGCGCCGAAGGCGACACCGGCTACATCTACGACGGCATGCTCGAGACCGAGGTGAGCGAGGTCGCCTCGGGCGCGCTGCCGGAGATCCCGGTCAAGATCATGATGAACGTCGGCAACCCGCAGCTGGCCTTC
>JBILTM010000089.1:0-19326 GCA_044371545.1 Burkholderiaceae bacterium
CGTGACCGGGTGGCTCGAGCGCCCGGGCGCGGCCGACGCCGGCTTCCAGCTGACCTTCTTCCGCAGCCGCACCGCGCACCCGGCCGCCAACCCCAGCCGCTTCGCGCCGACCCAGCTCGTGCTCGCGCACGCCGCGCTCGCGCTGCCCGAGCGCGGCCGGCTGCTGCACGCCGAGCGCTCGTCGCGCGCCGGCTTCGGCCTCGCCGGCGCACAGACCGGCGACACCCGCGTCTGGCTCGGCGCCGGCGACGACGCATGGACGCTGCGCCGCGACCCCGCCACCGACCGCTACCGCGCCCGGATCGTCGCGAAGGACTTCGCTTTCGAGCTCGACCTGGACCCTGCCGCGCCGCCGCTGCTGCAGGGCGAGGCCGGCTACTCCCGCAAGGGCCCCGGCGAGGCGCAGGCGAGCCGCTACTACAGCCGCCCGCAGGTCCGCGTCGCCGGCCGCGTGCGGGTCGGCGCGGCCGATACGCCGGTCGAGGGCCGCGCCTGGTTCGATCACGAGTGGTCGAGCGAGATCCTCGACGAGCGCGCCGCCGGCTGGGACTGGACCGGGCTCAACCTCGACGACGGCGGCGCACTGATGGCCTTCCGGATCCGCGCCCGCGACGGCCGCGACGCGTGGACCGACGCGACGCTGCGCGAAGGCGCTGCAGGCGTCGTGCGGACCGGCCTGAAGCCCACCTTCGAGCCGCTGCGCCACTGGCAGTCGGCCCGCAGCGGCGCGCGCTGGCCGGTGTCGATGCGCATCCGCATCGCCGGGCGCGAGCTCGAGCTGCGGCCGCTCTTCGACGACCAGGAGCTCGACGCGCGCGGCAGCACCGGGACCACCTACTGGGAAGGCGCGGTCGTCGCGCTCGAGGGCGGCCGGCGGATCGGCCGCGGCTACCTGGAGCTGACCGGCTACGCGGGCGCGCTGCGGCTCTAGCCGAACGCCCGCACCGTTCGCGGCGCCCGCCGCTTGCCGAAGCGGGCGGAACGCGCGACAGTGGGCGTCACGGCCGACGGCTTCGTCGAGGGAGCGCCGCGATGACCCCGATCCCGGTCCTGACCACCCACGCGCTGATCGCGATCGGCTACGCGATCCCGCTGCTGTTCGCGCCCGCCGATTTCCTGTGGCTCTACGGCGCGGAGCCCGACCTCGACGCGCTGCACCTCGCCCGGCTGCTGGGCGCGGCGCTGGTCGGCGTCTCGGCGGTCACCTGGCTCGCCCGCGAGGCGCCCGAGGGCCCGGCGCTCGACGCGATCTGCTTCGGTCTCGCGCTCGGCAGCGGCCTGGCCACGCTGATCTCGCTCGGCCACCAGCTGCTCGCGCCGACCGCGGGGCTGCTCGGTTGGTCGACGATCCTGATCTGCGCCGGCCTGTCGGGCGCGTACGGGATGCTGTGGCTGGGCCGCGCCGCCCGGCGCGCGACGCCGCCTCCGGTGACGGCGGGCTGAACCCGCCCTCATCCATCCGGACGATGCTCCCGGCCCGGCGACGGGCGTATCGTGCACGGACAAGCGCCGTTCGAGCGGTCGCCGACCCGGGGAGACCATCATGACACCACGTTCCGTGTTCACCGCGCACGCGGTCGTCGCGATCGCGTACGCGATCCCGATGCTCGCCGCGCCCGCTCAGGTGCTCGCCACTTACGGCCTCGTCGCCGACGGCACTGCGATCGGCCTCGCGCGCCTGCTCGCCGCCGCGTTCGCCACCTTCGCGACCGTCGCCTGGGCATCGCGCGACCTGCCGGAGGTCGCCGGCGCGCGGGTGGCGGGCGGGTTCGCGCTCGGCCTCGCGATCGGCGCCGTCGTCGCGGTGTGGAACCAGCTGACGACCACCGGCAACGCGATGGGCTGGTCCTCGGTCGTGGTCTATGCGGGGCTCGCGTTCGCCTACTGGCGCGCGTCGGCGTCGCGCGAGGCGCCCGCGGGGACGCGGCTCCAGGCCGGCTGACGCGTCGCGCAGGGCCAGCGGGCCAGGGCGAGAGCTCGCCCGCTTCCGGCGGCGTCCGGCCGCAGCGGCCAGCGGGCGCCTCAGGCCCGCCGCGCCCCGAACCGCCCCGCTGCCCGCTCCGCCCGCGCCCGCACCGCGGCCGGCAGCCGCTTGACGAGGAACGGGATGCCGATCATCAGCAGCGCGAGGTCGTCGGCCCAACCGAACAGCAGCGCGACGTCGGGCAGCAGGTCGATCGGGCTGATCGCGTAGGCGGCAAGCGCCAGGATCGCCGCCTTCAGCGGCAGCGGCGTCTCGGCGTCGCGCAGCGCGTGCAGCAGCACCAGGCCGTCACGGCCGACGGTCTTCAGGAAGGTCCAGGCTCGAACGGGCCACATGCGACGGGTCCTCCTCGGACGGCAACGCGGCGACAGATGCGGGTGATCTCCGCGATCTCAAGCGGCACCCGCCGTCACTTCACCAGCTGGTTGATCTCGATGATCGGCAGCAGCACCGCCAGCACGATCATCAGCACGATCGCGCCCATCACCAGGATCAGGATCGGCTCGAGCAGGCTGGTGAGCGCGAGCGTGCGCCGCTCGACCTCGGAGGACAGCGTCTTCGCGGTCCGGTCGAGCATCTCGGGCAACTCGCCGGTCGCCTCGCCGCTCGCGATCATGTGGATCATCATCGGCGGGAACTGCTGGCCGGCCGCGAGCGCGCGCGACAGCGTCGAGCCCTCGCGCACCCGCGACACCGCGTCGGCGACGTTGGCGCGCAGCGCGTCGTTGGTCAGCGTCTGCGCGCCCGCCTCCAGCGCGCGGATCAGCGGCACGCCGCTGCCGGTCAGGATCGCGAGCGTCGAGGCGAAGCGCGCGGTGTTGACGCCGCGGATCAGCCGACCGAAGAGCGGCGCATCGAGCAGCCGCGCGTGCCACGACATCCGCAGCGTCGGGCTGCGCAGCAGGTAGCGGAACCCCGCGACCGCCCCGACCAGCGCGATCGCGAGCAGCCAGCCCCAGCTGCGCAGGAACGCGGAGGCCTCGATCAGGATCACGGTGAGCAGCGGCAGCTTCTGCTTGGTCTGCGCGAACACGCCCACCACCTGCGGCACGACGTAGGTCAGCAGCGCGACGATGACGCCGGCCGCGACCAGCGTGACGATCGCCGGATAGGTGAACGCGAGCTTCACGCGCTGCGTGAGCGCGGTGCGCGACTCGACGTAGTCGGCGAGCTTCGACATCACCAGCGCGAGGTCGCCCGACTGCTCGCCCGCCGCGACCAGCGCGCGGTAGACGTCGGGGAAGTCGCGCGGGAACTTGGCCATCGACGCGGCGAGCGTCTGGCCGCCGACCACGTCGCTCCTCACCGCCGCGAACCGGTCGCGGATGACCGGCCGCTCGGCCTGCTCGATCACCGCGGCGAGCGCGCGCTCGAGCGGCAGCTTCGCCGACAGCAGGCTCGCGAGCTGGCGGGTCGCCATCGCGAGCTCGGCGTCGCGCAGCCGTCCGCCGATGACGATCGCACCCGCGCTCGGCGTGCGGTCCTCGACCGGCGCGAGCGCGATCGGCGTCAGCCCGCGCTCGCGCAGCACGCCACGCGCCTGCTTCGGACTGTCGGCGTCGACGATGCCGCGCTCGATCCGGCCCGCGCCGGTGGCGGCTTCGAAGCGATATGCGGGCATGTCAGCGGCGCCGGGCCGCCCCAAGCCGCTGACGCTGGCACCCGCGCCTTTCGGCGCGGGACCGTTCGCGGCGCGGCCCGAGCTGCGCTCGGGCCCATCGTGCAACCGCCCGGCTCTGCCGGGCTCTGCACGAGCGCCGCTCACCCCCCTCGGGGGGCAGCGACCGCAGGGAGCGTGGGGGCCGTACCATCAGTCTCGGGTGACCCGCACCACCTCGTCGAGCGAGGTGATGCCGGCCTGCACCCAGCGCTGGCCGTCGTCGCGCATCGTCTGCATGCCGTTGCGCAACGCCGCCCCGCGGATCTCGCCTTCGCCTGCGTTGCGGTGGATCAGCGCGCGCAGCTCCTCGTCGACGACCATCAGCTCGTAGATGCCGGTGCGGCCCGAGTAGCCGGTCTTGTTGCAGGCGAGGCAGCCGACGGCGCGCCAGCCCTTCGAGATCGGGTCGGGCTGCCGACACTGCGGGCAGAGCTTTCGCACCAGCCGCTGCGCGCCGATGCCGAGCAGCGACGACGACAGCAGGAAGGGCTCGACGCCCATGTCGATCAGCCGCGTGACCGCGGACACCGCGTCGTTGGTGTGGAGCGTGGCGAGCACCAGGTGGCCGGTGAGCGAGGCCTGCACGGCGATCTGCGCGGTCTCGAGGTCGCGGATCTCGCCGATCATGATGACGTCCGGATCCTGCCGCAGGATCGAGCGCAGGGCCTTCGCGAAGGTCATGTCGATCCGCGCGTTGACCTGCGTCTGGCCGATGCCTTCGAGGTCGTACTCGATCGGATCCTCGACGGTCATCACGTTGATCGTCGCGGAGTCGATCCGGTTCAGCGCCGAGTACAGCGTCGTGCTCTTGCCCGAGCCGGTCGGCCCGGTGACGAGCACGATGCCGTGCGGCTGGTGGACCAGCTTGTCGAACATCCCGAGCGTCTGCGGCGACATGCCGAGCTTGCCGAGGTCGAGGCGCCCGGCCTCCTTCTCCAGCAGACGCAGCACCGCGCGCTCGCCGTGCCCGGTCGGCAGCGTCGAGACCCGCACGTCCACCGGCCGGCCGCCGATGCGCAGCGTGATCCGGCCGTCCTGGGGCAGGCGCTTCTCGGCGATGTCGAGCTGCGCCATGATCTTGATGCGCGAGACCAGCGCCGCGTGCAGCTCGCGCCGCGGTCGCACCACGTCGCGCAGCGCGCCGTCGACGCGAAAGCGCACCTGCGAGTAGGTCTCGAACGGCTCGATGTGGATGTCGGACGCACCGTCGCGCGCCGCCTGCGTCAGGAGCGCGTTGATCATCCGGATGATCGGCGCGTCGTCCTCGGTCTCGAGCAGGTCTTCGATCTTCGGGATGTCCTGCAGCAGCCGCGACAGGTCGAGGTCGCTCTCGACCTCGTCGACCACCGAGGCCGCCGAGCCCTCCTGCTGCGCGTAGGCGCGGGCGATCGCGGCGGCCAGCTCGGCGCCCGGCTTGCGCACCGGCACGACGCGCAGCGGCAGCGTGCGCGCGAGCTCGGCGAGCGCGTGCGCCGGCGTCGCATCGCCGATCCACACCTCTATCGCGTCGCCCGAGACGCCCGACACCAGCAGCTGGTTCTGGCGCGCGTAGCCGTAGGGGACGTAGCGCGCCGGCGAGACCTGGCTCATCGCGGCCCCCGCGTCAGTTGGCGACCCCGGAGGCCGGCTCGACGCCGGCCGGCCCCGCGATGCCGCGGCGGATGACGATCTCGTTCGGCGCGGTCTGCACGACCCCGCCCTGCGGCGGCACGCCGCCCGTAGACGGCAGCGCCGGTGGCGAGCCGCCCTGCGTCGGCGCACCGGGGCGCACGTCGATCGTCGGCGCCGCGGGCGGCTGGCCCGGGGCGGGCGCGGCCTCGCCGCCGGCCGGGGCCTGCGGGCGCGGCGCGACCGGGCGCCAGCGATCGGGCATCGCGTCGTTGATCGCCGGCGACATGGCCGGCGGCGCGACCCCCGGCTGGCCCGGCCGCGGCGGCATCGGCGACATCGCCGGCGGCTGGAACTGCCGCTCGGGGATCAGCTCGCTCGGCGTGACCACCGAGTTGCCCTGCAGCTGGCGGATGTAGTCGTAGCGGTCCGCGGTGATGCCGAACGAGGCCTCGGCGTTGCGCAGCACCACCGGGCGCAGGAACACCAGCAGGTTGGTCTTCACCCGCTTGCGGTTGTCGTAGCGGAACAGGTTGCCGAGGATCGGCACGCGGCCCAGGCCCGGCACCATGCTCACGCCGCCCTCGACGCGCTCCTCGATCAGGCCGCCGAGCACCACCACCTGCCCGTCGTCGACCAGCACGTTCGACTCGATTGCACGCTTGTTGGTGATCAGGCCGGCGGCGAGCGTCGCGTCCTGCACGCTCGAGACCTCCTGGAAGATCTGCATCCGCACCGTGCCGCCCTCGGCGACCTGCGGGCGCACCCGCAACGTCGTGCCGACGTCGCGCCGCTCGATCGTCTGGAACGGGTTCACCGCGCCGGCGGCCGCGCCGGTGTTGGTGAACGAGCCGGTGATGAACGGGACGTTCTGGCCGATGATGATCCGGGCCTCCTCGTTGTCGAGGGTCACCAGGTTCGGCGTCGCGAGGATATTCGCGCCGGCCTCGGTCTCGAGCGCGCGGGCGAGGAAGCCGAGGTTGATCGCGGTGCCCTCTGCGGTCGAGCCGAGGATCGGCTTGCTGCTCACCACGCCGATGTTCAGGCCGCGGCCGACGCCGAGGATGTTGGTGGCGACGTCGAGGATGTTCGCGCCGGTGCCGCGCGGCGGCAGGTTCGTGCCGCCGATGGTGTTGCTGCCCTGGTTCAGGAACTGCCACTGCACGCCGAGCTCCATCGAGCGGTCGGCGCTCACCTCGACGATCAGCGACTCGATGTAGACCTGCACGCGGCGCGCGTCGAGCTTGTCGATGACCGCGCGCAGGTTGCGGTAGGTCGGCTCGGGCGCGGTGATGATCAGCGAGTTGGTCGACGGGTCGGCCGCGATCACCGCGCCGCCGGCGGCGATCGAAGTGACGCCAGCGCCCTGCTGGCCGGTGCCGAGCGGCGCGGTGCCGGGCGAGTTCGCGCCGGCCGGACCGCCGAGCCCGGTGACCGGGCTGTTCTGGGTCGACGAGGACAGGCCCGCACCGAACTGCCCGCCGCCGAACGCACCGGCCTGCGGGTTGCCGCCGAACGCACCCTGCTGGCCGAACTGTCCGCCCCCACCCTCGCCGACGAGCACGCCGCGCAGCACCTGCACCAGGCGCGTCGCCTCGGCGTTGCGCAGGTAGACGACGCGGATGTTGCCCGGCTCGGACGACGGCTGGTCGAGCCGCGAGATCAGGCTCTTTGCGAGGTTCATCCGCGCCGGGCTCGCCGAACGGATCAGGATCGAGTTGATGCGGGTGTCGGCGAGCACGGTCACGCGCTGGCCGGGATCGACCGTCGCGCCCTGCGCGCCGCCGGCACGCGCCTGGTCGTCGAGCAGCCGCGAGACCTGCAGCGCGACGTCGGCGGCGAGCGCGTGCTTCATCGCGACCACCTCGATCTCGCCGGAGGCCGGACTGTCGAGCGTCGCGATGATCCGCGCGAGCCGCTGCAGGTTGGCCGCGTAGTCGGTGATGACCAGCGAGTTGTTGTTCGGGTACGCGACGATGGTGTTGTTCGGCGAGATCAGCGGCCGCAGCACGGGCACGAGGTTGCTCGCCGACTCGTAGGTCAGACGGAAGATCTGCGTGACCACCCGGTCGCCGCCCGCGGCCGCAGCGGACGGGCCGGACGCACCGGCGCGCCCGGCCGTGACCGGCCCGGACTGCAGCTTCGCGTCGGCCTCGGGCACGACGCGCGCGATCGAGCCGGTCTCCACCACCGCGAAGCCCTGCAGCCGCAGCGCCGACTGCAGCAGCTCGTAGGCGACCGCCGGCGGCACCGGCCGCGGCGTCTCGAGCGTGATCTTGCCGCGCACCCGCGGGTCGATCACGAAGGTGCGGTTCAGCAGGTGGCCGAAGGCGCCGACCACCGAGTCGATGTCGGCGTCCTTGAAGTTCAGCGTGATCGGCGCGCCGGGCGAGGCGGCGCGCGCGGGCGCGGCGGCCGGTGCCGCGCCGTTCGAGGTCTGCGCGGAGGTCGGCCCCGTCGGCTGCGCGAGCGCGATCCCGGCGATCGCCGCCACCGGCGCGGCGACGCGTAGCCACCGGAGGAGCAGGCGGCGCAGCTGCGGGACGAGAGGCAAACTCAGGCTCCTATCTTGATGATCGTGCGCTCGCCTTCGCGGCGCCCCAGCAGCCCGAGCAGCGGCTGCAGCCTCGCCCGCTCCGGCTCCTCGGCGGAAGCCTCGGCGGTGAAGCGCAATCCCGACCTCGCGTCCCAGGTGCCGCCGCCCTCCAGCCGCAGCGGCCCCGAGAGTGTAGTCATCCTGACCTGCGCCTGCGCCCCCGAACCGACCACGTCGATCCGGTAGGCGCCGAGCGGCCGCACCGGGGTGAGGGCCGAGGCCGCCTGCTGGAGCTCGATCGAGGCCCGGCCATCGAACCGGCCGCTGCGCAGGGTCACGTTCTCCCACGACAGCGTCAGCGCGCCGGTAGGCCGGATTGTATTCCACGGCGACCCCATCCGATCGAGAGCCACCGGCGGCAGCTGCAGCGATCCGGGCGTCGCGCGCAGCTCGCCGGCGCGCCCGGTCAGCAGCACCGGCTGGCGCATGCTGTCGTGCTCGATCCGGGCGTCGAGCACCCCGACCAGCAGCGGCCACGGCGACAGCGTCCAGCCGAAGCGGCCGGGCAGCACGACGCCGGGCACCGAGGCGACCGCGCCGACGCGGCGCTCCGCGCCCGGGTCGGCGATGTCGGCCAGCACGATCCGCCCGCGCCCCGACCACACGGTGCCGCTCGCCTCGGCGAGCCGCACGCGCCCCTGCGTGACGCGCTCGAGCGCGACATCGGCGAACGAGGCCGGCGCCTGCGTCGCGAGCACGGCGAGCGCGGCGAACGCGCCGGCGAGCGCCATCGCGACGCGCCAGCCCGTGCCGAAGACCGACCCGCGGCGTGCCGCCGCGCGTCGCGTCCCGAGCACCGTCCGTCGGGCCGCCCCGATCACGGCCCCCGCTTCGGTGCCTCGAGCGTCAGCCGTGCGCTGACCACGCCGGGGGCCGTCTCGCGCTCGATGGCGACGTCGACCGCCCGCAGCCGCGTCTCGCGCAGCGCCCCGTCGAACCAGCCGAGCCAGGCCGCGAACGGCACGCCCTTGAAGCGCACGTCGATCAGCTCGCCCGACACCGTCAGCTGCGACAGCGAGCCCTTGAGCCCCGCCGCCTCGATCGACTGCTCGAGCAGCCCCTTGAGCTGCTGCGGCGAATCGGCGGCCTGCGAGGCCTGCCCCGACAGGCGTCGCGCCTCGGCCGCGAGCCCTTCCATCTGCGCGACCTGCGCGCGCAGCTTCGGCAGCTCGGCCTGCAGCTTCTGGCGACCGACCCAGGCCGGCTCGAACGCGAGCAGCCAGACGAGCGCGAGGCCGAGCAGCACCGCGCCCGTGCCGAGCACGCGGCGCTCGCGCGACTGCAGCGACGCCCACCAGCGCACGCCGTTCTCCAGCATCGCCGCCGGCGCCCGCGCGCTCATGCCGTCCTTCCGGTCACGTCTGCACCCCCACCGTCGCCGTCGGCTCGCGCTCGCCGTCGAACTGCAGCTTCAGCCCCGCGCGCGCGCAGGCCTCGCGAAGCTGCTCGCGGGCCGCTCGCCCGTCGACGCGCTGCGGATGGAAGCGGACCTTGAGCCGGCCCTCGCGGTACTCGACCGCGGCGATCGCATCGACGCCGCTGCTGCCGAGCGCCTGCCCGAAGCGCGCGAGCAGCGGCACCACGTCCTCGGGGCCCTGCTGGCCGCTGCTCGCACGCAGCGAGGTCACGTTGCGGTTCATCTGCAGCAGCGGATCGACGACGACCTGCGCCTGCGGGAACGCGCCGCGGAAAGTCGTCTCGAGCGAGCGACGCAGCGCGTCGCGCTCGCGCGCCATCTGCCCCCAGTGCAGGTTCAGCCCGGCGAGCGCGGCGACCACGCAGGCGGCGACGAGCGCCGCCGGCACCCGCCACGCCCGCGCGTCGAAGGCGGCGAGCATCCGCTTGCCGGCCGCTGCGCGCCCCGCCAGCAGCTCGACGCCGCCGGCGGTCGGGATCGGCAGCGCCGACACCCGGACCGGCAGCCCGAGGCGCGCGGCCGCCCGCTCGAGCGGGCCCTGCCACGACGCGTCGTCGACCCAGGCGTCGAGCGCCTCGGGCCGCACCGAGCCGGCGAGCACGGTCTCGAGCGCCGCGACCACCGCCTCGGTGCGGAAGTCCGGGTCGTCGCCCGCAGTCCAGCCGAGGCCCTCGTGCTCGCCCGTGCGCAACGCGAGCCCGCCGTGCACGCAGCCGATCGACCAGGTGGTCGAGGACCACGGCAGCGCGAGCTGCGCGGGCCACGCGGCGCGCACGCGCATGCCCCGGCGCTCGAACGCGCCGACGGTGAACTCGAGCCACTCGCGGTCGATCACCGCGACCAGCCGGCGCCCTTCGCCGAGCGACGGCCCGGCGACGATCGCGCAGGCCGACGCGTCCTGCAGCAGCGCGTCCTCGACGACGTTGGGCAGCGCCTGCGCGAGGCGCGAGCCGGTCAGCGCCGGGACCTGCGGGGTGAGCAGGACCACGTCGCGCGGGTCGAACACCAGTCGCACCGACGACGCACCCTCGAGCCCGTCGAGCGACACGCGCTCGATGCGGCTCGCCGCCGCGTCACCGCCGCGGATCGCGAGCAGGCGCGCCTCGGTCCCGAAGGCCCGCTCGCCCTCGCTGCGCGGCGGCAGCCAGACGACCGCCTCGCCGCGCTTCAGAGGCGCAGCTGCCATACCACCTCCACGCGATCGCTCATCCGTTCAAGCAGCGTTTCCGTCTGCGATTCGACACGGTCGTAGCGTATCACCCCGGTCACGAGGAAGAAGGACGAGCCGACGGTCAGCAGCGCGGGGTTGAGCGTCGTCGACGTGCCGCCGAACTCGTTGCCCGCCTGGTCGAGCGTGCGGTAGAACGTGCGCTCGCGCCGCGAGACGAAGCGCCGCGCGGCCGACAGCTCGATCGGCTCGATGACCGCCGCGAGCACCTCGGGCGACGCGGTGTTGACGTTCACGCCGGTCGGGCGCGGCAGCACGATCGCGTGCGGCTCGAGCGCCGCGACGATCGCCGGGTCCATGCCCGGAATGTCGAGCAGGTCCGCGATCCGCGTCATCGGCGGGCGCGCCGCGGGCACGACCCGGCCCTCGACGGTGCGCGGCGTCGACTGCAGCACGCGATCCCGGATCAGGTCGGCGGCCGACTCCGGACGCCCGAGCAGCGACAGCAGCTTGCGCAGCGCCTTCACGTGCGCCTCGGACGCGACGCCGTTCGCGCCGGCGAGCGAGGCGAGGTTGAAGCGCGCCTGCGCGTCCTGGATCTGGCCCGCCAGCACCGCGTTGCGCGCGCCTTCGTCGAGCTTCGCGCCGGCGGTCACCGTCTCGTCCATCCGCGTGTCGAGCACCGGCACCGCCCACGGCTCGCCGAGGTGGTCGACCGGACCGCTGCGCAGGTCCGCGCGCAGGATCACCTTCGCCCAGTCGAGCGCGGCGCGCTCGATCCATCGGCTCTGCGCGAGCGCGAGCCGGTTCTCGACCGAGCGCACCGACACGTGTTCGCGCCAGAAGAGGCCGGAGACGACGATCGAGGCGAGCGTCACGACGAGCAGCGCAGTGACGATCGCGGCGCCCCGCTGGGCGTGCAGGCTGCGGGCCATCTCGGTCAGTCCTTCACCGTCAGGATCCGCTGCAGCACGCGGCCGTCGGTGCGCACGACGCGCACCAGCAGGCCGGTGACCGCCGCGTTGGTGCCGCCGGTGACCGGCACGCCCGCCGTACCCGAGCCGGCGCCCGCGCCCGCTCCGGTGCCGGTACCAGTACCAGTGCCGGTGCCGGTGCCTGCACCTGCACCTGCACCTGCGCCGCCCGCGCCGGTGCCCTGCGCCTGACCCGCGGTGCCGACGCCCGCCCCGGCCAGCTGCCCCGCGAGCGCCTCCGCCGCGATCCAGCCCTGCTGCGCGACCCAGCCCTGCATCTGCAGCTGCGCGACCTGCCCGAGGATCGGCTGCCAGACGAGTCCGCCCGAGCCCGACGCGTCGGCGCCGCTCGGCGCGAACGAGCCCGCCGCCCCCGCCGACGCGAGCGAGGCCCGATCGGTAGACGGCGCGACCCAGGTCCCGAAGCCGCGCTCGAGCACGCCGTCGCGCAGCCGCCACGCGACCCGCTGCAGCTGCGTCGCCTCGGTCGCGCCGGTCGCCTCCCGCAGCAGCTCGAGCGTCGCCACCGCCTGCTCGCCCGACACCGTGAAGCCGATCGCCGGCACCTGGAGCTTCAGCAGCCGCACCGGCCACGAGCGGCGCAGGTCCTCGTCGAGCTGCGAGAAGGCGAGCGTCAGCGAGCGCAGCTCGTCGGACGCGTCGACGATGCGGCGCCGCGAGTCGAGCACGGCATCGAGCCCGCGCCACGACAGGACCGCGAGCACGGCCATCAGCGCGGCCGCGACCAGCAGCTCGACGAGCGTGAAGCCCCCCGTGCGGACGCGCGAGCGCGAAGCGCGGCGGCGCATCGTCAGGACCCCCTCGGATCGGTCGCGAAGCCGACCAGACGCGACAGCCGCACCTGCCCGCCGCCGGTCGGGAACACGCTGACCTCGACGCGCCGGAACGCGGCGTTAGGCGTCGCGAACACGTCCTCGACGCAGGTCATCGCGACCTCGGCCTGCGAGCAGTCGTAGCTGCGCTTGCCGACCGCCGGCCACTCGGCCTGCACGCGGATCTGCGCGAGCCGGTTCTCGGCGCTCCACTGCGCGAGCGTGCGCTGGCGCAGCTCGAACGCGCTGTTCGACATCGCCCCGACCGCGCGCAGCGAGGCCATCAGCGCGACCGCGACGATCGTCAGCGCGACCAGCACCTCGACCAGCGTGAAGCCGCGGGCGCCGGGCCGCGTCACTCGAGCACCTCGAACGCGCCGAGGCCGTTGGCGACGATCGTCACCGTCGCGCCCTGGCGCAGCATCCGCACCCGGTACGGCGGCTCGACGAGGTCGCGCCCGAAGTCGAGCGTGCGCCGCCCGTCGGCGCGCTCGACGACCAGCCGCGTCTCGACCTCCCAGGGCCGCGCACGCAGGTCGCCGTCGTCGGTGATCGGCCGCCACTGGCGGTCGCGGAAGATCAGGAACCGGAAGCCGGTGTCGTCGCTCTCGAAGCGGATCGGCGCGCCGCGCACCTGCGCCTCCTCGCGCGCGAGCGAGAGCAGCTGCGCGAGGCGCTCGGCGTCGAAGCGCAGCGCGCGCTCCGGGTTCGGCGCGCCGAAGATCGTCACCATCGCGACGATCACCGCGGCGACCATCAGCGCGACCAGCAGCTCGATCAGCGTGAAGCCGCGCTGGCCGAGCGCGGCCGGACTCGCGAGGACCCCGCTCGGCGCGGCGGGGCGGGACGCGCCGCGCGCCGCGCGGCGGAACGGCGACAGGCCGCCGCTCAGAGGTCCCACGAGCCGATGTCGGCCTCGACGCCGGTGCCGCCCGACTGCCCGTCGGCGCCGAAGCTGAACACGTCGACCTCGCCGCGCAGGCCCGGGCTCAGGTACTGGTACGGCTTGCCCCACGGATCGTTCGGCACCTTGTCGAGGTACGACTTCCAGTTGTTCGGAATGGGGCCGCTGGTCGGGCGCCGCGCGAGCGCCTGCAGGCCCTGCTCGGTCGTCGGGTAACGCGAGTTGTCGAGGCGGTAGAGCTTCAGCGCCTGCATGATCTGCGCGATGTCCTGCCTCGCGGCGACGACGCGTGCCTCGTCCGGGCGGCTCATGACGCGCGGCACGACGAGCGCCGCCAGCACGCCGAGGATCATGATGACGACCATCAGCTCGATCAGCGTGAAGCCCCGCGCCCGCCGGAGGCGCGCCCCGACGTTCCGCCATCCCGTTCGCATCGTCCGTCAGCTCCTCGTCGACCGCTTGGTCAATGAGGCTATGATAACAGCGCCCCCCGAGCCGCCCCGCGGTCCGGACCTCCCTTCGTCGGGCCGCGCAGCGGCCCGGAGCCCACGTCGATCGGCCCCACCCGAGCATGCGCCTGCGCCTTCCCGTCGTCCCGATCGTCTCGGTGCTGCTGTTCGCGGCGCTGTGCGCGATCGTCGCCGGCTGGGCGCTGCAGCTGCTCGCGCCGCGTGCCCCGATCGCGCCCGGCGGCGCGGTCGCGCAGGCCCAGGCGCCCGCCGACCTGTCGGCCGCGAGCCAGCTGTTCGGCGGCGTGCCGCGCCCGGCCGACGCGGTCGCCGACGCGCCGTCGAACATCCAGGTCGCCGGCGTGCTCGCCGCCGGGCCGCGCGGCGTCGCGCTGCTGGTGATCGACGGCCGCCCCGCGAAGCCCTTCGCCGTCGGCGAGCCGGTGTCCGACGGCATGACGGTGCGCTCGGTGACCGGTGACACGGTCGAGCTCGAGCGCGGCGGCCGGCCGATGCGCCTCGCCGCGCCCGCCCGCCCGTCGCTCGCGGTCCTGACGAGCGGTCCGCAGCGCACGACGGGCGGTGCCGGCGCGAGCGCCGTGCCGTCCGCGCCGCCCCCCGGCCTGCCGCCGCTGCCGCCGCGCGCGCTGCCGCCGGCCGGTGCCGCGGCCACCGCCTCCGATCCCGTGCAGCCGCCCCCGGGCCAGCCGCCCGCCGGCAACTTCGCGCCCGGCCCGCCGCCCGCGATGCCGCAGGGCGCGATGCAGCCGGTCGCGCCGTCGGCCATCGCCCCCCCGACCGGCTCGCAGTGAGTACAATGGCGGATTGCGTGACCGACGCGTCACGCCGTGTACGCCACGGTTGATCCCAGTGAACCTCCCGCCCCCCCGCAAGTCGTTCCGCGAGACGCAGTTCGAGCTGCGCGAGGAGGCGATCCTCGACGCGACCAACCGGCTCCTTGGCGACAAGGGCTACGAGGCGATGTCGATGGACGACATCGCGGCCGAGGTCGGGATCGCCAAGGGCAGCCTCTACAAGCACTTCGAGTCGAAGGAAGCGCTGGCCGGCGCGGTGATGGTCCGCCTGCTCGAGCAGACGCGCGCCGCGCTCGCCGCGATCCCGTCCGATCG
Source organism: Burkholderiaceae bacterium (assembly GCA_044371545.1). GTDB lineage: Bacteria > Pseudomonadota > Gammaproteobacteria > Burkholderiales > Burkholderiaceae_E > UBA4615. Next base: position 14,724 of record JBILTM010000089.1, read on the forward strand.
GCCCGCGATCGAGCGGCTGGAGGCGCTGCTGCGCTGGACCCTGTCGCAGCGGCTGTCGGGCAGCGTGCCGCACCTGCCCTCGACGAGCCCCGCGCTTCAGACCTCGCTGATGTCGAGTCGCGAGTACATGGACAGCCTGATGACGCTGTCCGACGAGATCGGCGAGATGATCCAGCGCGCACGCGCCGAAGGCTCGATCCGCGCGCCGCTGCGCGACGAGTTCGTGCTCTACACGCTGTACGCCCGCACCTGCGACCCGACCCTCGAGTTCCTGAAGGCCGGCGGTGCGATGTCCGACGCCGAGATCGTCGAGCAGATGGTGTCGGCCTGCTTCCGCGGCCTGGCCGCCTGATCCGACCTCCGCGATGCGTCAGTACCACGACCTGATGCGCCACGTGCTCGAGCACGGCACGCGCAAGTCCGACCGCACCGGCACCGGCACGCTGTCGGTGTTCGGCTGGCAGATGCGCTTCCCGCTCGCCGAGGGCTTCCCGCTCGTCACGACGAAGAAGCTGCACCTGAAGTCGATCGTCCACGAGCTGCTGTGGTTCCTCTCGGGCTCGACCAACGTCGCCTACCTGAAGGCGAACGGCGTGTCGATCTGGGACGAGTGGGCCGACGCGGACGGCGAACTCGGCCCGGTCTACGGCCATCAGTGGCGCTCCTGGCCGACGCCCGACGGCGGGCACGCCGACCAGATCGCCGACCTGATGAAGCGCCTGAAGGCCGACCCCGACTCGCGGCGGCTGATCGTCTCGGCGTGGAACGTGGCCGAGCTGCCGAAGATGGCGCTCGCGCCGTGCCACGCGCTCTTCCAGTTCTACGTGGCCGACGGGAAGCTGTCGTGCCAGCTCTACCAGCGCAGCGCCGACATCTTCCTCGGCGTTCCGTTCAACATCGCGTCGTACGCGCTGCTCACCGAGATGGTCGCGCAGCAGTGCGACCTCGCACCGGGCGACTTCGTCTGGACCGGCGGCGACTGTCACCTCTACCTGAACCACCTCGATCAGGCTCGCGAGCAGCTGTCGCGCGAGCCCTACGCGCTGCCGAGGCTGTCGCTCAGGCGCCGCCCGGCGTCGATCTTCGACTACGTCTACGACGACGTCGAGATCGTCGGCTACCAGGCCCACCCGCACATCAAGGCGCCGGTCGCCGTCTGACGGCGGGCGCAGTCGGCCCTCGGGCGGGCGCCCGGGCGCGGCGCGCCGACGGCGGTATGCTCCGCCCCGACGCCCCCGCGGACACCCCCATGGATCCCCGACGCCCCCGCATCACCCTGGTCGTCGCGCGTGCGCGCGACGGCGCGATCGGCCGCGACAACGCGCTGCCGTGGCACCTGCCCGAGGACCTGCAGCACTTCAAGGCGACGACGCTCGGCCACCCGATCGTGATGGGCCGGCGCACCTTCGAGTCGATCGGCCGGCCGCTCCCGGGGCGACGCTCGATCGTCGTCAGCCGGAATCCGGCCTGGGCCCACGAGGGCTGCGAGCGAGCGGGCTCGCTCGACGACGCGATCGCACGCTGCGCGGGCGCGCCCGAGCTCTTCGTCGTCGGCGGCGGGCAGCTCTACGCCGAGGCGTTGCCGCGGGCCGACCGGCTGATCGTCACCGACGTCGCGATCGACGTCGAGGGCGACACCTTCTTCCCCGCGATCGACCCGGCGCGGTGGACCTGCACGCGCAACGAGCCGCGCACCAGCCGCACCGGCCTCGGGTTCGCGATCCGAACCTTCGAGCGGGTCGGGGACACCCCCGGAAACCCCGCAGCTGCGTGATACAGTCCGCGCACGCCGCGCCGGCGCCCTACGGCGGCGCGAGCACCTACGAGGAGAATCCGTCGATGAGCACGATCAAGCAGCTGCTCGGCGCCGCCGCCATCGCGGCGTCGCTGGCCACGGGCAGCGCGCAGGCGCAGCAGGCCCTGCGCTGGGCCGCCCAGAACGACATCCTGACGCTGGACCCGCACTCGCAGAACCACGCGACGACCAACGCGATCCTGATGCACTCGTACGAGGGCCTGACCCGGTACGGCAAGGACTACTCGATCGAGCCGGGCCTGGCCACCAGCTGGCAGCAGATCAGCCCGACGCAATGGCGCTTCAACCTGCGCAAGGGCGTGACCTTCCACGACGGCTCGCCCTTCACCGCGGACGACGTGCTCTTCTCGCTCGACCGCATCAAGCAGCCGCAGGGCACGATGCAGATCTACGTGACCGGCATCCGCGAGGCGAAGAAGGTCGACGATCACACCGTCGACCTGATCCTCGAGGCGCCCCAGCCGATCCTGCTGCGCAACATCATCGACTTCCGCATGATGAGCCGGAGCTGGTCGGTGAAGAACAAGTCGGAGAAGGTGCAGGACTACAAGGCGCGCGAGGACACCTTCGCGTCGCGCAACGTCAACGGCACCGGCCCGTACATCATCAACGGCTGGTCGCCCGACCAGCGGATCGTCTTCTCGAACAACCCGAAGTGGTGGGGCAAGAAGGACGGCAACGTCGACCGCCTCGTCTACACCCCGGTCAAGGCCGATGCGACCCGCGTCGCCGCGCTGCTGTCGGGCGAGGTCGATCTGGTCACCGACCTGCCGACGCAGGACGTCGCGCGCCTGAAGCAGAACGCCAACCTCAAGGTCCTCGAGGGCCACGAGGTGCGGACGATCTTCATCGGGCTCGACCAGCACAACAACGAGCTGCAGTTCTCCGACGTCAAGGGCAAGAACCCGTTCAAGGACGTCCGGGTGCGCCGCGCGCTGAACATGGCGGTCGACCGCCCGGCGATCCAGCGCACGATCATGCGCGGGCTGTCGATGCCGGCGAGCATCATGGTCGCGCCGGGCGTCAACGGTTGGACCAAGGAGATGGACGCGGTCAAGGGCGCCGACGTCGAGGGCGCCAAGAAGCTGCTCGCCGAGGCCGGCTACCCGAACGGCTTCGAGTTCACGCTCGACTGCCCGAACAACCGCTACGTGAATGACGAGGAGATCTGCCAGGCGATCGTCGGCATGTGGGCGCGCGCGGGCGTGAAGGTCAAGCTGAACGCGATGCCCTTCGCGACGTTCATCCCGAAGATCCAGAAGTTCGAGTCGAGCGCGTACCTGCTCGGCTGGGGCGTGGCGACCTACGACGCGCTGTACTCGCTGCAGTCGCTGGTGCGCACCCGGACCACGGGCGCCGACGGCAACTTCAACCTCGGCCGGGTCAGCGACCCGAAGCTCGACGCGATCATCGACGCGAGCAAGACCGAGGTCGACGTGAAGAAGCGTGACGCGCTGCTGCGCGAAGGGCTGCAGATGACCGCCGACAACGCCTACTACATCCCCATCCACCATCAGGTGCGGCCGTGGGCGATGAAGAAGAACGTCACGACGATCCACCGTTCGGACGACCGTCCGGAGGCGCGCTTCACCAGCATCGGCGGCAGCTGACGCCGTGCTGCGGCGGCCCCGGCCGCCGCGAGCCCCGTGGATGCGACAGGGCCCGCGCGAGCGGGCCCTTCGCTTTTCCGGCGGCGATCAGCGGGGCCAGACGGTGCGGTGCGCGTGGCCGTCGACGAACCAGCCCTTCATCAGCGCCCAGAACGAGCGGCGCTCGCGCAGCCCCTGCTCGGCGAGCCAGGGCGCGATCAGGTCCGCGGCACGCGCGCAGCGGTAGAACGGGATCCGCGGGAACACGTGGTGGACGATGTGGCAGTCGCCCGAGTCCGCGAGGAACAGCGCACGCGTGACCGGGCCGCACCGGTACCAGGTGCCGAGCCAGGCGAGGCTCGCATCGTCGGCCTCGGCGTGCTCGAGCACGATGCGCATCGCGTTGAGCGCGGGCGCCACCACGAGGAGCGGCAGCACCCAGCCGAGCAGCACCGCGCGCGCGTGGCCCGCGAGCGCGAGCGCCGCGGCGCCGCCGAGCAGCACCGCCAGCAGCACGCGCTCGGCGGCGAGCCGCCGCCGGCCGGCAACGTCGCCCTCCGGGATCGACAGGTAGCTCGGGCCGTCGCCGCCCGCCCGCGTGCGGGTCATCTGCAGCACGCCGGGCAGCGTCGCGTACCACCAGCGGCGGGCCGGCGTGACGAGGCGCATCTTGTAGGCCTCGGCGTCCTCGTCCGAGCCGAGCCGCGCGTGGTGCCGGGTGTGTGCACGCGCGTAGCCGGTGCCCGGCGCGAGCACCAGCGCGAAGGCGATCGCCGCGTGCACCCACGAACCCCGGCGGCCCCAGCGCATCCGGTGGACCGCGACGTCGTGCGCGACCAGCGCGATCGCGGTGAGCAGCCAGCCGTTGACCGCGACCAGTGCCGCCTCGGCCGGCCAAGGCAGCGTGCCGGTGCCGATCCAGGCCGCGATCGCGACCAGCAGCGCGATCGGTCCCGCGGTGGCCGCCAGGTCGAGCCCGAGGTGCTCGCGGTGCAGCGCCCGCACCGTCCCTGCGCCCAGGCGGGCGGTCAGCGCGCGCTGCAGCGGGCCGATCCGGTCGGCGGCCGCGCGACCGGTCGCCCTTCGGGCGACGGGCTCGGCGATCGGGGGCGGCGACGGGGCGTGACGGAACATGCGGGCTCGGCGGGTCCGAGCCAACGATACGGGGCCGCGCGGGCGCCGGCGGCGGGGCGCGGCC
>JBILTM010000090.1:0-19315 GCA_044371545.1 Burkholderiaceae bacterium
AGCTCGCGCAGGCGAGCATGACGATGGTCGCGGTCACGCACGAGATGCGCTTCGCCCGCGCGGCCGCCGACCGCGTGGTCTTCATGGACGAGGGCGCGGTGGTCGAGACCGGCACGCCCGAGGCGATCTTCGACGCGCCGGCTCAGGACCGCACGAAGCGCTTCCTCGCGCACCTCCACGAGTGAGACGACGATGCCCGACACCCCCGCCTTCGACCTGCTGCTGACCGGCGCGACCGTCGCGACGGTCGACGCCGCCGACACCGTGATCCCGGACGCCGCGATCGGCGTGGCCGGCGGCCGCATCGCCTGGGTCGGGCCGGCGGGCGCGCTGCCCGCCGGCGCGCGCGCCGCCCGCAGCGTCGCGCTGCCGGGGCGCCTCGTCGTGCCCGGCTTCGTCAACGTGCACACGCACGCGATCCTGTCGATGGTGCGCGGCGTCGCCGAGGACCTCGGCTTCGCGCCGGCGTACACGCCGGGCATCCCGCACGGCCACGACGTGACCGAGGACGAGGCGGTCGCGCTCGCGCGGCTGGGTGCGGTCGAGGCGCTGTCGTTCGGCTCGACGCTGATCAACGACACCTACGTGCACGCCGACCTGACGCTGCCCGCGATGGCCGGGCTCGGCATGCGGATCTTCAGCTGCGGACGCATCCACGACGCCGACTTCTCGCTGATCGGCGACGGGCGCTGGGAGCACCATGCGGCGATCGGCGAGCGCACGCTCGGCGATGCGCTCGCGCTCGCCGAACGCTGGCACGGCGCGTTCGACGGGCGCGCCGGCGTGCAGCTCGCCGCGCACGCGCCCGACACCTGCTCCGACGACCTGCTGCGCATGATCGCGCGCGAGTCGGAGCGGCGCGGACTGCGCGTCAACACGCACCTCGTGCAGAGCCGCAAGGAGGTCGAGCAGGTGATGCGCCGCTCGGGGCGCACGCCGCCGCAGCTGCTCGAGGAGGTCGGGCTGCTGAACGACCGGCTGCTCGCCGCGCACTGCATCTGGATGGACGACGACGACATCGCGCGCTGCGGGCGCGCCGGCATCCACGTCGCGCACATCCCGAAGGGCAATGCCACCGGCGGCACCGCGGCGCCGACCTCGAAGCTCAGGCGCGCCGGCGCACGCCTGACGCTCGGCTCGGACAACATGCACGCCGACGTCGTCGAGGTGATGCGCTGGGCGCTCGCGATCGGGCGGCTGCAGGAGACGAAGGTCGACGACGCCTGGCAGCCGGAGCACGTGCTGCGGATGGCGACGATCGACGGCGCGCGCGCGATGGGGCTGGACGCCGAGATCGGCTCGATCGAGGTCGGCAAGAAGGCCGACCTGGTCGCGTTCGACTTCCGCCGGCCGCACCTCGTGCCGTGCATCGACCCGGTCGGCAACCTGGTGCACGTCGCGCAGGGCCGCGACGTCGAGCACGTCTGGGTCGACGGCCGGCAGGTGATCGACGCGGGCCGGCCGACGCAGGCCGACCTCGACGCGATCCTCGGCGACGCGCAGAAGGCCGCCGACGCGCTGTGGCGGCGCGCGCGCGAGGCGGCGTGAGCGCCGCGTCGCGCGGGCGTTCGGTCGGGGTCGCGCGATGAGCGGGGCCGACGCCCTGGTCGCGCGGCCGGGCGGCGCGGCGCCCGCCCGCGCGCTGGCCGCCGCCGTCGCCGCGCGGGAGCGGCGCGCGGTCGACGTCGCGCGCGAGGCGGTCGCGCGGGTGGAGGCGGTCAACCCGGCGCTCAACGCGATCATCGGCTTCGACGCCGCGGCGACGCTCGCCGAAGCCGCCGAGGTCGATCGCCGGATCGACGCGGGCGAGGTGCTGCCGATGGCCGGCGTGCCGTTCACCGCGAAGGACAACCTGTGGGTCGGCGGTCGCCGGGTCACGCAGGGCTCGGCCCTCTTCGACGGCTTCGTCGCACCGCGCGACGCGTGGGCGGTCGCGCGGTGGCGCGCGCTCGGCGGCGTGCTGCTCGGCATCACCAACTGCTCGGAGTTCGCCTGCAAGGGCGTGACGACGAATCCGCTGCACGGCCCGACGCGCCATCCGATGGACCCGTCGCTGACGCCCGGCGGCTCGTCGGGCGGCGCGGTGTCGGCGCTGCTCGCCGGCATGGGGCTGCTCGCGCTCGGCACCGATGCCGGCGGCTCGACGCGGCGGCCCGCCGCGCACACCGGCCTCGTCGGGATCAAGCCGAGCAGCGGCGTGATCCCGCATCCGTGGGGCTTCGCCGAGCCGAACTACGGCCAGTCGGTGATCGGCGTGCTCGCGCACGACGTGGCCGACTGCGCGTGGGCCTTCGACCACCTGGTCGCCTTCGACGCGGCGGACCCGGCCGGCGTGCCGGTCCGCGTCGAGCTCGGCGCGGGCGCGCCGCGCGAGCCGCCGCGCGCGCTGCGGATCGCGTGGAGCCCGCGGCTCGGCATCGACCTCGCGATCGACGACGACGTGCTCGCGGCGATGCGCGCGCGCGTCGACGCGCTGCGCGCGGCCGGCTGGAGCGTCGTCGACGCCGACCCGCGGTGGCCCGAGGGCGTGAAGGAGTACCCGCTGCTCGCGCTGCAGCAGGCGGGCCTGCACGCGCTCTACGGGCACCGGCTCGCCACCGAGCGCGCGCGCATCGACCCCGACCTCGTCGCGCAGATCGAGGCGGGTGCGGGCTGGACGCCCGCGCAGCTCGCCGACGTGCTGCGGCTGCGCGAGCGGATCGTCGCGAGCCTGTCGAGTTTCTTCGACGGCTTCGACGCACTGCTGTGCCCGACGGCGCCGGTCGTCGCGTGGCCGGTCGGGCAGCTGGGGCCGCCGGTGATCGGCGGCGCGCCGGCGGGGCCCCGCGGGCACGCGGCGTTCACGCCGCTGTTCAACGCGGCGGGCGTGCCGGCGTGCTCGGTGCCGGCGGGCACGGTACGCGGCCTGCCGGTGGGCCTGCAGGTCGTCGCGCCGCGCTTCGAGGACGCGCGCGTGCTCGGCCTCGCGGCGGCGCTCGAGCGGCTCGGCGCGGGCCGCTGACCGGCCGCTCGCGCCGCCTCGCGCGGTCGCGCCTGCTACGATCGGCCCATGAGCGACGACGTCCCCGACGGCCCCCGCGCCCGCATCGCGGCGCTGTACGTGTACCCGATCAAGTCCTGCGCCGGCATCTCGGTCGACACGATGCGTTTCGACGCGCTCGGGCCGCTCGACGACCGGCGCTGGATGCTGGTCGACGAGCGCGACGAGTTCGTCACGCAGCGCGAGCTGCCGAAGCTCGCGCTGGTGCGCCCGGCGCGCGTCGACGACGGGCTGCGCGTGCTCGCGCCCGGCCTGCCCGCGCTGCAGGTCGCCGGCCGCGGCGGCGATCGCCGCGCGACCCACGTCTGGGACGACCGCTGCGCGGGTTTCGACGAGGGCGCCGAGGCGGCCGCGTGGTTCACCGAGTACCTCGGCCGCCCGGTGCGGCTGCTGCGCTTCGACGCGACCGCGCCGCGTGCCGCGAGCCGCAACTGGGTGGGCGACGCGGCCGGCCGTCCCGGCGCGCTGACCCGCTTCTCCGACGGCTATCCGCTGCTGGTGCTGTCGCGCGCGTCGCTCGACGCGCTGAACGCGCGTCTCGTCGCGCACGGGATGCCCGAGGTGCCGATCCAGCGCTTCCGGCCGAACGTGGTGCTCGACGGGCTCGACGCCTTCGGGGAGGACACGCTCGATACGCTGGCGGCCGCCGACGGCGGCCCGGTGCTGCGGATCGTCAAGCCGTGCACCCGCGGCACGATCACCGAGGTCGAGCCGCAGACCGGCCGGCACGAGTCGGGCGTGCTGCAGGTGCTCGCGACGTTCCGTGCCGATGCGAAGCTCGGCGGCGCGCCGACCTTCGGCCAGAACGCGGTGCTCGCCTCGGGCCTCGACGGCCGGCTGCGCGTCGGCGACGCGCTCGCCGGCGCGCACCGCTGGTGACGTGAAGCACTTCTCCCGCCACCTGTTGGTCGGCGCGATCACCGCGGCGCCGCTGCTGGTCACCTGGTTCGTCTTCGACCTGCTGCTCGGGTGGCTGTCGAAGCTCGGCGCGCCGGGGCTCGCTGCGCTCGCCGCCACGCTGCGGCCGGCGTATCCCGACCTCGCCCGCTGGCTGCTCGAGGGCTGGCTGACCTCGGTCGTCGCCGCGCTGCTCGCGCTGGTGCTGATCGCCGCGCTCGGCTGGTTCGCGAGCCGCGTGATCGGGCGCAAGGTGCTCGACGGGTTCGAGTCGCTGGTGCAGCGCATCCCGCTGGTCGCCGCGATCTACGGCGGCACGAAGCGCGTCCTCGCCGCGGTCAACGACCGGCCGGGCGAATCGCAGCGCGTCGTGCTGATCCCGTTCCCCAACCGGCAGATGAAGACGCTCGGCTTCGTCACCAAGGTGCTCGAGGACGAGGTCACCGGCGAGAAGGTGGCCGCCGTGTACGTGCCGACCGCGCCGAACCCGACCTCGGGCTACATCGAGCTCGTGCCGCTCGCCGAGATCACGCCGACCGACTGGACGATGGACGAGGCGATGGGCTTCGTCGTCTCGGGTGGCACCACCGCTCCCGACCGGTTCCGCTTCCGAGCGGACGGCGAGCTGCCGCCGGCCCCCGGCGAGAAGGACTGACCCCGCCTCGCCAGGCCGCGCGCGGTCTTCTTGACGCGGGTCAAGCTCGGGCACCGGCCTGGCCGCGTGCCGGGGCTATGCTCGGGCGACATGCCCGTTCCTGCCTCAGGCTCCGTCGCCGACGCCCCGCCTCCGCGCCCCTGGCACGCGCTGCCCGCCGACGAGGTCGCCGCGCTGCTGCGCACCGACGCGGCCGCCGGCCTGGCCGCCGACGAGGCCGCGCGGCGGCTCGCGACCCACGGTCCGAACGCGCTGCCCGAACCGCCGCCGAACCCGCCGTGGCGCGCGGTGCTGCGCCAGTTCACGAGCCCGCTCGTCTACCTGCTCGGCATCGCCGCGGCGATCGCGCTCGCGCTCGGCCACTGGAGCGACGCGGCGGTGATCGTCGCGGTGGTGATCGCCAACGCGACGATCGGCACATTGCAGGAGGGGCGTGCGGAGCGCTCGATGGCCGCGCTGCGTCGCCTGTCGGCGCTGCAGGTGCGGGTGCTGCGCGACGGCACCGAGCGGCGCGTCGAGGCGCGCGAGCTGGTGCCCGGCGACGTGCTGCTGCTCGCGGCGGGCGATGCGGTCGGCGCCGACGCGCGGGTGCTCGAGTCGGCGAGCCTGCAGGCCGGCGAGGCGGCGCTGACCGGCGAGTCGGTGCCGGTGTCGAAGTCGCCGCGCGCGCAGCCCGAGGCGACCGTGCTCGCCGACCGGCACGCGATGCTGTACTCCGGCACGCACGTGTCGGGCGGACGCGGGCGCGCGGTCGTGGTCGCGACCGGCGCGCGCACCGAGGTCGGCGGCATCGCGCGGCTGACCGAGCGCGCCGAGGAGCCGCGCACGCCGCTCGAGCGCCGGCTCGACGCGTTCGGCCGCGCACTCGCCTGGGCGGCGCTCGGGCTGTTCGGCGCGGTGATGGCGCTCGGCCTCGCGCGCGGCCTGCCGTTCGGCGAGCTGCTGATGGTCGCGATCAGCCAGATGGTGTCGGTGGTGCCCGAGGGGCTGCCGGTTGCGACGACGGTCGCGCTGGCGGTCGGCATGCAGCGCATGGCGGCGCGCGGCGCGATCGTGCGGCGGCTCGCCGCGGTCGAGACGCTCGGCTCGACGACGGTGATCTGCAGCGACAAGACCGGCACGCTGACGCGCAACGAGATGACCGCGGTCGCCGCGTGGCTGCCGCCGCGCGACGGGGCGCCGGCGCGCGCGCTCGCGGTCGAGGGCATCGGCTGGACGCCGGCGGGTCGGGTGCTGGAGGCGGACGCACCGGTCGATGCGCGCGATCCGGCGCTGGGTGCGCTGCTGCGCGCCGGCGTGCTCTGCAACGACGCGGCGCTGGTCGCGCCCGCCGACGAGGACGCCGCGTGGACGGCGCTCGGCGACCCGACCGAGGCCGCGCTCGTCGCGCTGGCCGAGAAGGCCGGCGTCGACGCGCAGGCGTTGCGCGCCGCCTCGCCGCGCGTCGCCGAGCTGCCCTTCGACGCCGACGCGAAGCTGATGGCCACCGGCCACCGCGGCGAGGGCGGGGCGTGGTCGATCGAGATCAAGGGTGCCCCCGAGGCGGTGCTGCGGCTCGTCGTGGCCACCGAGGGCCCCGAACTCGTGGGCGAGGCGCGCGCCGCGGCCGACGCGCTCGCGGGCCGGGCGCTACGCGTGCTCGCGTTCGCGCGCGTCGAGGCCGACGCGTTCGACCCCGAGGCCGGCTTCGACGCGCTCGCCCGCCGCGCCCGGCTGCTCGGCCTGGTCGGCCAGATCGACCCGCCGCGCGACGAGGCGCGGGCCGCGGTCGCGCGCTGCGCGGCCGCCGGCATCCGGCCGGTGATGGTGACCGGCGACCACGTGCGCACCGGGCTCGCGATCGCACGCGCGCTCGGCATCGCGCGCGACGGCGACCGCGCGGTCGACGGCACCGAGCTCGAGCGGATGGACGACGCCGAACTGCGCGACGCGCTCGACTCGATCGCGGTGTTCGCCCGCGTGCAGCCGGCGCAGAAGCTGCGGATCGTCGAGGCGCTGCAGGCCCGCGGCGACGTCGTCGCGATGACCGGCGACGGCGTCAACGACGCACCGGCGCTCGCGCGCGCCGACGTCGGCGTCGCGATGGGCATCACCGGCACCGAGGTCGCGAAGGGCGCCGCGCGGATCGTCGTCACCGACGACGACTTCGCGACGATCGTCGACGCGGTCGAACAGGGGCGCGTGGTCTACGGGAACCTGAAGAAGGTGATCCTGTACCTCTTCGCGACCTCGGTCGACGAGGTCTGCCTGCTGCTGCTCGCGCTGGCGGCGGGCTGGCCGCTGCCGCTGCTGGCGGTGCAGATCCTGTGGATCAACATCGTCACCGAGGGCACGGTGACGGTGAACCTGGTGATGGACCCGCCCGACGGCGACGAGATGCGCCGGCCGCCCTCCCCGCGCGACGAGCGCCTGCTCGACGCGGCGATGCTGCGCCGACTCGCCGTGCTGGTGCCGACCGCGGTCGCCGTCACTGCCGGCTGGTTCGCGTGGCGGACCTCGGCCGGCGTGCCGATCGAACTGGTGCGCACCGAGACCTTCACGCTGCTCGCGTTCACGCAGTGGTTCAACGTGCTGAACTGCCGCTCGGCGACGCGCTCGGCGTTCGCCCGCGGGCGGCCGGGCAACGGGTGGCTGCTCGCCGGCCTCGTCGCGTCGTTCGCGCTGCAGGCGCTGGTGCTGTATGCGCCGCCGCTGAACGCGCTGTTCCACACGGTGCCGTTGCCGGCGGTCACGCTCGTCGCGCTGCTCGCGCTCGCGAGCGCCGTGCTGTGGGTCGAGGAGGCGCGCAAGCTCGTCGCGCGCCGAAGCGCCTAGGGATACAGCCCGCGCAGCTCGCGCGCCGCGAGCACCCGCTCGCACGCGACCACGAACGCCGCCGTGCGCAGCGGGATCCGGTGCTTCTGCGCGTCCGACCAGATCCGGCCGAACGCGCCGACCAGGATCTTGTCGAGGCGCGCGTTGATCTCCTCCTCGGTCCAGAAGAAGCTCGAGAAGTCCTGGACCCACTCGAAGTACGAGACGGTGACGCCGCCGGCGTTCGCGATCACGTCGGGCACGACCAGGATGCCGCGCTCGTCCAGGATCGCGTCGGCCTCGGGCAGCGTCGGGCCGTTCGCGCCCTCCAGCACCATCCGCGTGCGCAGCGCGCGGGCGCGCTCGGCGGTCAGCACGCCTTCGAGCGCGGCCGGGATCAGCACGTCGGACTCGACGCGCCAGAAGTCCTCGGCGCCGATCGCATCGGCGCCGGCGAAGCCCGCGACGCCGCCGCGCGCCTCGACGTGCGACGCGAGCGCGCGCACGTCGAGCCCGTTCCCGTTCAGCACGGTGCCGCTCGAGTCCTGCACCGCGATCACCTTCGCGCCGTGCGCGGCGTAGAGCTCGGCGGCCGACGAGCCGACGTTGCCGAAGCCCTGGATCGCGACGCGCGCGCCCTCGATCGGCTGCTTCGTGCGCCGCGCGGCCTCGCGCCCGACGACGAACACCCCGCGCCCGGTCGCCTTCACGCGCCCGAGCGAGCCGCCGAGCGCGATCGGCTTGCCGGTGACGACGCCGGTCGTGGTCGCGCCGACGTTCATCGAGTAGGTGTCCATCATCCACGCCATCACCTGCGCGTTGGTGTTGACGTCGGGCGCGGGGATGTCGACCTGGGGGCCGATGACGAGGCCGATCTCGCTGGTGTAGCGGCGCGTGACGCGCTCGAGCTCCTTGGTCGACAGGCGCGACGGGTCGCAGCGCACGCCACCCTTCGCGCCGCCGTACGGCAGGTTGACCGCGGCGTTCTTGATCGTCATCCACGCGGCGAGCGCCATCACCTCCTCGAGGTTGACGTCGGGGTGGTAGCGCACGCCGCCCTTGCCCGGGCCGCGCGTGAGGCTGTGCTGGACGCGAAAGCCCTCGAAGTGCGCGACGCGCCCGTCGTCCATCTCGATCGGGATGTCGACGACCAGGCAGCGCTTGGGACGCAGGAGCGTCTCGATCCAGCGATCGAGCGGACCGAGGTAGGGCCGGACGCGCTCGACCTGGTCGAGGTAGGTGGCCCAGGGGCCGCCCGGCACGGTGCCGGGCGCGTAGGAGAGGGCGGTCATCGCGGCTCCTCGGTGGAGGCCGCGCGCCCGGGGGTCAGGCGCGCAGCTGCTTCAGGAAGCTTACGATCACCGCGCGGCAGTCGGGATCGTCCGTGCGGGCGCGTGCGGCGCGCAGTCTCGAGGCGAGGTCGGCGCGGCCGATCGGCAGCACGTCCCCGCGCGGGGTCTCGTGGACGAGCGGCAGGCCGCTCTCGGTCAGCAGTCGGATGTCGGTCGGGTGCAGCTCGACCGTGGCGGAATGGATGATCATGTGCGTCGTCTTGTGCTTTTTCGTGTCGTGTCGTCGTTATCGGTCCCGGGGGACCGCGGGGCAATGGCCGAGAGCACGTTCGGTGCCCGGGCGGCAGCCCTCGGCGCGCGGACGGTCGGCGCCGGCCGATCCGGCGTCGCGCGCCCGCCACGACGAGGGGTCGCGAACGGAAGGGTCGCCGAGCGGGATGACCGGGGCGTGTCGGCCCGGTGACGTTCCGGTCCCGGACGCCCGGACGCACGCCCGCATGGCGTGCGGACGCGCGACCTAGGCGCCTGCGCGGGGCCGGGCGGCCCGGATCGCCCCGACGCCCGTGCGCGGCGCCTCAGGCCGCGAGGCTCGCGCGCGCCCGCCGCAGCAGCCGCGCGAGGTAGCGCCCGGTGTGGCTGCCCGGCGCCTCGGCGACCTGCTCGGGCGTGCCCGCCGCGACCACCGTGCCGCCGCCGTCGCCGCCCTCCGGGCCCATGTCGATCACCCAGTCGGCGGTCTTGATCACGTCGAGGTTGTGCTCGATGACGACCACCGTGTTGCCGTGGTCGCGCAGCGCGTGGATCACCTTGAGCAGCAGCGAGATGTCGTGGAAGTGCAGGCCGGTGGTCGGCTCGTCGAGGATGTAGAGCGTGCGGCCGGTATCGCGCTTGGACAGCTCCTGCGACAGCTTCACGCGCTGCGCCTCGCCGCCCGACAGCGTGGTCGCGCTCTGGCCGAGGCGGATGTAGCCGAGGCCGACTTCCAGCAGCGTCTGCAGCTTGCGCGCGATCGCCGGCACCGACGCGAAGAACGCGTGCGCGTCGTCGACCGTCATGTCGAGCACCTCGGCGATGTTGCGGCCCTTGTAGAGCACCTCGAGCGTCTCGCGGTTGTAGCGCCGGCCGTGGCAGACGTCGCAGGGCACGTAGACGTCGGGCAGGAAGTGCATCTCGACCTTGATCATGCCGTCGCCCTCGCACGACTCGCAGCGCCCGCCCTTCACGTTGAACGAGAAGCGGCCGGCGCCGTAGCCGCGCTCGCGCGCGGTGGGCGTCTCGGCGAACAGGTCGCGGATCGGCGTGAAGAGGCCGGTGTAGGTCGCCGGGTTGCTGCGCGGCGTGCGGCCGATCGGGCTCTGGTCGACCGCGATCGCCTTGTCGAAGTGCTCCAGGCCGTCGATGCCGTCGTGCGCGGCCGGCTGCGCCTGCGAGCCGTACAGGTGGCGCGCGATCGCGTGGTGCAGCGTGTCGTTGACCAGCGTCGACTTGCCCGAACCGGACACGCCGGTCACGCAGACCAGCAGCCCGACCGGGATCGACACGTCGACGCCGTGCAGGTTGTTGCCGCGCGCGCCGCGGATCGTCAGCCGCTTGTCGCCGGGCGGCACGCGCGCGAAGGGCACGTCGATCGCCATCGTGCCGGACAGGTAGCGGCCGGTCAGGGAGTCGGCGTTCGCGGCGATCTCGTCGGGCGTGCCCTGGGCGACCACATGGCCGCCGTGCACGCCGGCGCCCGGGCCCATGTCGACGACGTGGTCGGCCGCGCGGATCGCGTCCTCGTCGTGCTCGACGACCAGCACCGAGTTGCCGAGGTCGCGCAGGTGGCGCAGCGTGCCGATCAGCCGGTCGTTGTCGCGCTGGTGCAGGCCGATCGAGGGCTCGTCGAGCACGTACATCACGCCGGTGAGGCCCGAGCCGATCTGCGAGGCGAGCCGGATGCGCTGCGACTCGCCGCCCGACAGCGTCTCGGCCGAGCGGTCGAGCGACAGGTAGTCGAGGCCGACGTCGACCAGGAACTGCAGCCGGCTCGAGATCTCCCGCACGATCCGCTCGCCGATCGCGGCCTTCGCGCCGGGCAGCTCGAGCGTGCGGAACCAGGCCTGCGCCTGCCCGAGCGTCCACTTGGAGATCGTCCAGATCGGCTCGTCGCCGCCGCGCGCGCCCACGCGCACGCTGCGCGCCTCGGGCTTCAGGCGCGTGCCCTTGCAGGCCGGGCAGGCCTTGTGGTTCAGGTACTTCGCGAGCTCCTCGCGCACGTGCGCCGAGTCGGTCTCCTTGTAGCGGCGCTCGAGGTTCGGGATCACGCCCTCGAACGCGTGCTGGCGCGTGCTCGCCTTGCCGCTCTCGGTCAGGTAGAGGAACGGGATCTTCTGCGTGCCCGAGCCGTGCAGCACCACCTCGCGGACCTCGGCCGGCAGCTGCTCGAAGGGCGTGTCCACGTCGAAGCCGTAGAACGCCGCGAGGCTCTGCAGCATCTGGAAGTAGAAGTGGTTGCGCCGGTCCCAGCCGCGGATCGCGCCCGCGCCCAGCCCCAGGTTCGGGAAGTGCACGACGCGCGCCGGGTCGAAGAACTGCACGACGCCGAGGCCGTCGCAGTCGGGGCACGCGCCCATCGGGTTGTTGAACGAGAACAGGCGCGGCTCGAGCTCGCGCAGCGCGTGGCTGCACACCGGGCAGGCGAAGCGGTTCGAGAACAGCTGCTCGCGCCCGCCGTCCATCTCGAGCGCGACCGCGCGCCCGTCGGCGATGCGCAGCGCCGTCTCGAACGACTCGGCGAGCCGCTGCTTGGCCGAGGGCGCGACCTTGAGCCGATCGACGACGACGTCGATCGAGTGCTTGCTCGTCTTGACGAGCTTCGGCGGGTCGTCGAGCTCGTGGATCTTCTCCCCCTTCTTGCCCTCGGTGCGCACCCGCACCCGCACGAAGCCCTGCGCACGCAGGTCCTCGAACAGGTCCACGTGCTCGCCCTTGCGGTTGGCGACCACCGGCGCGAGCACCATCAGCTTGGTCTCCTCGGGCAGCGCGAGGACCGCGTCGACCATCTGCGAGACGGTCTGCGCCTCGAGCGGCTGGTCGGGGTGGTTCGGGCAGTAGGGCGTGCCGACGCGCGCGAACAGCAGCCGCAGGTAGTCGTGGATCTCGGTGACCGTGCCGACCGTCGAGCGCGGGTTGTGGCTGGTGGCCTTCTGCTCGATCGCGATCGCCGGCGACAGGCCCTCGATCAGGTCGACGTCGGGCTTCTCCATCAGCTGCAGGAACTGCCGCGCGTACGCGGACAGCGACTCGACGTAGCGGCGCTGCCCCTCGGCGTAGAGCGTGTCGAAGGCGAGCGAGGACTTGCCCGAGCCCGACAGCCCGGTGATCACCACGAGCGCGTCGCGCGGCAGCTCGAGGCTGACGTTCTTCAGGTTGTGCGTGCGCGCGCCGCGCACGCGGATTGCGGGCGCGGGCTGACCCGGGTTGCGGATCGCCTGGGCCAGCGACCGGCCCTCGTCGCGGAGGTGGGGCGTGTTCGGCATGGAGCGAAGCGGTGCCGGCGCGAGCCGGTCCAGCGGGGGCAACCTGCTAATATAGCCGACTCGCGCCCCGCGCCTTCGCCCTCCCGCATCGCCCCCCGTGTCAGCCGAATCCGCCGCCGCGGCCGCGCCGGACGCCTCACGCATGACCCCGCTGGAGCTGCGCGCGAGCCTGTCGCTCGCCTCGCTCTACGCGTTCCGCATGCTGGGCCTGTTCCTGATCCTGCCGGTGTTCGCGGTGCACGCGCACACGCTGCCCGGCGGCGACGACCCGCTGCTGGTGGGCCTGGTGCTCGGCATCTACAGCCTGACGCAGGGCCTGCTGCAGCTGCCGTTCGGCATGGCGTCCGACCGGCTCGGGCGCAAGCCGGTGATCGTCTTCGGGCTGGTGCTGTTCGCGCTCGGCAGCCTGGTCGCCGCGCACGCGACCGACATCGCCTGGACGATCGTCGGGCGCGCGCTGCAGGGCACCGGCGCGATCTCGGCCGCGGTCACCGCGTGCATCGCCGACCTCACCCGCGACTCGCAGCGGACCAAGGCGATGGCGCTCGTCGGTGCCTCGATCGGGCTGACCTTCGCGCTGTCGCTGGTGGCCGCGCCGCTGCTCTACGAGTGGGTCGGCATGGCGGGGCTCTTCCACCTGACCGGCGCGATGGCGGTCCTGGGCATCGCGATCGTGCTGTTCGCGGTGCCGCCGCTGCACGTGCCGGCGCACGTGGTCGCCGCCGACGGCACCCGGCTCGAGCGCACGCGCTTTCGCGAGGTCGCGCTCGACGGGGAGCTGCTGCGGCTCAACGTCGGCATCTTCGCGCTGCACATGGTCCAGATGGCGATGTTCGTCGTGCTGCCCGCGTGGCTCGTCGAGCGCGCGCAGCTGCCGCTCGCCGATCACTGGAAGATCTACCTGCCGGTGGTCGCCGCGTCGTTCGTGCTGATGGTGCCGCCGATCACGTGGGGCGAGCGCGCCGGGCGGCTGCGCGCGGTGGTGCTCGCCTCGATCGCGCTGATCCTCGCCGCGCAGCTCGGCTATGCCGCGCAGCCCGTGGGCGTCTGGACCTTCGCGGTGCTGCTGCTGGTGTTCTTCGCGGCGTTCAACGTGCTCGAGGCGACGGTGCCCTCGATGGTGTCGCGGCTCGCGCCCCCGGACGTCAAGGGCACCGCGCTCGGCCTCTACAACACCGTGCAGGCGCTCGGCCTCTTCGCCGGCGGCGCGATCGGCGGCTGGGCCTCGTCACGGTTCGGCGGCGTCGCGGTGTTCGTGCTGTGCGCCGGGGTGATGGCGGTGTGGTTCGTCGTCGCGATGGGCGCGCGGCGCTGGCCGCAGCCGGGCGGGCGGCGTGCCGCCGCCGGCGCCGGCTGACCCGCCGCCGCGGGCTCAGCCCTTCGCGCCCAGCTCGACCACCGGCGCGAACCCGCCGAAGATCATCCGCTTGCCGTCGAACGGCATCGGGTTCTTCTGCGGACTCATGCGCTCGTCGGTCTCCATCAGCGTGCGCATCCGCGCCATCGCGGCGTCGCGGGTCGACCTGTCGGGCCATTCGATCCACGAGAACACCACCGTCTCGTCCTCCGTGGCCTGCACCGCGCGGCGGAAGTCGGTCAGCGTGCCGGCGGGGACGTCGTCGCCCCAGCACTCGATCACCCGGACGGCGCCGAGCTCCATGAAGACGCTGTCGCCGAGCTTCGCGTGCTCGACGAACCGCTGCCGGTTGGCGGTGGGCACCGCGATGACGAATCCGTCGACGTAGCTCATCGGGGGTCTCCTTCGAAGGATGGGGAAGGGGGGAACGTGAAGGCCTCGCGGCGCGTGCCGTCGAAGCTCGGGTACGGGGTCGGGGTGGTCGCCATCGGGGCTCCTGGACGGTGGGCGGCGGAGTCCGCCCTCACCCCCACGACGGACGACGGGCCCGGATCTCGACACGCGCCCGTGCGGTCCGGCCGCCGACGCGGCCTTCGGACCTAGAGCGTACGACCGAGCCGCAGACGCGGCCTGGGCGGGGCGCTGCGGTAAGCTTGCATCGACGGCGGCCCGGACCGCCGACCCGACACCCGGCCGCCGCCGCACGGCGGCGCCCCCAGGAGAATCCCATGGCATCGGTCAACAAGGTCATCGTCGTCGGCAACCTCGGCAAGGATCCCGAGACCCGCTACTCGCCCAACGGCGGCGCGATCTGCAACGTGCGGATCGCCACCACCCGCAACTGGAAGGACAAGGCCACCGGCGAGAAGAAGGAGGAGACCGAGTGGCACTCGGTGGTCTTCTACGACCGGCTCGCCGAGATCGCCGGCGAGTACCTGAAGAAGGGGCGCTCGGTCTACGTCGAGGGGCGGCTCAAGACCCGCAAGTGGCAGGACAAGGAAGGCCAGGACCGCTACACCACCGAGATCATCGCGCAGGAGATGCAGCTGCTCGGCTCGCGCGAGGGCATGGGCGGCGGTGGCGGCGGCAGCGACGACGGCGGCGGCTACAGCCGCGAGTCGTACGGCGGCGGCAGCGCCGGGGGCGGTGCGCGCTCGGGCGGGGGCGGCGGCGGAGGTGCCGCCCGCAAGCCGGCGCCCTCGGGCGGCGCCGGCCTCGGCGACATGGACGACGACATCCCGTTCTGACGGGACACCGCGCGCCGGTCTGCGCCGGCGCGCGACGCGCCGCTTCAGCGACGCCGTGATCGCGGCCTCGGGCTCGAGGCGCCAGCCGCCGAGCCGCAGCGCGACGGGCGTCCCGTCGGGTCCGTCGATCAGCCGCGCCGGCTCCGCGTGGCGGCCGTAGCCGCCGTCCCTCACCACCGTGCCGAGCGCCTCGCCGCCGCGGCGGCCGTGCACCTCGAGCACCGCGGCGTCGAGGAACGGATCGGGCTGCGAGGGCACCGCGACCATCACGCGGTCGGCCATCGGCACCAGGTCGAGCGCCATCCACGGCGTCCACCAGCGGCCGGTCCAGGCCGCGGTCCGGCGCGACGGCGCGCCGCCGGCCGCGAAGCGCCGCAACACGTGGACGATCCCGTCGAGCCAGGGCTGGCACAGGCCGTCGGCGGCATTGGTCAGCACCGAGACCGTGAGGCCGGGCGCGGCGAGGTGCGTGGTGCGCGTCAGGCACCCGGGGAACACGCCCGAGTGGCCGACGCCGTCCCACGACGGGCCGTCCGGGCCTGCGAAGGTGTGCGACATCGTCCCCAGGCCATACCAGCGCTCGACGCTCGAGTCGGGGTCCGGCCACAGTCGGCGCGCCATCTCGCGGCGCGCGTCGGCCGACAGCACGCTGCGCTTCGCGGCGGGGTCGAGGCTCGCGTAGAAGCGCACGAGGTCGGACGCGGTCGACACGAAGCCGCCCGCCGGCGCGATCGCGGCCGAGCCGACGTTCGCGGAGAACGCCGCGCGGCGCCCGAGCGGCAGCAGCGCGGTGTGCGCGGCCGCGAGCGGCACGCCGGCCGGCACCGGCCCGTCCGGCAGCGTCTCGTCGAGCCCCGAGGCGCGGACCACCTCGCGCAGCATCCAGTCGGCCCAGGGCTCTCCGACGATCGCCTCGATCGCCATGCCGAGCAGCGCGTAGCCGTGATTCGAGTACTTGAAGCGCGTCGACGGCGGCAGCGGCGGCGCGCCGGCCAGCTCGTCGAGCACCTCGCGCCGGGTCTTGAACGGCCGCTCGAGCGTCCACTGGCGGCCGTCCTCGCCGTCGCGCACCAGCCCCGAGCCGTGCGACATCAGCTGCGCGCAGGTCAGCGACGCGACCTGCGGCGGCAAGCCGTCGAGCACGCGGCCGATCGGGTCGTCCAGGCGCAGCCGCCCCGCGTCGCGCAGCTTCATCACGCCGGCCGACGTGAAGGTCTTCGAGTGCGACGCGACGCGGAAGCGGTGCCGCGGCGTCATCCTCGCGTGCGCGTCGACGTCGGCGTGGCCGAGCGCGAGCTCGAGCACCGGGCGGCCGCGGTGCGCGACCGCGACCGCGCAACCGGTCTGCGCCGACAGGCGCATCTGCATCTCGAGCCAGCGCGGCACGTAGTCGAGCGCGGCGGCGATCCAGCGGTCCATCGTCGGTCCTGCGTCGGCCCGGCGGGCCGTCGCCGCATCTTCGCGCGCGCCGCCCCGCGCGGCGCCGCCGCGTTCCGGATCCGCCGGCCGGGCCGGTGCGCGGAGGTATCCTCGACGCGTGCGCGCCCCGCGAGCGGCGCGAAGGGGAGACCACCGTGAACAAGCCCGAGCCGATCGTCGTCGCACCCGCCTACCAGTCGGGCTTCGGCAACGAGTTCGCCACCGAGGCGCTGCCCGGCGCGCTGCCGGTCGGCCGCAACTCGCCGCAGCGCTGCCCCTACGGCCTGTATGCCGAGCAGATCTCCGGCACCGCGTTCACCGCGCCGCGTGCCGACAACCGCCGCACCTGGACCTACCGGATCCGCCCCGGCGCGCTGCACGGCCCGTTCCGCCGCGTCGCCGACCGCGGCGTGGCCGGCGCGTTCGGCGCGGCCGCCGGCGTCGAGACGCCACCGTCCCAGCTGCGCTGGAGCCCGCTGCCGCTGCCCGACGCGCCCGCCGATTTCGTCGACGGCCTGTTCACCATGGGCGGCAACGGCGACGCCGCGTCGATGACCGGCTGCGGCATCCACCTGTACGCCGCGAACCGCTCGATGCGCGAGCGGTTCTTCTACGACGCCGACGGCGAGCTGCTGATCGTGCCGCAGCAGGGCACGCTGCGGCTGCTGACCGAGCTCGGCGAGCTGGTGGTGCCGCCGCTGCACGTCGCGGTCGTGCCGCGCGGCGTGCGCTTTCGCGTCGAGCTGCCCGAGGTCGACGCGGCCGGCCCGGACGGCACCGCGCGCGGTGCGCTCGACGGCGTGCGCGGCTACGTCTGCGAGAACTTCGGCGCGCCGTTCCGGCTGCCCGACCTCGGCCCGATCGGCTCGAACGGCCTCGCGAACCCGCGCGACTTCCTGTCGCCGGTCGCGCGCTACGAGGACCGCGAGGGCGCGTTCGAGCTGGTCGCGAAGTTCCAGGGCCGGCTGTGGGCGGCCGACATCGGCCACTCGCCGCTCGACGTCGTCGCCTGGCACGGCAACCACGCGCCGTACGTCTACGACCTGCGCCGCTTCAACACGATCGGCTCGATCAGCTTCGACCACCCCGATCCGTCGATCTTCCTCGTGCTGCAGTCGGTGTCCGACACGCCCGGTGTCGACGCGATCGACTTCGTGATCTTCCCGCCGCGGATCCTCGCGATGCAGGATACCTTCCGGCCGCCCTGGTTCCACCGCAACGTCGCGAGCGAGTTCATGGGCCTGATCCACGGCGTCTACGACGCGAAGGCCGAGGGCTTCTCGCCCGGGGGCGCGAGCCTGCACAACTGCATGAGCGGCCACGGCCCGGACGCGGACACCTTCGCGAAGGCGAGCGCGGCCGACACCTCGGTGCCGCACTACATCCGCGACACGATGGCCTTCATGTTCGAGACGCGCGCGGTGATCCATCCGACCGCCCAGGCGCTCGCGCTGCCGACGCTGCAGCGGGACTACTGGCGCTGCTGGCAGGCGCTGGCGAAGCAGTTCGACCCGACCCGGCGATGACGTCGTCCTGACGACGTTCCGAAAACAGCAAACACTCACTTACAGAACCCCGAGCCCCCGATGAAAGCCGTCGCCTATCGCCGCTGCCTCCCCGTCACCGACCCCGAGTCCCTGCTCGACGTCGAGCTGCCCGACCCGACCCCGGGCGAGCGCGACCTGCTGGTCCGCATCCGCGCGGTGTCGGTGAACCCGGTCGACACCAAGGTCCGTCGCGGCGTGGCGCCGCCCGAGGGCGGGCTGCGCGTGCTCGGCTACGACGCGGCCGGCGTCGTCGAGGCGATCGGGCCGCGCGTCACCCGTTTCCGTCCCGGCGACGAGGTGTTCTACGCCGGCTCCCGGATCCGCCCGGGCACGAACGCCGAGCTGCACTGCGTCGACGAGCGGATCGTCGGGCGCAAGCCGTGCACGCTCGACTTCGCGCAGGCGGCCGCGATGCCGCTGACCGCGATCACCGCCTGGGAGGCGCTCTTCGACCGGCTCGGGCTGCGCCTGGGCTCGCCGCACGACGCCGGCACGCTGCTGGTCACCGCCGGCGCCGGCGGCGTCGGCTCGATCGCGATCCAGCTCGCACGCCGGCTCAGCGGCGCGCGCGTGGTCGCGACCGCGTCGCGCCCCGAGAGCCGCGCGCAGGCCGAGCGCCTCGGCGCGCACCTCGTCGTCGACCATTCCGGGCCGCTGTCGGTCGCGCTCAAGGACGCGGGCGTGAAGTGGGTCGAGCGGATCTTCAGCGTCTCGCACACCCAGCAGCACTGGCCGGAGCTGGTGCAGGCGATCGCGCCGCAGGGCCGGATCTGCGTGATCGACGACCCCACCGAGCCGCTCGACGCCCGGCCGCTGAAGGCGCGCTGCGCGTCGCTGCACTGGGAGGCGATGTTCACCCGCTCGACCTTCGAGACCCCCGACATGATCGAGCAGGGCCGGCTGCTCGACGAGGTCGCGGCGCTGGTCGACCAGGGGCTGCTGCGCACGACGCACGCGGCCACGCTCGGGCGGATCGACGCCGCGACGCTGCGCGAGGCGCATGCGCGCGTCGAGTCGGGCCGCACGATCGGCAAGGTGGTGCTCGAGGGCTTCTGAAGCGGCGTACCGGAATTCCCGCCGCCCGTGGTACGGTGCGGCCGGTCCGGCGGTGCGCGAGCGCGCACCGACCGGACGGACCATCCGAGAGGAGACACCACGATGACCCGCCACTCCCCGCGCACCGGCGTCGCCGGCCCGCGTCGCGCCCTCGTCGCCGCGGCGGCGGCCGCCGGCGCGCTTGCCCCGCTGCGCTTCGCCCGCGCCCAGGCCTTCCCCAACAAGCCGATCAAGATC
The DNA here is from genome assembly GCA_044371545.1 of Burkholderiaceae bacterium. Lineage (GTDB taxonomy): Bacteria > Pseudomonadota > Gammaproteobacteria > Burkholderiales > Burkholderiaceae_E > UBA4615. Next base: position 19,059 of record JBILTM010000090.1, read on the forward strand.
GTCGTGCCGTTCCCGGCCGGTTCGGCCACCGACGCGATCGCGCGCGTGATCGGCGCCTCGGTCTCGAGCGCGATCGGCCAGCCGGTGCTGGTCGAGAACAAGGCCGGCGCCGACGGCGCGATCGCGGGCAGCGAGGTCGTGCGCGCGGCCCCCGACGGCTACACGCTGCTGATGGCGACCAACAGCCCGATGGCCGCCGCGCCGGCGATGAAGAAGAACCCGCCGTACGACCCGGTCACCGACTTCACGCCGATCAG
>JBILTM010000091.1:0-19297 GCA_044371545.1 Burkholderiaceae bacterium
CCGTCGTGGCCGGCGCCGCATGCGGCACCGCCGTCGTTCATCGCGTCCGTCCGGGCCGCGCCGTGCGCCATCGCTGCAGGCGGCCCGTCCGGTTCGCTGCGATCAGGCGCCGATCTGGGCCTTCACCCGGGCGACGATCGCCGCGAACGCCGGCTTGTCGTTGACCGCCAGCTCGGCCAGCACCTTGCGGTCCAGGCCGATCGCCGTCTTGTTCAGGCCGGCGATGAAGCGGCTGTAGGTGATGCCGTGCTCGCGCGCCGCGGCGTTGATCCGGGCGATCCACAGCGAGCGGAACACGCGCTTGCGGTTGCGCCGGTCGCGATACGCGTACTGGCCGGCACGCATGACCGCCTGCTTGGCGATCCGGTAGACGTTGTTGCGGCGGCCGCGATAGCCCTTGGCCAGCGCGATGATCTTCTTGTGACGAGCGCGGGCGGTGACGCCACGTTTCACGCGGGGCATGTCGGTCTCCCCTTACGCGTACGGCATCATGGTCCGGACGCTCACGACGTCGGACTCATGGACCTGGGTGGCACCGCGAAGCTGACGCTTGTTCTTGGTCGTCTTCTTGGTGAGGATGTGGCGCTTGAACGCCTGACCGCGCTTGATCGAGCCGCTCGCGCGGACCCGGAAGCGCTTCGCGGCGCTCTTCTTGGTCTTCATCTTGGGCATGACTGCTCCGATGTGACACCCCTGCCAGGTGGCCGGCCTGCTCGCAGGGAGCGGTCGACGCTTGGCTGACCCGAGGGGCTTCTTCTCCCGGGACCGCCACTGGAGCGACCCGGAGAACCTGCAACTATAGCAGAAGAATCAGCGGCTTACTTCTTCTTCTTCGGCGCGATGATCATGATCATCTGCCGGCCCTCGAGCTTGGGCATCGACTCGACCTGCCCGACCCCTTCGAGGTCGGTGCGGATCCGCTCGAGCAGGCGCACCCCGAACTCCTGGTGGGCCATCTCGCGACCCCGGAAGCGCAGCGTGATCTTCGCCTTGTCGCCTTCGTCCAGGAACCGGTGCAGGTTCCGGAGCTTGACGTTGTAGTCGTTGTCGTCGGTGCCGGGCCGGAACTTGACTTCCTTGACCTGGATGATCTTCTGCTTGGCCCGGGCCTCGGCGGCGCGCTTCTGTTCCTGGTACTTGAACTTGCCGTAGTCCATCAGCCGCGCCACGGGCGGCTGTGCGGTCGGCGCGATCTCCACCAGGTCCACGTCGGCCTCTTCGGCCATCCGCATCGCCTCCCGCGTCGGGACGATGCCCAGCGGCTGGTTGTCGATGCCCATCAGGCGCAGTTCAGGGACGTTGATCTCGCCGTTGATGCGGTGTCCGCGGTCCCGTTCGTTCGCAGTAGCTATGCTGTCATCTCCGTCAGTGGAATCTCACGCCGACACGCCGGGAAGGCCCGGCAAGGCAGAAAGCCGGCGACCCGCACCCGACCCGCCCGGAAGCTGCACTTCACTTCCGTTGGACGACGTCTTCGGCGAGGCGCCGGCTGAACGCGTCGACGGGCATCGGGCCCAGATCGACGCCTCCGCGCGCGCGTACGGCGACCTGCCCAGCCTGCCGCTCCTTCTCCCCGACGACGAGGAGATACGGAACCTTCTGCAGGCTGTGCTCGCGGATCTTATACGCGATCTTTTCGTTCCGCAAATCGGACTGGACCCTAAATCCTTGTTTTTTCAGCGCTTGTGCAACGTCACGGGCGTAGTCGGCGTGTGCTTCCGTGATGCTCGCGACCACCGCCTGCACCGGCGCGAGCCACGCCGGGAACGCGCCCGCGTGGTTCTCGATCAGGATGCCGATGAAGCGTTCGAGCGAGCCGACCACCGCCCGGTGCAGCATCACCGGGTGGCGGCGCGAGTTGTCCTCGGCGACGTACTCGGCGCCCAGCCGGTGCGCGGTGTTGAAGTCGACCTGCATCGTGCCGCACTGCCAGTGGCGCCCGAGCGCGTCCTTCAGCGTGTACTCGATCTTCGGGCCGTAGAAGGCGCCGTCGCCCGGGGCGATCTCGAACGCGACGCCCGAGCGGCGCAGCGCCTCCATCACCGCGTGCTCCGCCTTGTCCCAGAGCTCGTCGGAGCCGACGCGCTTCTCGGGGCGCGTGGCGACCTTGTAGAGGATGTCGGTGAAGCCGAAGTCGCGGTACACCGCGTGCAGCTGCTCGGTGTACTTCACGCACTCCTCCAGGATCTGGTCCTCGGTGCAGAAGATGTGGCCGTCGTCCTGCACGAAGCCGCGCACGCGCATGATCCCGTGCAGCGCGCCCGAGGGCTCGTTGCGGTGGCACGAGCCGAACTCGCCGTAGCGCAGCGGCAGGTCGCGGTAGCTGCGCAGGTCGGACTTGAAGACCTGCACGTGCCCGGGGCAGTTCATCGGCTTGACCGCGTACGTCCGGTTCTCGGACGACGTGGTGAACATGTGGTCCTTGTAGTTCTCCCAGTGACCGGACTGCTCCCACAGCGAGCGGTCGAGGATCATCGGGCAGCGGACCTCCTGGTAGTCGTGCGCCTCGTAGACGCGACGCATGTACTGCTCGACCTGCTGCCACAGCGCCCAGCCCTTGGGGTGCCAGAACACCATGCCGGGCGCGTCGTCCTGAAGGTGGAAGAGATCGAGCTGCTTGCCGAGCTTGCGGTGGTCGCGCTTCTCGGCCTCCTCCAGCATGTGAAGGTACGCGTCCTGGTCCTCCTTCCTCGCCCAGGCCGTGCCGTAGATGCGCTGGAGCATCTCGTTGCGCGAGTCGCCGCGCCAGTAGGCGCCGGCGAGCTTCATCAGCTTGAAGACCTTGAGCTTGCCGGTCGACGGCACGTGCGGGCCGCGGCACAGGTCGACGAACGCGCCCTCGCGGTACAGGCCGATCGGCTGGTCGGCCGGGATGCCCGCGATGATCTCCGCCTTGTACCGCTCGCCGATCGACTCGAAGAACTTCACCGCGTCGTCGCGCTGCCAGACCTCGCGCGTGACGGGTTCGTCCTTCTTCGCGAGCTCGGCCATCTTCTTCTCGATCGCGGCGAGGTCCTCGGGCGTGAACGGGCGCTTGTACGAGAAGTCGTAGTAGAAGCCGTTGTCGATCACCGGGCCGATCGTGACCTGCGCGTCGGGGAACAGCTCCTTGACCGCATAGGCGAGCAGGTGCGCCGTCGAGTGACGGATCACGTCGAGGCCGTCGGGATCCTTGTCGGTGACGATCGCGAGCTGCGCGTCGCGCTCGATCCGGTGCGAGGTGTCGACGAGCGTGCCGTCGACGCGGCCGGCGAGCGCCGCCTTCGCGAGGCCGGGGCCGATCGAGGCGGCCACCTCGTGCACCGTGGGGGGCGCCGCGAACTCGCGGACCGATCCGTCGGGGAGCGTGATTCTCGTCACGATCGCTTCCTGTCTGTGTGGGGCGTCTGGACTGCGCGGGGCAAAAAAAAAGTGCGGACGAGCCGCACTTTTCGGGGGACGCTGACGCGCGTGCGAACTCGGCCCGGGCCTATCGGGAACGGGTAGTTCGAACGACCGACGCGATGCGCTGCATGAGTGTCCCGGTATGTGTTGGTAGGCGCGATTGGACTCGAACCAACGACCCCCACCATGTCAAGGTGGTGCTCTAACCAGCTGAGCTACGCGCCTGCGAACCCGAGACTATACCAGCACCGCTTCGAGCCTGTCCAACCGCCCGGCGACAGGCGGCGCGCGCTCGGCTATCCTGCGCCGCATCGCGCGCGTCGGCGCGCGCCCTGCGAATCGCCCGCCCACGTGGCCACCGAGTCCCCCTTCAAGAGCCGCGGCGGCGTCGCGCGGATCCTCGCCGCGACCCGCTACTCGATGCACGGCCTGCGCGCGGCCTGGGCGGGCGAGGCTGCATTCCGCCAGGAGCTCGCGCTGTGCGCGGTGCTGGTGCCGATCGCGCTGTGGCTGCCGGTGCCGCGGCTCGAGTCGCTGGCGCTCGTGGGCGTCCTCGCGCTGCTGCTGATCGTCGAGCTGCTGAACTCCGCGATCGAGGCGGTGGCCGACCGCGTGGGCGTCGAGCCCCATCCGCTGTCGAAGCGCGCGAAGGACATCGGCAGCGCCGCGGTGTTCATCGCCCTGGTGCTGGTCGGCACGACCTGGGGCATCGTGCTGTGGCCGTTCGCGGTGCGCGCGCTGGGCTGAACGCGGGTCAGCCGCGGCGGAAGCTGCGCGCCAGGATGGTCACCGGCAGCAGCCCGACCGCGACGATCGCGAGCGAGGGCAGCGCGGCCTCGGCGAGGCGCTCGTCGGCGGCGAAGTGGTACGCCACGACCGCGAGGGTGTCGAAATTGAAGGGCCGCAGCACGAGGGTCGCGGGCAGCTCCTTCAGGCAGTCGACGAAGACCAGCAGCGCGGCGGTCGCGATGCTCGGGCGCAGCAGCGGCCAGTGCACCCGGCGCAGCATCTCGAAGGGGCCGGCGCCGAGGGTGCGCGCGCTCGCGTCCATCGACGGACTGATGCGCTTGAGCGAGGCCTCCAGGCCGTGCTGCGCGACCGCGAAGAAGCGCACGCAATACGCGTAGACGACCGCGACCGCGGTGCCGCCGAGCAGGAGCCCCGCGCCGGGCCACAGCGCGGCGAGCCGGTCGATCGCGCCGACCACCGCGAGCAGGCCCACGCCCAGCACGATGCCTGGCACCGCGTAGCCGGCGCCGGCGACGGTCGCGAGCGCGCCGACCCAGCGCGCGGAGACCTGCCGCACCGCGTAGGCGAGGCCGAGCGCGAGCGGCACGACGACGAGGACCGCAAGCGCCGACAGCAGCGCGGTGTTCGCGGCCCAGCGCAGCATGCGCGCGTCGAACGCGCCGCCCTGCCCCCACCAGGCGGACACCAGCAGGATCGTCGGCAGCACGAAGCCGAACACGACCGGCGTCGCGCAGGCGAGCGTCGCCGCCCAGGCCGCGGCACCGTGCAGCCGGCGCGGGCGAGCGGGTCGCGTCGAGCGACCGTGGAAGGCCATGCGTCCGCGCTGGCGCCGCTCGATCCACACCAGCAGCAGCACCGCGACGAGCAGCACCAGCGCGAGCCGCGCGGCGGCGCTGCGGTCGCCCAGCCCCTGCCAGGCGCGATAGATGCCCGCCGAGAAGGTGTCCACCGCGAAGAAGTTGACCGTGCCGAAGTCGGCGAGCGTCTCCATCGTCACCAGCGTGAGGCCGGCGACGACCGCGGGGCGCGCGACCGGCCAGGTCACCCGCCACCAGACCAGCGGCGCGGGCAGCCCGAGCGAGCGCGCGGCCTCGCCGAGCGATTCGCCGCGCTCGGCGAACGCGTTGCGCGCGAGCATGTAGACGTACGGGTAGAGGGCGAGCGACAGGAAGAGCGCGGCACCGGTCAGCGAGCGCACCGGCGGGAACCAGTACTCGCCGATCGACCAGCCGGTGACCGCACGCAGCCAGCCCTGCAGCGGGCCGCTGGTGTCGAGGAAGTCGGTGTACGCGTAGGCGAGCACGAAGGCCGGCATCGCGAGCGGCAGGATCATGCCGACCTCGAGCACGCGCCGGCCCGGGAACTCGTAGGCCGCGACGAGCCAGCCGGCGCCCACGCCGAGCAGCAGCACGCCGATCGCCACCTGGACGACCAGCAGCACCGAGGTGAGCGCGTAGCGCGGCAGCACCGTCGAGACGAGGTGGGCGAGCGCGTCGGCACCCGCGGGCTGCACCGCGACCCAGGCGAGCGCGAGCATCGGCGCGACGACCGACGCGGCGACGCCGACCGCGAGCCAGCCTAGGGGCGAGCGGTTCATCGCGCGACGTGCGGCGTCGCGGCGCGGCGACGGCTCGGGCTACAATCGTCCATGGGGATGAGAATTATAGGCAATCGCATCTGATGGACCGACTGCCGGGTGTCGTGCTGCAGCGTCCCGTCGACGGCCCGGCCGCCGAGCGGACCGGCTCGCCCTCGCCGGCCGGGGCGGCGGCCCCGACGCCGGGCACCCCGCCCTCGCTCGAGGTCGACGGGCTGTCGGTCTCCTTCGACGCCGAGGGCGGCCGCGCGCGGGTGCTCGACGGCCTGTCGTTCGCGCTGCGCGGCGGCGAGATCGGCTGCCTGCTCGGCAGCTCGGGCTGCGGCAAGACCACCGCGCTGCGCGCGGTCGCCGGCTTCGTGACGCCCGACGCCGGGCGAGTGCGGATCGCGGGACGGGAGGTCTCGTCGGCCGCGTCGGTGCTGCCGCCCGAGCGGCGCGGCGTCGGCGTGGTGTTCCAGGACTACGCGCTGTTCCCGCACCTCGACGTCGCCGGCAACCTGGCCTTCGGCCTGCGGCGGCTCGGCGCCGCCGAACGCCGGGCGCGCGTCGCCGAGATGCTCGCGCTGGTCGGCCTGGAGGGCGCCGGCGAGCGCTTCCCGCACGAACTCTCGGGCGGCCAGCAGCAGCGCGTCGCGCTCGCCCGCGCGCTCGCGCCGGCGCCCGCGCTGCTGCTGCTCGACGAACCCTTCTCCAACCTCGACCCCGACCTGCGCGAGACGCTGGCACTCGAGCTGCGCGAGATCCTCAAGCGCGCCGGCACGACGACGCTGCTTGTCACGCACGACCAGTACGAGGCCTTCGCGCTCGCCGACACCGTCGGCGTGATGGAGCGCGGGCGCATCGCGCAGTGGGACGAGGCCTACCGCCTGTACCACCACCCCGCCAGCCGCAGCGTCGCCGATTTCGTCGGCATGGGCGTGTTCCTCAGGGGCTGGCTGGTCGAGGAGGCCGGCGGCGCCTCGCTCGAGGTCGAGCTGGGCGCGCTGCCGATCTCGCATCCGGACGAGCTCGCGAACGCCCGTGCGAACGCCGGTCCCGGCGGCGAGCTCGTCGTGCTGCTGCGACCGGACGACGTCGTGCACGACGACGCGAGCCCGATCCAGGCGCACGTGCTGCGCAAGGCCTTCCGCGGCGCACAGTTCCTCTACACGCTGGAGCTGCCGAGCGGCCAGCGTCTGCTCGCGCTGGTGCCGAGCCACCACGACCACCGGATCGGCGAGGCGATCGGCATCCGGTTCGCGGCCGACCACATCGTGACCTTCGCCGCGCGCTGACGCGCGGCCGCGCTCACCCTCAGCCGACGATCAGTGCCGCCTTGCGGTCTGCGAAGCGCTGGTGCAGCTCGGCCGCACGCAGCGACAGCGCGCGGCGGTCGGGGCGGCGCACCAGCAGCACCACGGTGCGACGCGAGTTGATCCACGCGACCTTGACCTCCTGCGGCAGACTGTCGCGGCCGATCAGCTCGATCCAGTCGCCGCGGCGCAGTCGCTCGAGCGCCTCGTCGGGATCGAGGCGCAGGCGCTGCGGATGCTCGGGGAAGTCGCCGAGGTCGAGGCTGCTGAGCACGCTGAGCAGGCGCTGGTCGCCGGAGCGCTCGTCCTGCGGACCGGGCGGCAGGATCGGGCGGCGCGGCAGTCCGGACGTGGCGTGCGGCTCGGGCGGTGTCGCAGCCGAGGCCGGCGGCGACGCGGGTGCGGGGTCGACCGGGTCGGATGCGGGCGGCTTCTCCGGCAGGTCGGCCGGGGCGGCGCGGTCGGTCGCCGGGCTCGCGGGCGGAGGCGTGCTGGTGTCGCCGGTCACGGCGGGCGCGCGCGAATCGGCCTGCGGCGCGTGCGGATCGAGGTCGAGCGACGTCGCCCGCCCTGCCTCGGGCCGCAGCGGCAACGGGTCGGACGGCACCGGCGGCTCGGCCGGCGGACCGGACACCGGTTCGTCGAGCGTGGGCGCGTCCGCGGATCGCGCGTCGACCGCGGCCGGCCCGGTGAGCGACAGCGGGCCGCCCCGCGAGGGCGGCGCGTCATCGGCGCGCGTCGTCGACGGGTCGACCTCGCCGTCGCGTCGCACCTTCTGCATCTTGCGCAGGTGGATCAGGAACAGCTCGTCGAGGAACGGGCGGAACTCCTCGGGCCGCGCGCCGATGTCGTTGACGCCCTGCGTGAGCAGCCTGATCAGCGGCGGGATGCGCCCGGCGAGCTCGCGGCGGCTCTGCCGCGGGCCCGACGAGTCGAGGCTCCAGAGCAGGTCGTCGACGACCTGGATCGCGAGCTTGAACTGTGCGCTGTCCTCGCCGTCGCGCAGCAGCGCGGTGCGCAGGTGCCGCAGCCACACGCCGAGCAGGAAGTCGCGGACCGACTCGGGCACCTCGCAGCGCTCGAGCCGTTCGCGCAGCTCGGACTCGAGCCGCCGGGTGACCTCCAGCTCGCGCTCGCGCGACGGCCGCCGGCTGTAGTCGCGGCGGTTGCGCCGGCCGGGCGTCGATTCGAGGGCGGTGCGCTCCTTCGCGACACGCGACACCAGTTGCGCGACGCCCTGCGCGGCACGTTCGTACTCGCGGCGGACCTGCTCGCCGAGCACCGACGAGCGCGCCTGGAACGCGTGCGCGACGACCTCGACCGCGCGCACCACGGTGTCGAGGCGGCGATAGAGCTCGCTGCCCTTCGTGACGTCGTCGGCATACGCGATCGAGATCGCGGTCAGGTTCTCGACGAGGCGCCGCACCGAGCGGCGGTCGTCGCCGAGGAAGCCGGCGTCGAGCGCCGCGAGCGTGACCGTCGGCTGCTGCAGGCGCCAGAGCAGCGGCTGTGCGGCCGCGGGCATCCGCGCGTCGTCGACGACGTAGTCGAAGAGCGCAGCGACCAGGTCGAGCGCGGCGAGCTGGGCGGCCGGCGCCTGAGCGGCGAGCATCCGGTCGCGCAGCCCTTCGAAGAAGCGCTGGCGCGCCGGGCGCGTGTACGGCGCGACGCCGACGTGGTGGGCGAACGCGACCCCGTCCTGTTCGAGCGCCTCGGGGCGCGGCAGCAGGCCGGCATGCCGATAGCCCGACTCGGCGCGACCGACCGCGAACGGCTGCCGGCCGAGGACGTCGGCGACGCGGGTTGCGTGGACGAGCGCTTCGGCGGCGCGCTCCATCGGCGCGTCGGGCGCCGCGTCGGAGGTCGCGAGCGCGTGCTCGGGTTCGGGTTCGGGTTCGGGTTCGGGTTCGGGTTCGGGCTCGGGCTCGGGCTCGGGCTCGGGCTCGGGCACCGGCTCGGCCGACGGCGACGGACCGGCAAGCGGGACGGGTGAGCGGGGCTCGGTCGAGGGCGCCTGCGGGGGCTCGCTCCCCAGCGCGTCCGGCGCGTCGTCGTCGGGCGCACGCGGCGGCGTGGCGGGCACGTCGGCGTCGGACGGGGCAGGCGCGGTCACCGCGGGCGGCGGCACGTCGATGCGCGTCGCGATGCGGGCCTCGGCCGACTCCAGCGCCGCGGCGACACGTTCGGGAATCGACATCGCATCGGTCGGCGCGACGGCCTCGGTTCTCGGAAGTGCTCCCGGGATCGGCGCTGCCTCGGCCGTGGCCGCGGCGATCGCCTCGTGCGTCCCGGTCGCTTCGGCGTGCGCCTGCGCAGGCTGCGGCGCCCACGGCGCCACGCCCTGCGCCGCGAGCCACGCGTCGACCTCGACGATCGCATCGGCGAGCAGCGGCGCGAAGCGCTGCAGCGCCACGTCGACGAGTGCACCGCGGCTCGACGGCACGGCCGTGTACGGGCGGAACGCCTCGAGGGCCGCGGCCGCGACCACGCCGGCGCCGAGCGGCGCGCGGCCGTCGTCGGAGGGTGTGCGGGTCAGCGCGTCGATGCGGCGCTGCGCGAGCACGTACGCCTCGCCGAGCCGCTCGCGCACCGCCTTCGCGAGCGCGTCGACGAGGAGCTGGTGGTCGAGCTCGTCGTCGCCGAGCAGCGCGAGCAGGGGCGGCTCTCCTTCGGCGACGCTCGCCGACTGGTTGATCTCGAGGAGCCTGAACGCGAGGTCGTAGAGCCGCGCGAGCGCGCGCTGCGTGCGCGGCACGGCCTCGACCCGCAGCACCGCCGAGGCCGCGAACAGCTCGCGCCGGCCCGCGATCGACGCCGCGCGCTCGGCCGCCTGCTCGAGCGCGTCGGCCCCTTCGGGCAGCGCGCCGGACAGGGTCCGGACGAGGGCCTGCCCCAGGCGCTCGCGGGCCTCGGTGAACAGCGAGAATCGATCGGGATCGGCCACGAGGGGCGGGTTTCGGAACCCGGCGAATGCGGACGCACCGCAACGCCGCGATCCTACGGCATCGCCACGGAGGCCTTTGTGATGGAATTGACCGCATCCTCCGACCCCGCGCGGCGACGCTCGCCCCCGCGACCCCTCATGCTCCGACGGATGCCGCCCGACCCGACCGCCCTCCCCGCCGCACGCGCCGCGCGAGCGCGCGCCGGCCGATGACGCGCCCCGTGGCGGACGACGCCGCACGCCCCGGCCCGCTCGCAGGCCTGCGCGTCGTCGAGTTCTCGGCCTTCGTCGCCGCACCCAGCGCGGGCCTCGCGCTCGCGCAGCTCGGCGCCGACGTGATCCGCATCGACCCGCCCGGCGGCAACATCGACGCGAACAGGCTGCCGGTCAATGCCGACGGCGCGAGCCTCTACTGGGCGTCGCTGAACCACGGCAAGCGCTCGGTGGAGATCGACCCGCGCGCGCCGCGCGGCCGCGCGCTGATCCGCGATCTGATCGCCGCCCCCGGCGAGGGCGGCGGCGTGTTCGTCACCAACCTCGGCGTCGACGGCGAGCTCGGCTACGACGCGCTGCGCGCGCACCGCGCCGACCTCATCATGGTGATGCTGTCCGGCTCCTCGGACGGCACGAATGCGGTCGACTACACGGTCAACTGCGCGGCGGGCTTCCCGCTGGTCACCGGCGACGGCCGCACGCCGGTCAACCACGTGCTGCCTGCCTGGGACCTGCTCGCCGGCCAGACAATCGCGACCGCGGTGCTCGCGGCCGAACGCCACCGGCGCCTCACCGGCGAAGGCCAGCTGGTGCGGCTCGCGCTGTCCGACGTCGCGTTCGCCGCGACCGCGAGCCTGGGCTACGTCGCCGACGTCGAGGTCAACGGCTCGAGCCGGCGCGCCGACGGCAACTTCCTCTACGGCGCCTATGGCGACGCGTTCCGAACCGCCGACGAGCGCTGGGCGATGGTGGTCGCGATCAGCGAGCGCCAGTGGCAGGCGCTGGTCCGCGCGACCGGCGTCGCCGACGCGCTCGCCGCGGCCGCGGCGGCGCTCGGGCACCGGCTCGACACCGAGGCCGGCCGCTGGGACGCGCGCGAGCTGATCTCGGCGTTCCTCAAGCCCTGGTTCGCGCGCCGCACGCTCGCCGAGGTTTCGGCCGCGCTGACCGACCGCGCGCTGCTGTGGGGCCCGTATCGCAGCTTCGCGCAGATGGTGGTCGAGGACCCGCGGATCTCGGAGGCGAACCCGATGTTCGCCCGCGTCGAGCACCCCGGCTACGGCCGCTTCCTGACCGCGACCAGCCCGCTCGCGTTCGCCGCGTCGCCGCGCACGCCCCCGATGCCCGCCGCGCGGATCGGCGACCACACCGCGCGCGTGCTCGCCGACGTGCTCGGCCTCGCGCCCGATACGATCGAGGGATTGCGCGCCGAGCGCGTCGTCGGCGGCCCCTGCGCCGACCCGTCCGCCGCCCCCAACGCACCGCCGGCGACGCCGGCCCCCGACACGCCATGAACGCACCCCTGCCTCACGCCGCCACCGACCTGCACGCCGCCTGCGACGCCGCGCTCGGTGCCGCCGACCGCCTCGTCGAAGCGCTGCGCACGCGCCTGCGCGCACGCCTCGCGGCGGGCGGGCCCGACGCGCCCAACGCGGAGCAGGCCCGCACGCACGGCTTCGCCTGGGCCGCGACCTATGCGCGCGCGCTGCGCGAGATGCTCGGCTGGTCGCGCCGGCTCGCCGCCGCCGGCCGCCTCGGCGAGCTCGAGTCGCTGATGCTGCAGGCGGCCTTCGGCGAATACCTCGCGCAGCTCGCCGGCGGCCTGCCGATGAGCCAGGGCGAGCTGTTCCGGCCCGACCTGGTCGACGAGGACGGCACGGCGCTCGCCGCGTTCGTCGCCGACCCCGCGGTGCGCCGCCTGCGCGCCGAGGGCTTCGCGCCGCCGGCGCGCGCGCGCATCGCCGTGCTGCTCGCACAGGGCCGCGCGACCCGCGAATTCGGCGACCCCGGCTTCGACGATCCGTCGCTCGCCGAGATCCGCACGCAGTTCGCGCGCTGGTCCGACGACCACGCCGAGGCCGCGCACCGCTGGCACCTGCGCAACGAGCTCATCCCCGACGCGGTGATCGCCGAGCTCGGCGCGCTCGGCGTGTTCGGCCTGACGGTACCCGAGTCGTGGGGGGGCTCCGGCCTCGGCAAGGCGGCGATGTGCGTCGTCACCGAGGAGCTGTCGCGCGGCTGGATCGGCCTGGGCTCGCTCGGCACGCGCACCGAGATCGCCGGCGAGCTGGTGCTCGGCGCCGGCACCGACGCGCAGAAGGCCGCCTGGCTGCCGGGCCTGGTGTCGGGCGCGACGATCCCGACCGCGTCGTTCACCGAGCCCGACACCGGCAGCGACCTCGCCTCGCTGCGCACGCGCGCCGAGCGCGGCACCTCGGCCGACGGCCGCCCGGTCTGGCGCATCCACGGCAACAAGACCTGGACCACGCACGGCGCGCGCAGCGACGTGATGACGCTGCTCGCGCGCACCGACCGCGACGCGCCCGGCTACAAGGGCCTGTCGATGTTCCTCGTGCCCAAGCCGCGCGGCACCGACGCGGACCCGTTCCCAGCGCCCGGCATGCGCGGCGGCGAGATCGAGGTGCTCGGCTATCGCGGCATGAAGGAGTACGAGATCGGCTTCGACGGCTACGAGATCCCGGGCGAGGCGCTGCTCGGTGGCGTCGAGGGCCAGGGCTTCAAGCAGCTGATGCGGACCTTCGAGAGCGCGCGGATCCAGACCGCCGCACGCGCGGTCGGCGTCGCGCAGAGCGCGCTGGAGCTCGGCCTGGGCTACGCCTGCGACCGCATCCAGTTCGGCCGGCCGATCGCCGCGTTCCCGCGGGTGGCCGACAAGCTCGCCTGGATGGCGGTCGAGATCATGGTCGCGCGGCAGCTGACGCTGTTCGCGGCCCGCGAGAAGGACGCGGCGCGCCGCTGCGACCTCGAGGCCGGCATGGCCAAGCTGCTCGCGGCCCGCGTCGCCTGGGCGGCCGCCGACAACGCGGTGCAGGTGCACGGCGGCAACGGCTACGCGCAGGAGTACCGGATCAGCCGCGTGCTGGTCGACGCGCGGATCCTCAACGTGTTCGAGGGCGCGGCCGAGATCCAGGCGCAGATCGTCGCGCGGGCGCTGCTCGACTGATCGGGCATCGCGCGACCGGGCTCGCGGTGCGGGTCGACGTGCGCCCTGCCCGCGCCGCGGCGCGATGTCCGTGCCGTACCGCACACGCCGCTTGCCGCCCGTCGGCCGCATCGTGCCTTCCGGCACGTTCCGGGTGCCGACCTCTCCGGCCTCGTCGCTAGAGTCGGTCCGTCATCCACGCACCCGGACCGCTCCCGACCGCGCCATGGAACACATCGAAGAACAGCCGTTCGAGGACACGCAGATCCTGCCCGAGGCGCCGAACTCGCTGCCCGGCATCCTGGATCCCGAGGCCGCGCTCGAGGCCGCCCGCCGCATGCAGCGGTGGTACCAGTCGAACCCGCAGGGCTCGGCGCACTCGCTGTTCGGCCGCGACGGCCGGCGCGTCGAGGGTCGCATCGAGGTCGAGCTCGCCGGCGACGGCCCGCGCCAGGGCTGAGCTCAGCCGCCGCAGCGGCACCCGCCCGAGCCGCAGCCGCCGCCCCGCGCGGCGGCCGTCCCCGCCGCGGCCGGCTCGAGCGGCACGACGTCGAACCCCGCAGCCGCGATCGCCGCGCGGATCCCCGCCGCCTTGTCGCTGACGTCGCTTCCTTCGATCTGCACGCGGCGCGCCGCGACGTCCGCTTCCAAGGTCGCCGTCGGCGCCACGCGCGCGACCGCCGCGCGGATCGCGCGCACGCAGCCGCCGCAGGTCATGTCCTCGATCCGATAGGCCAGCATCGTCTTCTCCGGTGAGATCAGGGCTCCAGCCTCGGCCCTGTCACAGTGGGAAGGTCAAGCGGCGTGGGCGCGCTCGGCCGCAGATCGCCTCGGCCAGCGCGACGAGCGAACGGTCCGAGCCCGCCGGCCCGATCAGCGAGGGCCCGAGCGGCGCGCCGAGCCGGGTCGCGAGCGGCATGCTCAGCTGCGGCAGCCCGGCCATCCCGGCGATCAGCAGCAGCCGGATCGCCTGGTTGCGATAGACGCCGAGCTGCCCTTCGTCCGACGACAGCAGCGGCGCGACGTCGGGCATCGTCGGCAGCACCGTCACGCCGTCGGCGCCGCGCATCGCATGCAGCGTCGCACGCAAGCGCGCCCGGAACGCGATGGCGCTCGCCACCTGCGCGTCGGTCACCCGGCTCGCCCACTCGAAGCGTTCGGCGACGCCCGGCCCGAGCGGCGGCGCGAAGCGCTCGATGAACGCCCCGTCGGTCGACCGGCACTCGCGGCCCTGGACGTGGCGGACGTGCCAGTCGGTGGCGTCCCAGCCCCGTCGGCGACGCGGCCGAAGGTCTGCGCGTCGCGCGCGAAGAAGCCGCAGGTGTCGAAGCTCGGCGCGAGGTCCATCGTGCGCAGCAGCGGGATGCGGCCGTGCGTCGGCCGGATGCCGAAGAGCCCGCAGTGGCTCGCCGGCGCGCGCACCGAGCCGCCGGTGTCGGTGCCGAGCGCGGTGTCGCACATCCGGTTGCCCACCGCCGAGGCCGAGCCGCTCGACGAGCCGCCGGGGATCCGGTCGGGTGCGCCGCCGTTGCGGGGCGTGCCGAAGTGCGCGTTGCGCCCGTTCATGCTGAAGCCGAGCTCGTCGGTGTGCGTCTTGCCGACGAACCGCGCACCCGCATCGAGCAGCCGTCGCACCGCGGGCGCGGCCTCGCCCTTGATGCCCGACATCGCGAGCACCAGCGGGTTGCCGCCGCCGGTGGGATAGCCGGCGACGTCGAACAGGTCCTAGGCGGCGAAGGTCAGCCCGGAGAGCGGGCCGGTGGGCGCACCCGGCACCGGCACGGCCGGATACGGGACGAACGCGTGGGCGGAGTCGTGGGGCAGCAGCAGGGTCGGTGGCCGACGCGCGGGGGCGCGGCAGGGTCGGGATCGGGATCCGGGTCGGCGCGCCGCGGACGGCGCGCCCCGCTCAGGTCGACGCCTGCGTGGCGTCGGTGCGCAGGCAGCGCACGGCGTGGTCCGCGGCGAGCTGGACGGCCGGCGGCACGCCCTGCCGGCACGCGTCCTCGGCGAAGGTGCAGCGCTCGGAGAACGCGCAGCCCGCGGGCAGGTTCGCGAGGTCCGGCGGCGAGCCGGCGATCGTCAGCAGCCGCGTGCCGCGCGCCATGGCGTGGCCGCCGCCGGCACGGCCCCGCAGCAGCGCGAGCGTGTACGGATGGCGCGGTGCGCGCACGATCGTGCGCACCGGCGCCTGCTCGACGATGCGGCCCGCGTACATCACCGCGAACCGGTCGGCGACCTCGACCGCCGCGCCGATGTCGTGCGTGACGAACACGATCGCCAGGCCGAGCTCGCGCTGCAGCTCGCGCAGCAGCAGCAGGATCTGGATCTGCACGGTCGCGTCGAGCGCGGTCGTCGGCTCGTCGGCGAGCAGCACCTGCGGGCGGCACGCGAGCGCGAGCGCGATCATCGCGCGCTGGCGCATCCCACCGCTCATCTCGTGCGGATATGCGTCGAGCCGCCGCTCCGGGCTCGGGATGCGGACCCGCTCGAACAGCTCGAGCGCGCGCTTGCGGGCGTCGGCCTCGGACACCGGCTCGTGCCGGCGGATCGACTCGATGATCTGCCGCCCGACCGTGTAGACCGGGTCGAGCGCGAGCAGCGGCTCCTGGAAGATCATCGAGGCGACCTTGCCCCGGTAGTCGGCGAGCGCGCGCGGACCGAGCGACAGCACGTCGTGGCCGGCGACCTTCACCGAGCCCTCGATGCGCGTGGTGCGCGGCGCGTGCAGCCGCAGCAGCGCGCGCAGCGTCACGCTCTTGCCCGAGCCGGACTCGCCGATCAGGGCGACCGTCTCGCCGCGCGCGACCGTCAGGTCCACGCCGTTGACCGCGCGCACCGGCTTCGGCCCGCGCCCGAACGCGACCTGCAGGCCGCGCACCTCGACCAGCGGCTCGGCCGCCGCGGACGGCTTAGGCACGGCGCTCATGTTGCCCCCGTGGCGCTGCGCGCCTTCCCCCCGAGGGGGAGCGAGCGCCTGCGATGCGGGAGGGCGCCGCGAGCCTGCGGCGCCCGCTCCGCCGGCGGCGAGCGGTGCTCGCCGAAACACCGACTACGCCGTGCGGCGCTCATGCCGCCACCTTCACGCCCGGCGCCTTCGTGTGACCCGACCCCCGCTCGTACATCAGGCACGCGACCGGATGCGCCGACGCGTCCGCCGACAGCCGCGGCACGCGCTGCGCGCAGCCCGGCTCGGCCGCGGCGCAGCGGGTGTGGAAGCGGCAGCCCGCGGGGGGGTTGATCGGGTTCGGCGGATCGCCGGCGAGCGGCGCCTCCTCGGTGCGGCGGTCCGGATCCATCGTCGGCATCGAGGCGAGCAGCGCGCGCGTGTACGGGTGCAGCGGGTCGGCGAACAGGACGTCGCTCGGTCCGAGCTCGGCGACCTGCCCGAGGTACATGACCATCACCCGGTCCGACACGTAGCGCACCACGTGAAGGTCGTGGCCGATGAAGACGTAGGTGAGCCCGAACGCCTCCTTCAGGTCGAGCAGCAGGTTGAGCACCTGCGCCTCGACCGACTTGTCGAGCGCCGAGGTCGACTCGTCGAGGATCACCACCCGCGGCTGCAGCGCGAGCGCGCGCGCGATGTTGACCCGCTGGCGCTGCCCGCCGGACAGCTCGTGCGGATAGCGCTCGGCGAAGCGGCGCGGCTCGAGGCCCACCCGGGCGAGCAGGTCGCGCGCGCGCTCGACCGCCTCGCGCGCCGCCACACCGTGCACGCGGGGCCCGAACGCGATCGAGTCCTCGATGGTGAGGCGCGGATTCAGCGACGAGTAGCTGTCCTGGAACACCATCTGCACCTGGCGCCGGTACTCCTTCAGCGGCAGGTCGCGC
This sequence comes from Burkholderiaceae bacterium, assembly GCA_044371545.1. Taxonomy (GTDB): domain Bacteria; phylum Pseudomonadota; class Gammaproteobacteria; order Burkholderiales; family Burkholderiaceae_E; genus UBA4615. The sequence continues at coordinate 16,962 of JBILTM010000091.1, forward strand.
GAGCCGACGGCCTTGCCGTCGAAGATGATCTCGCCGGCGTTCGGGTCGAGCAGGCGCATCAGCAGCCGCGCCGCGGTGCTCTTGCCGCAGCCCGACTCGCCGACCACGCCGAGCGTCTCGCGCTCGTACACCATGAAGTCGATGCCGTCGACCGCGCGGACCACCGCCGGGCGGCCGTCGTCGGCCTTCTTGCCCTTGAGGGGAAAGTGCTTGACCAGCCCGCGGACCTCGATCAGCGGACGGGGTTTCTTCGGGGCGGCCTCGCTCATTGCTTAACGTCCATCGCCGAACGCAGTCCGTCGGACAGCGTGTTGAACGAGATCGAGGTGATGAAGATCATCACGCCCGGCAGCGCCGCGATCCAGGGCTGCGTGTAGATCGCCGTGCGCAGCGTGTTCAGCATCAGGCCCCACTCCGGCTCGGGCGGCTTGACGCCCAGGCCGAGGAACGACAGGCCCGAGGCGAGGATCATCGACACCGCGATCAGGCTGGTCGAGTAGACGAAGATCGGTCCGAGCACGTTGCCGAGCACGTGCACCTGCACGATCGTGAACGCGTCCGCCCCCGAGGCGCGCGCCGCCTCGACGAAGTCGCGGGTGCGCACCTGCGTCGTCACGCTCTCGGCGACCCGCGCGATCGGCGGTATGAAGACGATCGTCAGCGACAGCAGCGCGTTGAAGATGCCCGCCCCGAGCGCGCCCGACAGCGCGATCGCGAGCAGCACCGAAGGGAACGCGTAGAACACGTCGATCGTGCGCATGATCACCGTGTTGATCGTGCCGCCCGCGTAGCCGGCGAGCAGGCCCAGGCCGGTGCCGATCACGAAGGCGCAGAGCACCGGCGTGATGCCCATGAAGAGCGACAGCCGCGCGCCGATGATCAGCCGCGACATCATGTCCCGCCCGAGCTCGTCGGTGCCGAGCGGATAGCCCTCGGTGCCGATCGGCTTCAGGCGGTTCAGCATCGACGACTTGTAGGGATCGGCCGGCGTGAGCCACGGGCCGAACACCGCGAGCGCGAGCAGGACCAGGACCACCAGCGCGGCCGCGACCGCGACCGGGTCGCGCCGGAAGCGCCGGAACACGCTCACCCAGTAGCCCGGGCTGCGCTCGAAGATCGGCGCCGGGATCTTCGACGCGTCCACCGCGACGTTCATGTCGCCCCCTTGGCGCCGCGCGCCGTCCCCCCGAGGGGGAGCGAACGTCTCCGATGCGATCGTGCGACGTTCATCTCTAGCTCCGCGAGATCCGCGGATCCAGCGTGCTCTGCACGATGTCCACGATGAGGTTCAGCAGCACGAAGAACATCGCGAGCACCAGGATCGTCCCCTGCAGCAGCGGCAGGTCGCGCTGGAAGATCGCGCTGTTCAGCAGGAAGCCGGTGCCCGGCCACGAGAACACCGTCTCGATCAGGATCGAGCCGCCGAGCAGGTAGCCGAGCTGCAGGCCCATCACCGCGAGCGCGGTGGGCGCGACGTTCTTGACGACGTGGCGGAACACCCCGAAGTCGGTCAGGCCCTTGGCGCGCAGGCCGACGACGAACTCCTGCGCGAGCGTCTCGGCGACCAGCGCGCGCACGGTGCGCGAGATGATGCCCATCGGGATCACGCTCATCGTGACCGCCGGCAGGATCAGGTGCCTGATGTGCGCCCAGTCCCAGGCCCAGTCGCCCGAGCCGCCGGGTCCGGCGCCGGTGGCGGGCAGCCAGTTGAGCTGCACCGCGAAGACGATCACCAGCACCATGCCGAGCCAGTAGTGCGGCACGCTGACGCCGATGACCGAGAGGAACGACGCCGCCTTGTCCGCCCACGAGTCGCGGAAGTAGCCGGCGACGAAGCCGAACAGGCAGCCGAAGAAGAAGCCGATCGCGGTCGCGACCGCCGCGAGGATCAGCGTGTTGCCCACCGCCTTCATCACCTCCGCGGTGACCGAGCGACCGGTGGCGATGGAGGTGCCGAGGTCGCCCTGCACCGCCCGACCGATCCAGCTCGCGAACTGCACCGGGTACGAGCGATCGAAGCCGTAGAGGGTGCGCATCTGCGCCTGCAGCTCGGCCGACGCGTCGGGCGGCAGCACCGAGACCAGCGGGTCGCCGGGCGCGAGGTGCACGAGCGCGAAGCACACCAGCGCCACGCCAAGCATGATCGGCAGCGTGTAGAGGATCCGACGGGACAGGTAGACGATCACGGAGCGGTCCGGAAGCGGCGCGAGGAGGAAGATCCAGCGGGACCCCCCGGGCGGGCCCGGCCGGGGGGAGCCCGCCGCGTGCCGGACGGGCCGGGCACGTGGCGGGCCGAATCGACGCGCCTGCGGCCTCTCGGCCGGGGCGCGTCGACC
>JBILTM010000271.1:0-5702 GCA_044371545.1 Burkholderiaceae bacterium
GACGACGACGAGGACCGGCCCGCGCAGCGGCCGCTGCTCGCGCTCGCGCAGGCGCTCGGCGTGGTCGCCGACGGCGCGCCGGCCGCGGGCACCGACGCGCCGCCCGACGCCGCGCTGCTCGCCGCGCTCTACGAGCGCGAGCGGATGGGCGGGCTTCACACGACGCTGCACCAGGTGCAGCGGGTCGCGTTCTCGCTGCGCGACCGGCTCTCGGTCGACCACTGGCGGACCATCAACCGGCTGCTGCAGGACCCGGGGTTCGACGCGTTCCGCGAGCTGCCGCAGGCGATCGCGCTGCTCGATCGCGTCGTCAACGGCATGGTCACGCTGTCGGGCTACGCGCTCGACGGCATGACCCGCGACATCGGCTGGCGCTTCCTGTCGGTCGGCCGGCGCCTCGAGCGGCTGCGCGGCCTGTGCGCCGCGATCGCGATCGCGGTCCGCGAAGGTCGCTCGGCGGGGCTCGACTGGCTGCTCGAGTTCTGCGACTCGTCGATCACCTACCGCTCGCGCTATCTCGGCGCGCCGGAGTGGCTGCCGGTGCTCGACCTCGTCGTGCGCGACGACACCAACCCGCGTTCGGTGGCGTTCCAGCTCGCGGGGCTCGCCGACGTGCTCGCGCGCATCGACCGCGCGCTCGCCGGCGGCCCCGAGCCCGCGCCACCGGCCCTCGCCGAGCTGGTGCCGCCGGCGCTCGCCGGCCTCGGGCCGCTCGACGACCCGTCGGCGCTGGTGCCCGAGGGCGCGCTCGCCGATCGGCTCGACGCGATCGCCGACGGCGCGGCCGCGCTGTCCGACCGGCTGTCGCTGCGCTTCTTCGCGCACTCCGACGACCGCAACCGCGCGACCTTCGCCGCCTGAGTCCGTGTCCGCCGCGCCCCTGTCCGCCGCCCACACGACCGCCGGACCCACGTCGCCGCACGACGCCGCACCGCGCGACGGCGAGCGCGTCGTCCACGTGCTGCACCACACCGAGTACCGCTACGAGGCGCCGGTCGCGCAGTCGTGGCAGCTCGCGCACCTGCGGCCGCGCGCGACCGCGCGCCAGCGCGTGCTGTCGCACCGGCTCGAGGTGTCGCCCGCGCCCGACGCGCTCGACGAGCGCACCGACGCGTTCGGCAACGGCGTCGCCGCGTTCGCGATCCACGCCGCGCACGACGCGCTCGACGTGATCGCCGAGTCGCGCGTCGCGCTCGCGCCGCCCGAGCCCGACGGCGACGCCGCGGTCGTGCCCTGGGACGCGACCGCACCCGCGCGGGCCTGCGGCCGCCTCGCGCTCGAGCTCGCGCCCTACGTCGGTCCGAGCCCGCTGGTGCCACGCTCGCGCCGCGCGCTGCACTACGCGAGCCGCAGCTTCCGCCGCGGCGTGCCGTTCGCGCGTGCGCTCGACGATCTCGCGCACCGCATCCACCGCGACTTCGCGTTCGACGCGAGCGCCACCACCGTCACCACGCCGCTCGAGCAGGTGTTCGCCGAGCGCCGCGGCGTGTGCCAGGACTTCGCGCAGCTGATGATCGCCTGCCTGCGCGGCGTCGGCGTGCCCGCGCGCTACGTGTCCGGCTACATCGTCACGACGCCGCCGCCGGGCCGCCCGCGGCTCGTCGGCGCGGACGCCTCGCACGCGTGGGTGTCGGCCTGGTGCCCGGGCCGCGGCTGGGTCGACGTCGACCCGACCAACGACCGGCGTGCCGACCAGGACTTCGTGACGCTGGGCTGGGGCCGCGACTTCTCCGACGTGACGCCGTTGCGCGGCGTGATCCTCGGCGGTGGTGCGCAGTCGCTCGAGGCGCACGTCACCGTCACGCCGCTCTGAGCGGCGCGCGCGGCCCGCGCCTCACGCCTCCTTCAGCCGGAAGCGCTGCAGCTTGCCGGTCTCGGTGCGCGGCAGCGCGTCGCGGAACTCGACCGCGCGCGGATACTTGTACGGCGCGATCGTCGCCTTCACGTGCTCCTGCAGCGCGCGGACCATCGCGGCGTCGCCGGCGTGGCCGGGCTCGAGCACGACGAAGGCCTTCACCAGCATGCCGCGTTCCGCGTCCGGCACGCCGACCACGCCCGCTTCGGCCACCGCGTCGTGCGTCAGCAGCGCCGCCTCGACCTCGGGCCCGGCGATGTTGTAGCCGGCCGAGACGATCATGTCGTCCGAGCGCGCCTGGTAGGTGAAGTAGCCGTCCTCGTCCATCGAGAAGGTGTCGCCGGTGAGGTTCCAGCCGTCGCGCACGTAGTGGCGCTGGCGATCGTCGGCGAGGTAGCGGCAGCCGGTCGCCCCGCGGACCGCGAGCCGTCCGATCGCCCCGGGCGGCAGCGTGTTCATCGCCTCGTCGACGATCCGCGCCTCGTAGCCCGGGATCGCGCGGCCGATCGTTCCCCGCTTCACGTCCTCTGGTGCTGCCGAGATGAAGATGTGGATCATCTCGGTCGCGCCGATGCCGTCGATCATCTCCAGGCCGGTCGCCTGCTTCCACAGCTGGCGCGTCGCATCGGGCAGCGCCTCCCCGGCCGACACGCTCTTCTTCAGCGACGACAGGTCGAAGTCCTTCGCCCTCATCGCCATCTGCCGGTAGAAGGTCGGCGCGGTGAACACGATCGTCGCGCGGTGCCGCTCGATCGCGGCGAGCAGCGACTCGGGCGTGGACTTCTCGAGCAGCAACGTCGAGGCGCCGACGCGCATCGGGAAGCACAGCATGCCGCCTAGCCCGAAGGTGAAGGCGAGCGGCGGCGTGCCGCAGAACACGTCCTCGGGGCCGGGCTTCAGCACCGAACGCGGGAACAGGTCGCACATCGCGATCACGTCGCGGTGGAAGTGCATCGTGCCCTTCGGCTGCCCGGTCGTGCCCGAGGTGAACGCGATCAGCGCGACGTCATCCTGCGCGGTGTCGCAGCCGACGAAGTCCGCGGGCTTGGTCGCGGCGAGCGCCTCGAGCGAGCCGGCGCGCCAGCCGCCGACGGTGCCGTCGCCGTCGTCGAAGCAGAGCACGCGCTCGAGCACGGGGCACTGCGCCTGCGCGGCGACGAGTTCGTCCTTCAGTCGCGCATCGCACAGCGCGGCGCCGACGCGCGCCTTCTCGATCACAGGCACCAGCTCGCGCGCGCGCAGCAGCGGCATCGTGGCGACCGCGACCAGCCCGCACTTGACCACCGCGAGCCAGCAGGCGGCCATCATCGGCGAGTTCGGGCCGCGCAGCAGCACGCGGTTGCCGGGCACCAGTGCAAGGTCCTCGACGAGCACGCGGCAGATCCGGTCGACCTGCGCGCGCAGCTGCAGGTAGGTGCACGACGCGGCGTCGGTGCGCAGCGCGACGCGCTCGCCGTGGCCGGCAGCGATCGTCGCGTCGAGCAGCTCGACCGCGGCGTTCAGTCGCGCCGGATACTGCAGCTCCGGCCGGTCGAGCAGAACGTCCGGCCACTGCTCGCGCGGCGGCAGGTGGTCGCGGGCGAAGGTGTCGACGTGGGCGCTCGGGAACATCGTCGGGGCTCCGTTCGGTGCGCCGGCGCGTGCCCGGCGCGTCGTCGTCGCGGTCGTGGGCCTCAGGCGCCGGACTTCAGCAGCTCGCGGCCGATGATCAGCTTCTGCACCTCGGTCGCGCCCTCGTAGATCCGCAGCGCGCGGACCTCGCGGTACAGGCTCTCGACGACCGAGCCCTTCTTCACGCCGAGCCCGCCGAAGAGCTGCACCGCGCGGTCGATCACCTGCTGCGCCGACTCGGTCGCGACCATCTTCGCCATCGCGGCCTCGCGGGTCTGCCGCTCGCCGCTGCCCTTCGCGACCGCGGTGTCGCGCAGCCACGCGGCGCGGTAGGTCAGCAGCATCGACGCGTCGATCGCGGTCGCCATGTCGGCGAGCGCGGCCTGCGTGAGCTGGAAGTCGGCGAGCGCGCCGCCGAACATCTTCCGTCGCTGCGCATGCGCGAGGCCCTCGTCGAGCGCACGCCGCGCGAAGCCGAGCGCGGCCGCGGCCACCGAGGAGCGGAAGATGTCCAGGTTCGACATCGCGAGCTTGAACCCGCCGCCGACCTCGCCGAGCAGCGACGACGCCGGCACGCGGCAGCCCTCGAACGCGAGCGTCGCGAGCGGGTGGGGCGCGACCACGTCGATGCGCTCGGCGATCGACAGGCCGGGCGCGTCGGCGTCGACGACGAAGGCCGAGATGCCGCGCGCGCCGGGCTCGTCCGACGTCCGCACGAAGGTCACGTAGAAGTCCGCGATCCCGCCGTTCGAGATCCAGGTCTTGGCGCCGTCGATGACCCAGTTATCGCCGTCGCGGCGCGCGCGCGTCGACATCGCGGCGACGTCCGACCCGGCGTCCGGCTCCGACAGCGCGAACGCCGCGATCGCCTCGCCGCGCGCGACCTTGGGCAGCCATCTCGCGCGCAGCGCCTCGCTGCCGGCGAGCGTGATCGGCCCGCTGCCCAGCCCCTGCATCGCGAACGCGAAGTCGGCCAGGCCGTCGTGCCGCGCGAGCGTCTCGCGCAGCAGGCACAGCGCGCGCGACTCGAGCACCGGCAGCGCGCCGCCGTGCGACGCGGGCACCGCGTAACGAAGCCAGCCCGCCTCGCCGAGCGCTCGCACCCAGGCGCGGCACGCGGCGTCGGTGTCCGAGTGGTCGATGCCCGCGGCGGTGCGGGCGGCCCACGCGTCGACGGCAGCGGCGAGCTGGCCGTGCCGGGGCTCGAAGAAGGGCAGCTCGAGATAGCGGCGGTCGCTCATCGTCGTCTCCTCGCGTGCGCGTTCAGTCGCCCTGGAACACCGGGCGCTGCTTCGCGACGAACGCGGTGTACGCGCGCTCGAAGTCCTTGGTCTGCATGCAGATCGCCTGCGCCTGCGCCTCCGCCTCGATCGCCTGCTCGACGGTCATCGACCACTCCTGGTGGAGCATCGTCTTGGTGACGCCGTGCGCGAAGGTCGGGCCGGCGACCAGCTCGGCCGCGAGCTTCGCGGCCTCGGCGAGCACCGCGTCGGACGCGCACAGCCGATTGAAGAAGCCCCAGGCGAGCCCTTCGTCCGCGGTCATCGCGCGGCCGGTGTAGAGCAGCTCCGAGGCACGGCCCTGGCCGATCAGCCGCGGCAGGATCGAGCAGGCGCCCATGTCGCAGCCGGCGAGCCCGACGCGCGTGAACAGGAACGCGGTCTTCGTCGACGGCGTGCCCAGCCGCAGGTCGCTCGCCATCGCGAGGATCGCACCGGCGCCGGCGCACACGCCGTCGATCGCGGCGATCACCGGCTGCGGGCAGCGCCGCATCGCGAGCACCAGGTCGCCGGTCATCCGCGTGAACTCGAGCAGCTCCGGCATCTCCATCGCGACCAGAGGCCCGATGATCTCGTGCACGTCGCCGCCCGAGCAGAAGTTGCCGCCCGCGCCGGTCAGCACGACGGCCTTCACGTCCTGAGCGTACTGCAGCCCGCGGAACAGGTCGCGCAGCTCGGCGTACGAGTCGAAGGTCAGCGGGTTCTTGCGCTCCGGGCGGTTCAGCGTGATCGTCGCGACGCCGTCGGCGACGGCGAAGCCGAAGTGGCGGGGCGCGTAGTCGGCGTACGTGCGGCGGATCTCTCGGTTCAGGCTCATGGGCGCACCTTGGTGCGGAATCGGGCGATGGGGGCGGCGGGCACGGCGGCGCGGCTCGCGGCGCGCGCGGCGACGGCGAGCGCACGTCGGGGGCGGGGCGGGGCGGATTTCACGCGGGTCGGACGGCGGGCGGTCGCGC
>JBILTM010000003.1:0-57552 GCA_044371545.1 Burkholderiaceae bacterium
CCCGGCACGAGCCACTTCGGCGGGTCGAAGCGCGCGCCGGCGCCGGTCGGCGTGCCGGTCGAGATCACGTCGCCGGGCTCGAGCCGCATGAAGGTGCTGACGTACTCGACGAGGTACTCGAACGGGAACATCAGCCGCTCGGTGGTGTCGTCCTGCCGGACCTCGCCGTTGACGCGCGTGGTCACGCGCAGGCGCCCGAAGCCGTCGAAGCCGTCGGTGGTGGCGATCCACGGGCCGATCGCGCCGCTCGCCTCGAAGTTCTTGCCCTGCGTGACGTTGAACTTGCCGTGCCGCAGCCAGTCGCGCAGCGTGCCCTCGTTGACGCAGGTGAGGCCGGCGACGTGCGCGGCGGCCTGCGCGCGCGGGATCCGGCGGCCGGCGCGGCCGATCACGATCGCGATCTCGCCCTCGTAGTCGAGCTGTACCGACTCGGGCGGGCGCAGGATCGGCTCGCCGTGCGCGACCAGGGAGCCGGGCGTGCGCATGAAGAGGCTCGGCCACTTCGGGCGCTCGGAGCCGTCCCTGTACTCCTCGTTGCGCTCGGCGTAGTTGACGCCCACGCAGACCACCTTGCCGGGTCGCGCGAGCGGCTTGCGCAGGCGCACGTCGGCGAGCGCGAGATCCGGGGGCGTGCGTGCGGCGAGCCCGCGCGCCGCGTCGAGCGCGCCGTCGGCGAGCAGCGCGTCGAGCGAGCCGACGCCCGGCATCCGCGCGCCGAGGTCGACGAGCGCGTCGTCGGCGCCGACCACCGCGCCCCAGGCCTCGCGGCCGTCGTGCGTCCAGCTCGCCAGCTTCATCGTCGCCCCCTCGTCGTCGGTGCCGATGAAGTTAGCATGTCAATCAATTCCGCGGCAAGGCCGGCGCGCTTGACGTCCGGGATGTTGTCATGTGAACTACCCGGACGCAGCCGGAGGAGCCCGCGGATGCCCCATGTCGTCGTCGAGTTCTCGGCCAACCTGCGCGGCCGCGCCGACGTGCCCGGGCTGCTGCGCACGCTGCACGCGGCCGCGCTCGCCACCGGCGTCTTCCCGCGCGGCGGCACGCGCACCCGTGCCGAGGAGCGCGCCGAGTACGTGGTCGCCGACGGCCACCCCGACAACGCGTTCGTCCACGTCACGCTGCGGATCGGCCACGGCCGCGACCTGGAGACGCGGCGCCGCGCCGGCCAGGCGGTGTTCGACGCGCTCGTCGCCGAACTCGCGCCGGCCTTCGCGTCCACGCCGCTCGCGATCTCGTTCGAGGTCCAGGAGATCGACCCCGATCTCTCCTGGAAGCACAACAACGTCCACCGCTACGTCGAGGCCCGCGACGCGGGCGGGGAGCGAACATGAGCGCAGGGCTCGATGGGAACCTGAAGAAGGCCGAGACCGCGCTCGCGCGTTTCGCCGCCGAGCCGCTCGGCCACTGGATCGGCGGCCGCTCGGTCGCCGGCGCCGGCGAGGCCTTCGACAACCGCTCGCCGGTCGACGGCCGCTCGCTCGGCCGCGTCCTCGACGCGACCGCCGCCGAGGTCGCCGCCGCCTGCGAGGCCGCGCGCGACGCGTTCCCCGCGTGGCGCGCGACGCCCGGCACCGAGCGGCGCCGGATCCTGCACGCCGTCGCCGACGCGATCGAGGCGCGCGCCGAGGAGATCGCGCTGGTCGAGTGCATGGACACCGGCCAGGCCTGGCGCTTCATGAGCAAGGCGGCGCTGCGCGGCGCGGAGAACTTCCGCTTCTTCGCCGACCGCGCGCCCGGTGCGGCCGACGGCCTGTCGCTGCCCACCGAGACGCACCTCAACTACACGATGCGCCAGCCGATCGGCCCGGTCGCGGTGATCACGCCGTGGAACACGCCGTTCATGCTGTCGACCTGGAAGATCGCGCCGGCGCTGGCCGCCGGCTGCACGGTCGTCCACAAGCCGGCCGAATGGAGCCCGCTCTCCGCGCGGCTGCTGGTCGAAATCATGGCCGAGGCGGGGCTGCCCGCGGGCGTGGCCAATGCGGTCAACGGCTTCGGCGAGACGACCGGCCGCACGCTGACCGAGCACCCGGACGTGCGCGCGACCGCGTTCATCGGCGAGTCGCGCACCGGCAGCCTGATCATGTCGCAGGGGGCACCGACGCTCAAGCGCGTGCACCTCGAGCTCGGCGGCAAGAACCCGGTGATCGTGTTCGACGACGCCGACCTCGAGCGCGCGCTCGACGCGGTGGTCTTCATGATCTACAGCCTGAACGGCGAGCGCTGCACCTCGTCGTCGCGGCTGCTGGTCCAGCGCGGCATCCACGACGCGTTCGTCGAGCGACTCGCCGAGCGCGTGCGCCGACTGAAGGTCGGCCATCCGCTCGATCCCGCCACCGAGGTCGGACCGCTGGTGCACGAGCGCCACCTGGAGAAGGTGCTGTCGTACGCGGCGATCGCGACGCAGGACGGCGCGTCGATCGCGGTCGGGGGCGGCCGCGCGCAGGGCGCGTCGCTGCCCGCGGCCGGCCACTTCGTGCAGCCCACGCTCTACGTCGGCGCGACGCCGTCGATGCGGATCGCGCAGGAGGAGATCTTCGGCCCGGTGCTGACGGTGATCCCGTTCGACGACGAGGCCGACGCGCTGCGCATCGCCAACGGCGTGCGCTACGGCCTGGCCGGCTACCTCTGGACCGGCGACGTCGGCCGCGCGAACCGCGTCGCGCAGGCGCTCGACGTCGGCATGGTCTGGGTCAACAGCGAGAACGTCCGGCACCTGCCGACGCCGTTCGGCGGCATGAAGTCGAGCGGCATCGGCCGCGACGGCGGCGACTACTCGTTCGACTTCTACATGGAGACGAAGAACGTCGCGCTCGCGCTCGGCACGCACGCCGTGCCGCGGATGGGAGTCTGAGATGGGCACCGTCGCGCTCGCCGCCAAGATCACCCATGTGCCCTCGATGTACCTGTCCGAGCTGCCCGGCCCGCGGCAGGGCACCCGACAGGACGCGATCGACGGGCACGTCGAGATCGGCCGGCGCTGCCGCGCGGCAGGCGTCGACACGCTGGTGGTGTTCGACACGCACTGGCTGGTCAACGCGAGCTACCACCTCAACTGCGCGCCGCACTTCCAGGGCGTCTACACCAGCAACGAGCTGCCGCACTTCATCTCGAACATGGCCTACGAGGCGCCCGGCAACCCGGCGCTCGGCCGCCTGCTCGCCGAGGCCTGCTGCGAGGCGGGGGTCGAGACGCTCGCGCACGACGCGACCACGCTCGCCCCCGAGTACGGCACGCTGGTGCCGCTGCGCTACATGAACCCCGACCGCCACTTCAGGGTGATCTCGGTCTCGGCGCTGTGCATGGCGCACTACCTCGACGACAGTGCGCGGCTCGGCTGGGCGATGCGCCGCGCGGTCGAGGCGCGCTACGACGGCACCGTCGCCTTCCTCGCGAGCGGCTCGCTCAGCCACCGCTTCGCGCAGAACGGGCTCGCGCCCGAGTACGCGTTCCGCGTCTGGAGCCCGTTCCTCGAGCAGCTCGACGCGACCGTCGTGCGGATGTGGCGCGAGGCGCGCTGGGCCGAGTTCTGCGCGATGCTCCCGGAGTACGCGTCCAAGGGCCACGGCGAGGGCTTCATGCACGACACCGCGATGCTCCTCGGCGCGCTCGGCTGGTCGGCGTACGATGCGCCGGCCGAGGTGGTGACGCCGTACTTCGGCGCATCGGGCACCGGGCAGATCAACGCGGTCTTCCCGGTCACGCCACAGGACGGCTCGGCCGTGCCCGCGGCCGTGGCGAGCGCGGCGCGCGACTACTCGCCGGTGTCGCGGCGACTCTGAAGGACACACGGATGGACAAGGTCTGCATCGTCGGGTTGGGATCGATCGGCGGTTTCGTCGCCCACCGGCTGGTCGAGGGCGGTCGCCCGGTCAGCGCGCTCGCCCGCGGCGCGACGCTCGCCGCGGTGCGCCGCCACGGGCTGGTGCTGCGCGACAAGAAGGACCCGGAGCACGGCCGCGCGGTGTCGATCGCGGCGAGCGACTCGGCGAAGGAGCTCGGCCCGCAGGACCTGGTGATCCTGTCGGTCAAGACGACCGCGCTGCCGGCCATCCCCGGGTCGATCGCGCCGCTGCTCGGTCCGCACACCGTCGTGCTGTCGGCGATGAACGGGGTGCCGTGGTGGTTCTTCCACGGACTCGGCGAGCGCTGGCGCGGCACGCGGCTCGAGGCCACCGACCCCACCGGCGCGCTCGCGCACACGATGCCGCCCGAGCGCGTCGTCGGCTGCGTGGTGCACATGTCGGCCTCGTCGCCCGAGCCGGGCGTCGTGCTGCACGCGGCCGGCGACCGGTTCATCGTCGGCGAGCCCGGCGGCGCCGCGACGCCGCGCCTCGACGCGATCGCAGGGCTGCTGCGCGCGGGCGGCCTCACCGTCGAGACCTCGTCGCGCATCGAGCTCGACGTCTGGCTCAAGCTCTGGGGCAACGCGACGATGAACCCGGTCTCGGCGATCACCGGCGCGACGATGGACCGCATCCTCGACGACCCGCTGGTGCGCCGCTTCGTGTCCGACGCGATGGCCGAGGCCTCGGCGATCGGCGCGGCGATCGGGCTGCCGATCGAGATGTCGCCGGAGGAGCGCCACGTGATCACCCGCAAGCTCGGCGCGGTGCGGACCTCGATGCTGCAGGACGTGGACGCGGGCCGCCCGATCGAGCTCGACGCGCTCGCCGGCGCGGTCTGCGAGCTGGGCCGCCTGGTCGGCCTCGACACGCCGAACTTCGACGCGCTGCTCGGGCTCGTGCGGCTGTTCGGGCAGGTTAGGGGACTGGTGCCGCCGACCTGAGGTCCGGGTCGCGGCGCACCTCCCCGGTCCTCCATGGAACTGCGACAGCTGCGCTACTTCCTCAAGGTCGCCGACCTGGGGAGCATCTCGAAGGCCGCCGGCCAGCTGTCGATCGCGCAGTCGGCGGTCAGCCACCAGGTGTCGGCGCTCGAGCACCATCTGCGCGCCCGGCTCTTCATCCGGCGTCCGAACGGCGTCGAGCTCACCGAGGCCGGTCGGCTGCTGTACCGGCACGCGCAGACGATCGTGCGGCAGATGCAGAGCGCCGAGGACGACGTCACCGCCGCGAGCGGCGCGCCGACCGGCTCGGTGTCGGTCGGCCTGCCGACCGCGGTGCTGCACACCCTCGGCATGCCGCTGCTCGAGGCGGTGCTCGCGCGCCATCCGGGCATCGTGCTGCACGTGGTCGACGGCGTGAGCGCGCTGCTGCAGGAGTTCACGCTCAACGGCCGGCTCGACATGGCCGTGCTGTTCATGGGCGAGTCGGTGAAGGGGCTCGAGGTGGTGCCGCTCCTCGACGAGGACCTGTACTACGTCGCGGCCGCGTCGGCGCCGTGGATGACGGGGCTCGGCGACGAGATCCCGCTCGCGCTCGCGGCGAGCCATCCGCTCGTCGTGCCCGGACCCGGCAACGGGATGCGGCGGGTCGTCGAGGCCGCGTTCGCGCGCGAGGGCCTGCGCCTCGCGCCGGTCGCCGAGCTGGACTCGCTGCGGATGCAGAAGGCCTGCGCGACGCGCGGCATCGCCGGCACCTTCCTGCCCTGGGCGACGGTCGACGAGGAGGCGGCGCGCGGCGAGCTGCGCGTGCTGCGGGTGCCCGGCGCGGCGCTGTCCCGCCCGGTCTCGATCTGTACCTACGACTTCCGCGCGATGGGCCTGGCCGCGGAGGCGGTCCACGCGATCCTGCGCGAACAGGTCGCGACGCTGGTGCGCTCGGGGGCATGGAGGGGGGCGTCGCTGCGCCCGACGCCCATCTGAAGATCAGATGGGCCGTTCGCGTTTCGGAGGTTCCTTGGTCGGCGGCCCGCGCCTATAGTGGGCCGAAGCCGTGCCCCGACCGATGAACGCGCCCGTCCGCCCCGCCGACCCGCCGCCCTGGACCCTGACGGTCGCCGAGGCGTCCGCCCGAGTCGCGCGCGGCGAGCTGTCGCCCGTGGCGCTGCTCGACGCGGTGCTCGCGCGCATCGAGGCGACCGACGAGCGCGTGCACGCGTACATCCGCGTCGCCGCGGCGCAGGCCCGCGAGGCGGCCGCGCACGCGCAGGCCGAGATCGCCGCGGGCCGCTGGCGCGGGCCGCTCCACGGGCTGCCCTTCGCGGTCAAGGACACCTACGACGTCGCCGGGCTGCCGGCCACCGCCGCCTCGCGCCTGCGGCTCGACCACGTGCCCGAGCGCGATGCGGCGCTGGTCGCGCGGCTGAAGGCCGCCGGCGCGGTGCTCGTCGGCAAGCTCGCCACCTGGGAGTTCGGCACCGGCAATGCCGGCGAGTACTTCGACCTGCCGTTCCCCCCGGCCCGCAACCCGTGGGACCTCGCGCGCCTGACCGGCGGATCGTCGACCGGCGCCGGCGCCGCGGTCGCCACCGGCATGGCGGCCTTCACGCTCGGGTCGGACACGACCGGCTCGGTCCGGCTGCCCGCCGCCGGCTCCGGCACGGTCGGCATGATCTGCACGCCGGGGCGCCTGCCGCTCGACGGCATCCTGCCGAACTGCTGGTCGCTGGACGTCCCCGGTATCTTCACCTGGACGGTCGAGGACTGCGCGATCGTGCTGGACGCGCTGACCGGACCCCGGGACGCGGCCGGGCACCCCGCGGGGTCGCTGCGCCGGTCGGTGGGACGGTCGATCGCGGGCGCGCGGATCGCGGTCGTCGACGATCCGGGCGCCGGCTCCCCGCGGCCCGACGCCCCGCTCCAGCGCGGCTTCGAGGCGGGGCTCGCCGTGCTCGAGTCCCTCGGTGCGACGCTGGTTCGCGTGCGCCTGCCGGTCCCGGCGGCCGAGTGCCTCGCGGCGACGCGGATGATCGGCCCGGCGGAGTCCGCCGCGATCCACGAGCGCGAGCTGATCGAGCACGCGGACCGGATGGGCTTCGCGTTGCGCGACAAGCTGCTGGCCGGCTCGCTGGTGCGCGCGGTCGACTACCTCGCCGCGCAGCGGCTGCGCCGCACCGTCGCCGACGGCATCGACACGCTGATGCGCGGCTTCGACGCGCTGGTGACCTACGGCACGCTGCACCTGCCCCCGATCGCCGGCGTCGAGCCCGAGACGAGCGCCTTCACGGTGGACACGATGTACACGCCCTTCAACCTGTCCGGCCATCCGAGCCTGTCGCAGTGCACCGGCTTCGCCGACGGCCTGCCGCTCAACTGGCAGATCGTCGGCAACCGCTTCGACGAGGCGTCGATCGTCCGCATCGCCGCCGCCTACGAGGCCGCCACGCCATGGCGCCGCGAGCGGGCCCAGCCGTGAGCGCCACGCCGTCCGCCCCCGACGCGGCCGACGACGGCCCCGGCCTCGACGAGATGGCCGCGTTCGCGCGGCGCCACGGGCTCGGCGGGCTCGCGCCCGAGCACATCGCACGGATGCGCGAGCTCGCGCTTCCGGTCGCCCGATTCGGACAGCGGGTCCGGCGCCCGGCGCGCAAGGACGACGCGCCCGCCTCGGAATTCCGCGTGGACGACCCGGCGGCGACGAAGGGGGCCCCGTGGACAAGCTGATCATCGAGGTGCGCGTCAACGAGTACGCGATGCGCGGCGAGAACCCGAACGTGCCCTGGACGCCCGAGGAGATCGGCCGCGACGCCCGTGCGGCGCAGGACGCGGGTGCCTCGGTCATCCACTTCCACGCGCGGCGGCCCGACGGCTCGCCCGCCCACGGCATCGACGACTACGCGGCCGCGATCCGCGCGATCCGCGCGAACTCGGACCTGCTGATCAACCCCACGCTCGGGCAGATCACGCGGGGCGGCACGCTCGAGCGGATCGCCCACCTCGAGGCGTTCGCCGGCGACCCGGTGCTGCAGCCCGAGATCGTCGGGCTCGACCCCGGCTCGACCAACATCGACGTGTTCGACGCCGCTGCCGGGCGCTTCCTGACCGACGACAAGGTCTACGTGAACGCGCACGCGACGCTGCTCGCGTTCACGCGGCGCTTCGCGGAGATCGGCATCAAGCCGGCGCTCGCCTGCTGGAGCATCCCGTTCCTGCGCAGCGCCGCGGCGCTGATCGACCTGGGGCGCGCGGGCGATCCCGCCTACGTGCTGCTGGTGCACGGCGAGGGCGGGCAGCTCGGTGCGCATCCGGCCACGCCCGAGGGGCTGCGCGCGTACACCGACCACCTGCCGCGCGGTGCGCGCGTCGCCTGGTCGGTCTGCTGCAAGGCCGGCAACCTCTTTCCGCTCGCGATGACCGCGATCGCGACCGGCGGCCACGTCGCCATCGGGATCGGGGACTACGCATACCCGGAGCTGGGCCACCCGGGCAACGCGGACCTGGTTCACGAGGTCGCGCGGCTCGCGCGGCTGGTGGGTCGGCCGGTGGCGACGCCGGCCGAGGCACGCGCGATCCTGGGGCTGCCCGCGCTCGCGCGCGCACCGCGCTCCGCATCGAACTGACTTCACGACGACACCGACACGAGGGCACACGATGGACACCCACACCGCAGCACGCGTTCAGGTCTTCTGGCAGCCGGGTTGCTCCTCCTGCCTGCGGACCAAGGAGTTCCTCACCAAGCAGGGCATCGACTTCGAGTCGATCGACGTGCACAACGACCCCGACGGCATGGCCAAGCTGCGCGCGCTCGGCGCCCGCAGCGTGCCGGTGGTCGCGCTCGGTGGCCGCTACACGCTGTGCCAGTCGTTCCAGGACGTCGTCAAGTTCCTCGACCTGAAGACCAAGCTGATGGATCCGCTGCCGCCCGAGCAGCTGGTCGCGAAGCTCGACCTGGTGATCCAGGCGGCCGCGCGCTACATCCTGCAGTTCTCGGCGGCGCAGCTGCGCGAGAACTTCCGCAACCGCAACCGCACGCCGGCGGGCACGGTCTTCCACCTGTTCCGCGTCGCGCAGATGGGCGTCGAGGCGGCGCGGGGCATCGAGCTCAAGTTCGAGAGCTTCAACGAGGTGCCGCCCGACGACTGGAGCGCCGAGGACATCGCGGCCTGGGGCATGACGGTCCGCGAGGAGCTGCACGACTGGTGGGACGCCGAGTCCGACCGCGCGCTGCTGCGCCTCGTGCCGACCTACTACGGCCAGCGCACCATGCACGACGTGCTGGAGCGCACCGCGTGGCACGCCGCGCAGCACACGCGGCAGGTCATGCTGATGCTCGAGACCTACGGCATCGCCCCCGAGCGTGCGCTGACCGCCCAGGACCTCGCCGGCCTGCCGGTGCCCGACGAGGTCTGGGACCGATAGGCGTCGCCCAGGACTGCGCGCCCCTTCGGGGGGCACCCCCCATCTCCGCACCGAGGTTCACCGATGACTACCCCCACGTCGCAACGTCGCAGACTCCTCTCTCAGGCGGCCCGCACGCTCTTCGCCGCGGCGACCCTGGCCGCGGCGCTGCCCGCCGTCGCGCAGGACGGCTGGCCGAACAAGCCGATCCGCATCATCGTGCCCTTCTCGCCGGGCGGTGGCGGTGATGCCGTGGTGCGCTTCATCAGCGACCGGCTCGGCGAGCGGCTCAAGCAGCAGGTGATCATCGAGAACCGCCCCGGCGCGTCCGGCTTCATCGGCGCGCAGGCGGTGGCCACCGCGCCGCCGGACGGGTACACGCTGCTGATGGGCTTCGACGGCGGGGTCGTGGTCGCGCCGCACATCCTGAAGGCGCCGTTCAATCCGCTGACGGACTTCGAGCCGATCACCAAGCTCAACGACGCGACGCTGATCATCGTCGCCCATCCGGCCGCGCAGATCCGCAACGTCGCGGACCTGGTGGCGCAGGCCAAGGCCCGGCCGGGACAGCTGCAGTTCACCTCGTCGGGCCAGGGCTCGACGCCGCACCTCGCGGGCGAGCTGCTCGCGATCCGCACCGGCATCAAGATGACCCACGTGCCCTACAAGGGCGGCGGCCAGGCGGTGACCGACGTCGTCGCGGGGCAGGTGCCGGTCTTCATCACGGTGGTGCCGACGATCGCGGCCTACGTGAAGCAGGACCGGCTGATTCCGGTGGCCGTCACCAGCGCGAAGCGCTCGCCGTCGCTGCCCGACGTGCCGACCGTCGAGGAGCTCGGCGTGCCGGGCTTCAGCGTGAGCTCCTGGTACGGCCTGCTCGCGCCCGCGAAGACGCCGAAGGCGATCGTCAACCGCCTGCAGCAGGAGATCGCCGCGGTGCTCGCGATGCCGGACATCCGCGACCGGTACCTCGCCGCGGCGTTCGATCCGGTGGGCAACACGCCGGAGGAATTCGCCGCCCAGATCCGCGCGGACTACGCGCGCTGGGGCCAGGTGGTGAAGGACGCCAACCTGCGCGAGCGCGACTGACGCCGGCCGGTCGACGACGGTGACCGGCGCGACGCGCGCCGGAGCCGAAGCGACCGGCGAACCGCGCCCCGCCCCTACGCCCAGCGCCGCTCGAACGCGTGGACGTCCGGAAAGCCCATGATCTCGGTCATCCGCGTGAAGTCGAAGACCGGCACGGATGCACCGAGGCTGCTGCCGGTGGCGGCGACGTGGCGGTACATCGCGTCGAGCGCCGCCGCGGTGGCGAGGAAGCCGGCCCCGGGATAGATCGCGATCTGGAAGCCGAGTTCGGCGAGGCGCGCGCGCGGCAGCACCGGCGTCTTGCCGCCCTCGACCATGTTGACCAGCAGCGGCTGGTCGAACGACCGGCCGATGCGCGCCATCTCGTCCTCGGTCTCGGGCGACTCGACGAACAGGATGTCGGCGCCGGCCTTCGCGTAGGCCTCCGCACGCCGCAGCGCCTCGTCGAGCCCGAGCGAGGTCCGCGCGTCGGTACGCGCGATGACGAGGAAGTCCGCCGAGGAGCGCGAGTCGACCGCGACCTCGATCTTGCGGACCATGTCCGCCATCGGGATCACCCGCCGGCCCGGCGTGTGGCCGCACTTCTTCGGGAACTCCTGGTCCTCGAGCTGGATCGCGGCGACGCCGGCCTTCTCGTAGCCCCGCACCGTGCGGCGCACGTTGAGGAGCCCGCCGTAGCCGGTGTCGGCGTCGGCGATCACCGGCGCGCGCGAGAACTCGGCGATGCGCTCGATGCGCTCGATCATCTCGGTGTAGGTCGCGAGCCCCGCGTCCGGCAGGCCGAGCGACGAGGCGACGAGGCCGAATCCGGTGACGTAGGTCGCGTCGACCGGGTGCTGGTTCAGCACGTGGGTCGAGATCAGGTCGAAGACCCCCGGGGCGACGAGGCATCGGCCCCGGGCGAGGAGGGGGCGCAGCGGGCTGCGGGGCATGGGCGTCTCCTGGCGTGCGTGCGGCCCGGGTCGGGCCGACGGTGGGATGATTGCATACATCAAAAGTCCGTCTGTATAGTACCGGAACTCTTCGAAGTGAACCGGAGCGACGGTGGCGACCGCTTGGGAACAGGCCTACGACGCGCTGCGCAGGCAGCTCGCGGACGGGACGCACCCGCCCGGCGCACACCTGCGGGAAGAGGATCTCGCGCTGCACCTCGGGGTGAGCCGCACGCCGGTGCGCGAGGCGCTGCGCCGGCTCGACGCCGAGGGCTGGCTGCGGGTGGTGCCGAACCAGGGCGCCTTCGCCGCCGAGTGGTCGCAGGCGGACATCGAGGAGATCTACGACCTGCGCGCGCTGCTCGAGGTGCACGCCGCGGAGCGGGCCGCGGCGGCGCCCACGCCGCAGGGCGTGGCCGCCCTGAACGCCGCCTGCGAAGCGGGTCTCGAGGCGCTGCCCGCCACCGACCTGCCCGCCATCGAGCGCGTCTCGGAGGCGAACGTGCGGTTCCACAAGACGCTTTGGAACATGAGCGGGCAGACGCGCACGCGCGCGATCCTCGCGAGCCTCGCGGTGCCGCCGATGATCCTGCGCAACTTCCGCAACTTCGACGAGGCGAACCTGCGCCGCAGCATCGAGCAGCACCGCGAGATGGCCACCGCGATCGCCTCCGGCAACCCGGCCTGGGCCGGCGCGGTGATGCGCGCGCACGTGCAGGCGGGCAAGGCGATCTTCCTCGCGGCGGCGCGCGACGGCATGCGGGCGGCACCGGCGCCGTGAGAGAACGCTTGCATGCAAATTGCATGCAACCTAAGCTTCAGCATGACGTACCCGGCCCGGGTCGTCACGGGTGGGCAGGGCGGCCGCGGCGAGCGCCCTCCGACCCCGAACGGGCACGGTCAACACCCGCCGGCGGCGTGCGCCGGCGACGGATCAACCACTGCGGGGGAGCACTTCGATGGACGGGATTCGGACGGCGCCGGGCGTGAGCCGGCGCGGCGTGATCAAGGGAGCCGCGGGCCTCGCGCTCGGCGGCGCGTTCGGTGCACCGGTGCTGGCGCAGGGCACGCGCACGCTGCGCGTGCGCTTCGGCTCGGACATCTCGCAGCTCGATCCGGCGCGGATCTTCCAGAACGAGAACCAGTCGATCGCGAGCCACATCTACAGCGGCCTGGTGCAGTACAACCAGGCGACCAACGCGATCGTCCCGGACATCGCCACCGGCTACGAGGTGTCGCCGGACGGGCTCGCGTGGACCTTCCGCCTGCGCCCGAACGTCACCTGGCACAAGAACTTCGGCCCGTTCACCTCGGACGACGTCAAGTTCTCCTTCGAGCGCGTGCTCGACCCCGCGACCGGCAGCCTCTACCGCGGCCAGCTCTCCAGCCTCAAGGAGATCCAGACCCCGGACCCGCTGACCGTGCGCTTCATCCTGAACGCGCCGAACTCGGGCTTCCTGCACAAGCTGTGCGCGTTCAACCAGGGCTGGCTGGTCTCCCGCAAGGCGGTGACCGAACTGGGCGAGAAGTACAGCATGAACCCGATCGGCACCGGGCCGTTCGTGTTCGACCGCTGGACGACCGGCAACGAGGTGCGTCTGACGGCCAACCCGAGCTACTTCGGCGGGGCGTCCACGCTCACCGACGTGATCTTCCGGATCGTGCGCGACGAGACCGCCGCGGCGATCGCGCTGGAGAACCGCGAGCTCGACGTCTTCTACGCGCTGCAGTCGCCCGACGTGATCGAGCGCCTGCGCAAGGCGAACGGCGTCACCCTGCTCGACCGGCCGGCCAACAACGCGGTCAACCTGGTGCTCAACACCACCGCCGGGCCGCTCGCCGACGTGCGCGTGCGCCGCGCGATCGCGCACGCGATCAACCGCAAGGCGCTGATCGACGGCTTCTTCCGCGGCACCAAGTTCGAGGCGACCAGCGTCCTCACCTCGACCTTCCAGGAGTTCTCGGAAGACGGCGTGCCGCGCTACGCGTTCGACCCCGACCGGGCCCGTGCGCTGCTGAAGGAGGCGAACGTCTCGAACTTCAAGTTCGAGATCACGACGGTGGGCCTGAACCCGTTCGACAAGTTCCCGGTCGCGATCGCCAACGACCTGCAGCAGGTCGGCATCCAGGCGAGCGTCAAGGTGCTCGAGCGCGGGGTCTACGTGCCGACGCGCTCCTCGGGCAACGTGCAGTCCTGCATCACCGCGGTGGTCGGGCCGCCGGATCCGGACAGCCCGCTCGTCACGCTGTACCACACGCGCTCGCATCCGCCCGGGCTCAACACCTCGCGCTACGACCGTGCCGACCAGCTGCTCGCCGACGCCGCGCGCGCGCCGGACGCGGCGCGCCGCAAGGAGGCCTACAACAAGCTGCTGCGCCAGACGATGGAGGACATCCCGGTGATCCCGCTGTACGCGGACCGCCTCTACATCGCGCACGGGCCGAGCGTGCAGGGCTTCGTGCAGAACAGCCTGTTCACCGTCAACGTCTCGCCGGTCTCGCTGCGCGCGAACTGATGCCGTTCTACCTCGCCCGCTGCGCGATACAGCTGCTCGTCGCGCTGGTCGGGATCGTCACGGTGGCCTTCTTCCTGATGAGGGCCATTCCCGGCGATCCCGCCCTGTACATGCTGGGCGACTTCGCCACCGCCGAGGCGCTCGCGAACCTGCGCGCGCGCCTCGGCCTCGACCAGCCGGTCTGGCGGCAGTACCTGATCTTCCTCGCGCGCGCGGCGGGCGGCGATCTCGGCATGTCGGTCGCCACCGGCCAGCCGGCGCTCGCCGAGATCTGGGCCGCGGTGCCGCCCTCCGCGACGCTGGCCGCGGCGGGGATGGCGGTCGCGGTGCTGGTCGGCGTGCCGCTCGGCATCGTCGCCGCGGTCAGGCAGGGCAGTGCGGTGGACGTCTTCGTGATGCTGATCGCGCTGGGCGGCATCTCGTTCCCGGTGTTCTGGCTGGGCCTGGTCGCGATCCTCGTCTTCTCGCACGCGCTCGGCCTGTTCCCGGTGCTCGGCGCGACCAGCCAGCCCGGGTTCTGGAAGGCGGCGCACCACCTCGCGCTGCCGGCGCTCGTGCTCGGCTTCTCGGTGGCCGCCTACATCGCGCGGCTGACCCGCTCGGCGATGCTCGAGGTGCTCGGGCAGGACCACATCCGCGTCGCCCGCGCGATGGGCGTGCCCGAGCGGCGCATCGTCTGGCGGCTCGCGCTGCGCAACGCGCTGATCCCGGTGCTCGCGGTGATCGGCGTCACCTTCGCCTGGTCGCTCGGCAACGCGATCCTGGTCGAGACGGTGTTCAGCCGTCCCGGGCTCGGCTCGACGATCCTGAAGGCGATCCTGGCGCGCGACTACCAGCTGGTGCAGGCGGGCGTGCTGGTGCTGGCGGCCGCGGTCGTGCTGCTGAACACCGCGCTCGACCTGCTCTACGGCGCCATCGACCCGAGGCTCGCCCGCACATGACAGCCGCCGCCGACGCGGACACCGAGCTCCTCGAGGACACCGCCGCGCGGCGCCGCGCGACGCTGCGGCGCTACGCGCGCCACCCCGCGTTCGTATGCGGCGCGATCGGCGTCGTGCTGCTGGTGCTGGTCGCGGTGTTCGCGCCCTGGCTGGCGCCGCATCCGCCGACCCGCACCGACCTGATGAACACGCTCTCGCCGCCGTCGGCCACCTACTGGCTCGGCACCGACGCGTTCGGCCGCTGCGTGCTCTCGCGCCTCGTCTGGGGCACGCGCATCTCGCTGCAGGTCGGGCTCTACGTGGTGCTGATCTCGCTCACCGCCGGCACCCTGCTGGGTGCGGTCGCGGGCTACGTCGGCGGCTGGCTCGAGCGGGTGCTGGTGGCGGTGATCGACATCCTGCTCGCCTTCCCGTCGTTCCTGCTGGCGCTCGCGCTGGTCGCCGCGCGGGGCAACACGCTGGACTCGATCGTGCTGGCGGTGGCCATCGCCTACACGCCGCGGATCGCCGCGGTGATGCGCTCGGTCGTGCTCACCATCCGGCCCCGGCCCTTCATCGAGGCGTCGCGCGCGATCGGCCTGTCGTCCTGGACCATCCTCGTGCGCCACGTGATCCCGAACGCGCTGCCCCCGGTGATCGTCGTGGCGACGGTCAGCGCCGCGACCGCGATCCTCGCCGAGGCCGGCCTGTCGTTCCTCGGCCTCGGCGTGCAGCCGCCCACGCCCACCTGGGGTAACGTGATCTCCGAGGGGCAGACGGCGATCACCACGCGGCCGCTGATCTCGCTGTCGGCCGGCCTGTGCATCGCCTTCACCGTCGTGGTCCTGAACCTGCTCGGCGACGGGCTGCGCGACACGCTGGACCCGCAGATGCGCCGCAACACCGGGAAGCTGCTGTGAGCCTCGCCTTCGAGCTGCGCGGCCTGACCGCGGCCGTTCCCGGCGAGCAGGGCGCGGTGCGCCTGGTGGAGGAGGTCTCGCTCGAGGTGCGGGCCGGCGAGACGCTCGCGGTGGTCGGGGAGAGCGGCTCGGGCAAGACCGTCACCTTCGTGTCCGCGCTGGGCCTGCTGCCCAAGCCGGGCCGGGTGATCGCGGGCGAGGCGCTCGTCGACGGGGTCGACCTGCTGCGCCTCGAGCCCGAGGCGCTGCGCCGGATGCGCGGCGCGCGGATCGGCATGGTGTTCCAGGACCCGCTCACCGGGCTCAATCCGGTGTTCCGCGTCGGCGACCAGATCGGCGAGGTGCTCCGCGCCCACCTGCCGATCGGCCGGCGCGAGGCGCGGGCGCGCGCGGTCGAACTGCTCGCGCGCGTGCAGATCCCCGACCCCGCGCGGCGCGTCGACGACTATCCGCACCAGTTCTCGGGCGGCATGCGCCAGCGCGTGCTGATCGCGATGGCGATCGCGCTCGGGCCGCGCGTGCTGATCGCCGACGAGCCGACGACCGCGCTCGACGTGACGGTGCAGGCGCAGGTGCTCGACCTGCTGGGCGAGCTGAGGGATGCCGAGGGCATGGCCATGGTGCTGATCACCCACGACCTCGGCGTGGTGGCGCGGCAGGCCGATCGCGTGGCGGTGATGTACGCCGGCCGCGTCATCGAGACCGGCACGGTGCGGGAGGTGTTCGCGGCGCCGCGCCATCCGTACACGATCTCGCTGTTGCGCAGCATCCCCGACATCGAGGCGCCGGCCGGTACGAAGCTCGCGGCGATCGCCGGCAGCCCGCCCGACCCGGCGCGCCGGCCCGCCGGCTGCGCGTTCGCGCCGCGCTGCTTCGCGGCGACCGAGCAGGCGGGGTGCCGCGTCGAGCGGCCGGTGCTGCGCGGCGAGGGCCATCTCGCCGCGTGCCACCGGCAGGGCGAGGCCGGGGTGGCGGCATGAGCGCGCTCCTCGAGGTCGCGGGGCTGCGCAAGCGCTTCGGCGGCGGGCGCACGCTGTTCGGCGCGGTGCGGCCCGAGGTCCGCGCGGTGGACGACGTGTCCTTCACGCTCGCGCGCGGCGAGACGCTCGGCCTGGTCGGCGAGACCGGCAGCGGCAAGAGCACGCTCGGCCGCCTGGTGCTGCGGCTGATCGAACCGAGCGAGGGCCGCATCCGCTTCGACGGGCAGGAGGTGAGCACGGCCGCGCGCGGGGCGCTGCGCGCGCTGCGCCCGAAGATGCAGATGGTGTTCCAGGACCCGTACGGCTCGCTCGACCCGCGGATGACGGCGGGCCAGATCGTCGCCGAGCCGCTGGTCGCGCACGGCATCGCGCGCGCCGAGGCGGCTGAGCGCGCGCGTGCGCTGCTGTCCAGCGTCGGGCTGCGGCCGGCGATGGCGGCGCGCTATCCGCACGAGTTCTCGGGCGGGCAGCGCCAGCGCGTCGGCATCGCGCGCGCGATCGCGCTCGATCCGGCGCTGGTGGTGCTCGACGAGCCGGTCTCGGCGCTCGACGTCTCGGTGCAGGCGCAGATCCTCAACCTGCTCGCCGAGATCCAGGCGCGCTCCGGCGTGGCCTACCTGTTCATCTCCCACGACCTCGGCGTGGTGCGCCACGTCAGCGACCGCGTCGCGGTGATGTACCTCGGCCGCATCGTCGAGATCGGGCCGCGCGACGCGCTCTACCGGTCGCCCCGCCATCCGTACACCGTTTCGCTGCTGTCGGCCGTGCCCAGCACCGACCCGGTGCGCGAGCGCTCGCGGCCGCGCATCCGCCCGATCGGGGAGATCGGCAGCGCCGCCGCGCTGCCGGGCGGCTGCCGCTTCCATCCGCGCTGCCCGCGCGCGCGCCTCGTCGCCGCGAGCGGCGCCGACACGGTCGAGGCGTGCGGCACGCGGCTGCCGCGCGCCTGCGTGCACGACGACCCCGCGCCGGCGCCCACCGGCACCGACGGCCACATGGCCGCCTGCCACTTCCACGACATCGACTGAGGACGGACCACGATGAGCGTCTCCCGCGAACGGAACTACGTCGGCGTCTTCGACGGCACCGTCGGCTTCGGCACGAAGCCGGCGCTGGTGATCATCGACTTCACGCTCGCCTACACGACGCCCGGCTCGGCGTTCTACGGCGAAGGGGTGGTCAACGCGGTGCGCGACACCGTCCCGCTGCTCGCCGCCGCGCGCGCGGCCGGCATCCCGGTGATCCACACCAAGGTGATGTACCACGCCTCGGGCGCCGACGGCGGCTGGTTCGTGCGCAAGGTGCCGGCACTGCGCAAGCTCGTGCCCGGCGAGCCGCTGGCCGAGATCGATCCGGCGGTCGCCCCGCTCCCGAGCGAGGTGGTGATCGTCAAGCAGTACCCCAGCCCGTTCTTCGGCACGCCGCTCGCCCCGATGCTGGCCACGCTCGGCGTCGACACGCTGATCCTCGCCGGCTGCTCGACGAGCGGCTGCGTGCGCGCGGGCGCGCTCGACGGCGTGCAGCACGGCTACCGGGTGATCGTGCCGCGCGAATGCGTCGGCGACCGGCACGACGGGCCGCACGACGCGAACCTGTTCGACATCAACGCGAAGTACGGCGACGTGCTCGGACGCGACGAGGTGATCGCGTACCTGGCCGGGCTGCGCGGCCGGGCATCCTGACAAGGCGGGCCGGCGGCAGACGGCCGGCCGCGGCTATCATCCGCGGATGGCCGCGAAGCACGTCTCCGAAACGCCCGCGACCGCGCTGCTGAGAAAGCGCGGCGTCGCGTTCACCGAGCACCCTTACGACTACGTCGAGCACGGCGGCACCGCCGAGTCGGCGCGCCAGCTCGGTCTCGACGAGCATGCGGTGG
Source organism: Burkholderiaceae bacterium (assembly GCA_044371545.1). GTDB lineage: Bacteria > Pseudomonadota > Gammaproteobacteria > Burkholderiales > Burkholderiaceae_E > UBA4615. Next base: position 18,415 of record JBILTM010000003.1, read on the forward strand.
TGAAGACGCTGGTGATGCAGGACGAGGCGGGCAAGCCGCTCGTGGTGCTGATGCACGGCGACTGCAAGGTCTCGACGAAGAACCTCGCGCGGCAGGCCGGCCGCAAGTCGATCGCGCCGTGCGAGCCCGAGGTCGCCCAGCGCCACTCCGGCTACCTCGTCGGCGGCACCTCGCCGTTCGGCACGAAGAAGGCGATGCCGGTCTTCGTCGAGCGCAGCGTGCTGGCGCTGCCGCGGATCTGGATCAACGGCGGGCGGCGCGGCTACCTCGTTGGGATCGAGCCCGCGGTGCTCGTCGACCTGCTCGACGCGACGCCGGTAGACTGCGCGCTCGCCGACTGACCGACTGGACCTGCGGAGACGCCATGGACTCGATGCCAGCGATCGTCGCGATCGTGCTCGCCTACCTGCTCGGCTCGGTGTCGTTCGCCGTCGTCGTCAGCCGAGCGATGGGGCTGGCCGACCCGCGCAGCTACGGCTCGGGCAACCCGGGCGCCACCAACGTGCTGCGTACCGGCAACCGCACGGCGGCGATCCTGACGCTGGTCGGCGACGCGGCCAAGGGCGCGGTCGCGGTGGGGCTCGCGAAGGCCGTCGCCACGCGCTACGGCTTCGGCGACCTGGTGTTCGCCTGCGTCGGCCTCGCCGCGTTCGTCGGGCACCTGTTCCCGGTGTTCCACGGTTTCCAGGGCGGCAAGGGCGTCGCGACCGCGGCCGGCGTGCTGCTCGCGCTGTCGCCCTGGCTGGGGCTCGCGACGCTCGCCACCTGGATCACGGTCGCGGTGTTCTTCCGCTACTCGTCGCTCGCCGCGCTGGTCGCGGCGGTGTTCGCGCCGTCCTACTACGCGCTGCTCGCCGGCATCGACGCGGTGCTGGTGCCGCTCGGGATCATGAGCGTGCTGCTGATCCTGCGGCACCGGAAGAACATCTCGAACCTGATCGCCGGCACCGAGAGCCGGATCGGGCAGAAGAAGACGGCGGCCTGAGGCCGCCGCGCACCGTCAGCGCATCGGGACGGCGGGCCGGCCGCGTGCCGGGGCGGCGACCGGCCGCTCGAGCGGTCCCGCGTTCCGGCGCGCCCGCAGCTGCCCGCAGCCGCCGTCGACGTCCTGCGCGGCCGACCAGCGCAGCGTCGCCATCACGCCGCGCTCGCGCAGCGCGCGCACGAACCCGACCGCGCGCTCGTACGGCGGCCGCGCGAAGCCCGCGTCGTCGACCGCGTTCCACGGGATCGCGTTGAGCAGCGCGCGCCGGCCGGCAAGGAGCCGCGCGAGCGCGTCGAGCTCGTCGGCGCCGTCGTTCACGCCGTCGAGCAGCGTCCACTGCACGAGCAGCGGGTGCGTCGTCGCGTCGGCGTACGCGCAGGCGAGCTCCACCAGCTCTTCGGGCGTGATGCGCGGCGCGCGCGGCAGCAACTGCTCGCGCAGCCCGGCGCGCGTCGTGTGCAGCGACAGCGCGAGCGCGGGCCTGACCGGCCCCAGGGGCAGCCGCTCGAACGCGCGCCGGTCGCCGACCGTCGAGAACACCAGGTTCTTGTGCGCGACGCCGCCCTCGGTGCCGAGCACCGCGATCGCGTCGAGCACCGCGTCGAGGTTGTGCGCGGGCTCGCCCATGCCCATGAAGACGACGGTGCGCACCGCGCGCAGACGGCGCGCGAGCGCGACCTGCGCGACGATCTCGGCCGCGCCGAGCTGTCGCAGCAGGCCGTCGCGGCCGGTCGTGCAGAACGTGCAGCCGACCGCGCAGCCGACCTGGGTGGACACGCACAGGCTGCCGCGCGGCAGGAGCACGGTCTCGACGGTCGCGCCGCCGGCGAGCGACACCAGCAGGCGCTCGCCGCCATCGGCGGCCGGGTGCCGCGACTCGATGCGCGCGAGGCCGTCGAGCAGGGCGCCGACCTCGGGGAGCGCCGCGCGCAGCCGCTTCGGCAGGAAATTCGGGTCGCCGCGGTAGGGCGCATCCAGCGGCTCGCCGCGCAGCCACTGCCTGAGCAGCCATGCGGCGTGGGGCGGGGCGGCGCCGGCCTCGTGCAGGCGCGCGCGGACGGTGTCGAGATCCATGGGGCGGCCGCAGTGTACGCGACGGGCCCCGGCGCGACGCCGTCGGCCTGCCCCTTGCGCTTCGACGGTATTTGGGAGAAAAAGCCCAAATGAACTCGAACACACCGACGCTCGGCCGCGCCCTCGAAGGCGCGGTGCTGCGGATCATGCGCGCACTGGCGCGGGTGCTGATCCGGCACGGCCTGCCGATGCCGGCCTTCGCCGAACTCGCCAAGCGCGCGTACGTCGACGTGGCGCTGCAGGATTTTGCGATTCCCGGCCGCAAGCCCTCGCTGTCGCGGGCATCGCTGCTGACCGGCCTGACCCGCAAGGACGTCCAGCGGCTGGTCGCGGAGCGCGAGGCGGGCGTCGGCGCAACGCCGCGGACCGACAACCGCGCCGCCCGGGTGGTCTCGGGCTGGGTCCGCGACGCCGCGTTCAACGACGGGCGCGGCGCGCCGCTCGAGCTGCCGTTCGACGGCGCGTCGCCGAGCTTCTCGGAGCTGGTCCGCGCGCACGGCGGCGACGTGCCGCCACGGGCGGTGCTCGACGAACTGCTGTCCACCGGCAGCGTGGTGCGCACCGACACCGGGCGGCTGGTGCTGGTCGCGCGCGCCTACATCCCGCGTGCGAACGACGCCGCGAAGCTCGCGATCCTCGGCAGCGACGTGTCGCTGCTGATCGGCACGATCGACCACAACCTGCAGGGCCTCGAGCCCGCACGGTTCCAGCGCAAGGTCGCCTACGACAACTTGCCCGTCGAGGCGGTCGAGGCGTTTCGCGCGATCGGCGCGCGGCACGGCCAGGCGCTGCTCGACGAACTGGGCGAGTGGCTGGCCCGCCACGACCGCGACAACCATCCCGACGTCCCGGGCACCGGCCGCATGCGCGCCGGCGTCGGCGTCTTCATGTTCGAAGAGATCGTCGGCAGCGACCTGCCGGTAGAGAAGCACCCATGAGCACCCGCCCCCCCTCGCGCGCCGCCCCGTCGTCGCGCTCCTCGCCGCGCTCCTCGCCGCGCTCCTCGCCGCGCTCCTCGCCGCGCTCCTCGCGGCTTCGGTCGCCGGCTGCGGCGGCGGCGGCGACGGCACGGGCGCCAGCGCCGGTGTCGGCGCCGGTCCGTCGCTCGCCGGCGGTGGCACCGACGGCACCGGCGCGCCGGTCACGTTCTCGTCGGGCACGGTGGTCCGCGGCAGCGTGATCCTGAACGGCGTGCGCTACGACGACACCGCCGCGCAGGTCGACGACGACCGGGGCCGCGGCACGGCCGCGCTCGCCACCGGCATGCAGGTGGCGCTGCGCGGGCGCATCGGCGCCGACGGTGCGAGCGGCACCGCCGAGCGCGTGTCGATCACGCCCGAGCTGCACGGCACGGTCGCCTCGGTCGACGCCTCGGTCTGGCCGCCGGCCTTCGTCGTGGGCGGCGTGCGGGTGCAGACCGACGACGCGACGGTGTTCGCCGACGGCCTCGCGATCGGCGCGCTCGCCGGCCAGCGGGTCGAGGTTCACGCGCATCGCGACGCGGCCGGCGGGCTGCGGCGAGGCGGCGCTGGTCACCGGCCGCGTCGTCGAGGTCCACGGCGCGTTCGGCGCGGGCGGCACCTTCACCGCCATGCGCATCGAGTGCGAGGACCTCGCCGAGGACGCGCGCGGGCTCACGCCGGGCGCGGGCGCGCGCAACGAGATCGAGGGCTTCGTCTGCGGGATCGACGCGACGCAGTCGACCTTGCGCATCGGCGGGATCACCGTGCAGCGCACGGCGACGACGCAGATCCGCCGCGGCGCGCTCGCCGACCTGGTGAACGGGGCGCAGGTCGAGGTCGACGGCACCCGCAACGGCTCGACGATCACGCTGCTCGGCACGACGGTGACGCTGCCGTCGAACGCGAGCTACCGGCGCGCCGACGGCACCGCGTTCGCGTCGCTGCAGGCCTTCCTCGACGCGATCGTCGCGAGCCCGGGCGGCGGCACGCTGGTCAAGGTCCGCGGCACGCCGCTGTCGTCGCGCATCGAGGAAGCGGAGATCGAGAACTGAGCGGCGTTCACCAGGTGTCGATGCAGGGCCGCTTCTTGCCGGTGCGCGGCGGCCGAGGCGGCGCCGCGCGCAGCGTCTCGACGATCACGCGCCGCGTGTCGACCGGGTCGATCACGTCGTCGATCTCGTAGAGCGATGCGGTCGACAGCGCCTTGCCCTGCTCGTACATCTGCGCGACGCGCCGCTCGTACTCGGCTCGCCGCCCGTCCGGATCCTCGATCGCCGCGAGCTCGTTGCGCCAGGCGAGCTTGACCGCGCCCTCGAGCCCCATGCCGCCGAACTCGCCGGTCGGCCACGACACGATCACATCGGGCGCCCAGAAGCTGCCGCCCGCCATGCCCTGCGCGCCGAGCCCGTAGCCCTTGCGCAGCACGACCGTCACCAGCGGCACGTCGACGCTCTGCGCGGTCACGTAGAGCCGGCAGCAGTGCCGCACGAGCGCGGTGCGCTCGGCCTCGGGCCCGACCATGTTGCCCGGCGTGTCGCACAGCGTCACGACGGCCAAGTCGAACGCGTCGGCCAGCTGCATGAAGCGCGCCGCCTTGTCGGCGCCGTCGCTGTCGATCGCGCCGCCCAGGTGCAGCGGGTTGTTCGCGATCAGAGCGACCGGCCGGCCCTCGATGCGCACGAGCGCGGTGATCATGCCGGCGCCGAAGCGCGGCCGCAGCTCGAGCACCGAGCCGGTGTCGGCGAGCGCGTCGATCACCGCGCGCACGTCGTAGGCGCGCACGCGGTTCTCCGGCACCAGCCGGCGCAGCACACGCTGGTCGGCGCAGGTCCAGTCGGCGACGCAGCCCTGGAAGTACGACAGGTACTTCTTCGCGACGGCGACCGCCTGCGCGTCGTCGTCGACCAGCACGTCGACCACGCCGTTGGCCTGCTGCACGTCCATCGGGCCGACCTCCTCGGGCCTGTAGACGCCGAGCCCGCCGCCCTCGATCATCGCGGGCCCGCCCATGCCGAGGTTCGCGTCCTTCGTCGCGACGATCACGTCGCAGCAGCCGGCGAGCACCGCGTTGCCGGCGAAGCAGCGACCCGAGACGACGGCCACCAGCGGCACCAGCCCCGAGAGCCGCCCGAAGAGCTCGAACGCGCGCGTGTTCAGCGTGCCGGCGACGACGCGGTCGGTGTCGCCCGGGCGTCCGCCGCCGCCCTCGGCGAACAGCACGACCGGCAGCCGCAGCTTTTCGGCGAGCTCGAACATCCGGTCCTTCTTCTCGTGGTTCTTGTAGCCCTGCGTGCCGGCGAGCACCGTGTAGTCGTACGACATCGCGATCGCGCGGGCGCGATCGTCGGGGAACAGCTCGCCGTTGATGCGGCCGATGCCCATCACCAGCCCGTCGGCGGGCGTGCGCGCGACGAGCTCGTCCATCGTGTTGCGCTGCCGGCGCGCGGCGACGACCAGCGAGCCGTACTCGATGAAGGAACCCGCATCGACCAGCTCGGCGAGGTTCTCGCGCGCGGTGCGCCGCCCGAGTGCGTGGCGCTTCGCGACCGCGTCGGGCCGCGCCGCGTCGTCGCGCGCGAGCCGCTGGCGCTCGAGCACCTCGGCGAGGTCGGGGCGGATCGCGTCGGTCTCGGCTTCTTCGGCGCGTGCCTCGACGACCGCGTCGGCGCCGTCCGGCTCGATCCACGCGAGCCCGTCGCCCTCGAAGACCGTGTCGCCCGCGGCGACCGCGAGGCGGCGCACGACGCCGCCGTGCGCCGCCTCGACGACGTGCTCCATCTTCATCGACTCGACGACGAGCAGCGTGTCGCCGCGCCCGACGCGCGCGCCTTCGGCGACCGCGACCGACAGCACCGTGCCCTGCAGCGGCGCGCGCGTCGCGTGCGTGCCGTCGGGACCGTCGGCGGCGCGCTCGCCCGGGTCGGACGGGCCCGCGGGCGCGTCGGCCGGCGCCTGCCGCCCGAGGTTCAGCACGCCGAGCGGGTCGTCGCCGACCCGGCGCGCGCCGGGGCGCTGCGCGTCGCCGCCGCCCGCGGCGGCCTCGCCCGCGCCCTCGACCCAGCGCCGCTTCGCGGTGGCCGGCACCTGCGCGAGCAGCTCGCCGATCCGCTCGTCGACGAAGCGCGTGTGCACGCGGCCCGCGCGCACGTCCGGATGCGCGAGCAGCGCCTGCAGGAACGGCAGGTTGGTCGCGACGCCCTCGATGCGGCATTCGGCGAGCGCGCGCTGCGCCTTCGCGGCGGCCTGCGGCAGCCCGCCCGCGTCGACGCGCACGATCAGCTTCGCGAGCAGCGAGTCGAAGCGCAGCCCGGTGCGCCAGCCCGCGTAGCCGCAGCCGTCGATGCGCAGCCCCCGCCCCGAGGGCAGTTCGTAGGCCGAGAGCGTGCCGGCCGACGGACGCGCGGTGCCGTCGGCGTTCATCGTCTCGAGGTTGATCCGCGCCTGCAGCGCGCAGCCGGCGATCATCGCCGGCGAGCGCGCGAGGCCGAGCTGCGCGAGCGTGGCGCCCGCGGCGAGCTGCAGCTGCAGCCGCACCAGGTCCAGGCCGAGCAGTTCCTCGGTGACCGTGTGCTCGACCTGCAGCCGCGCGTTGGCCTCGACGAACGCGAACGTGCCGTCGTTGCGGCTCGCGCCGTCGGCGTCGACCAGGAACTCGATCGTCGAGAGGTTGGCGAGATTCGCCTCGCGCGCGATCCGCAGCGCCGCGGCGAGCAGCCGGTCGCGCACGCCGGGCGCGAGGTTCGGCGCGGGCGCGATCTCGACCAGCTTCTGGCGCTGGCGCTGCAGGCTGCACTCGCGCTCGTACAGGTGGACCGCCGAGGCGCCGTCGCCGGCGACCTGGACCTCGACGTGGCGCGCGCGCGGCATCAGCTGCTCGACGTACAGCGCGTCGCTGCCGAACGCGGTCGCGGCCTCCGACGCGCAGCGCGCGAAGGCCTCGTCGAGTGCCTCGGGGCTCGTCACCGCGCGCATGCCGCGGCCGCCGCCGCCGGCCAGCGCCTTGAGCATGATCGCGCCGCCGGGCCCGAGGCGCGCGAGGAAGTCGCGCGCCTCGTCGAGCGTGGTCGCGCGGTCGGTGCCGGAGAGCGTCGGCACGCCGCAGCGGATCGCGTGGGCGCGCGCGGCCGCCTTGTCGCCGAACAGCGCGAGCGTGCGCGGAGACGGCCCCACGAAGGTCAGGCCCGCGTCGGCGCAGGCCTGCGCGAAGTCGGCGCGCTCGGACAGGAAGCCGTAGCCGGGGTGCACCGCGTCGCAGCCGCTCGCGTGCGCGGCGGCCACCAGCGCCGCCGCGTCGAGATAGGCGGCCGGGCCGTCGCCGTCGAGCGCGTGCGCGGCGTCGGCCTTGCGCGGATGCAACGATGAGGAGTCGTCGCGCGAGAACACCGCGACCGTCTCGATGGCGAGCTCGGCCGCGGTGCGGGCGACGCGGATCGCGATCTCGCCGCGGTTGGCGATCAGCAGGCGTCGGATCGGGCGGGGCGCGGGGCGGCCGGGGGTGTCGGTCGTCATGGGCGGTCGGCAGGAGGTGTCGGGGAGGGCGTGGCGGAAGGCGTCGGTGCGGACGGGGCCGCGACCGACGGGGCGGGCGGCGCGTCGGCGGGCGCGGCGGGCGGGGTCGCCGCGGCGTGCCGCCGCTCGTAGCGCTCCAGCAGCACGATCGAGGCGACGATCACCGCGCCGCCGATCACCGTCGTCGGGCGCAGCGGGTCGCCGAACGCGATCCAGCCGATCAGCGCGGCCCACAGCAGGTCGACGAACTTGACCGACTGCGTCGCCGAGATGTCGGCCGACGCGAACGAGCGCGTCAGGCAGTAGTGGCCCGCGGTGCCGGCGACGCCGCCGATCAGCGCGAGCCCCCACTGCGCGGGCGTGGGCCACACCCAGAACGCGAGCGCGAGCGGCAGCGACATCAGCGTGATCAGGATCGTCTGCCACAGCACGATCACCGACGCCGAGTCGCGCCGGGTCAGCACCTTGGTGACCAGGAACGACGCGGCGAACACCGGCGAGGACGCGAGCATCAGCAGGTTGTACCAGCCGCCGGTGCCCGCGAGGCCCGGGCCCACGATGACCAGCACCCCGGCGAAGCCGACCGCGACCGCGATCCAGCGCGCCGGGTTCATCGGCTCCTTGAGCAGCCAGGCCGCGCCGATCATCACGAACAGCGGGTTGGTGAAGCCGATCGCGGTCATGTCGGCGAGCGGCATGTGCGGCAGCGCGGTGAACCAGAGGATCAGCCCGAGCGTGTGCAGCCCGCTGCGCCAGAACTGCCCACCCATCGACTCAGGCCGCAGCCGGTGCAGCCCGCCCGCCTGCACGATCAGCGGCAACAGCGGCAGGATGCCGACGAGGTAGCGCAGGAACTGCGCCTGCATCGGGTCGATCGCCATCGACAGCCCGCGCATCGACGCATTGGCCGCCTGGAACGCGAGGCCCGCGCCGATCGCCCACAGGATGCCGCGCGAGGTCGGCGTCAGCATCGACAGGCGCATGCGGACCGCGCGCGCGCGGACCTTCGCCGCGCGCAGGCCGCGCTGCATCCGGAGTCGCATCGAAGCCGCGGACCGGAGGGGGGTGTCGGCCATCGCGGAATTGTAGGGCCTCGTCGGGCGCGGTCCGGCCACGGCCGGGTCGCGGCCGCGGTTTGTGGACCGAGCGGACCGAGGGCGCGGGGCTAGAATCGGCAGCCCGCTCGAAGCGACCGCCCGACAGGATGACCGCCATGGCCGCCGAACCGCCGATCCGTCTCGACGCCGCCGCCACGCTGCCCGGGGACGCCGCACGCGCGGCGCTCGCCGGCCGCGCCTGGCTGCCCTCGGTGCGGGGGCCCGCCACGATCGCGGTCCGCGACGGCGAGTGCATCGACGTCTCGCGCGCGTTCCCGACGATGCGCGACCTCTGCGAGGCGCCCGACCCGGCCGCGGCGCTGCGCGCGGCGCACGGCGAGCCGCTCGGTGCGCTGCAGGCGCTGCTCGACAACACGCCGCCCGACGGGCGCGACGCGTCGCGGCCGTGGCTGCTCGCGCCCTGCGACCTGCAGGCGATCAAGGCGGCGGGCGTCACCTTCGCGGTGTCGATGCTCGAGCGCGTGATCGAGGAGCGGGCGCGCGGGGACCTGCAGGCGGCGGCCGCCATCCGCGGCGAAGTGCAGCGGCTGATCGGCGACGACCTGTCGAAGCTCAGGCCCGGCTCGCCCGAGGCGATGGCGCTGAAGAAGGTGCTGGTCGAGCAGGGCGCGTGGAGCCAGTACCTGGAGGTCGGCATCGGGCCCGATGCGGAGATCTTCACCAAGGCGCCGCCGATGTCGGCGGTCGGCACCGGCATGGACGCGGGCCTGCACCCGATGTCGACCTGGAACAACCCCGAGCCCGAGGTGGTGCTCGCGATCGCCTCGAGCGGCCGCGTGGTCGGCGCCGCGCTCGGCAACGACGTCAACCTGCGCGACGTCGAGGGCCGCTCGGCGCTGCTGCTCGGCAAGGCGAAGGACAACACCGCGTCGTGCGCGATCGGGCCGTTCCTGCGCTTCTTCGACGCGGGGTTCTCGATCGACGACGTGCGTTCGACGACCGTCTCGCTGGTCGTCGACGGGCCCGAGGGCTTCGTGCTGCGCGGATCGTCCTCGCTCGCGAAGATCAGCCGCGACCCGCTCGACCTCGCCGCTCAGACCGTCTCGCCGCACCACCAGTATCCGGACGGCGCGATGCTGTTCCTCGGCACGATGTTCGCGCCGATCGAGGACCGGCACGCGCCCGGGCAGGGCTTCACGCACGTCTACGGCGACCGCGTGACGATCTCGGCGCCGAAGCTCGGCGCGCTGGTGAACCGGATGCGGCGCACGGACGCGTGCGAGCCGTGGACGTTCGGAGCGGGGGCCTTGATGCGCAACCTCGCGGGGCGCGGCCTGCTCGGATGAGCGCGGCCGGTCACTGCGCCGGGATCGTCACCAGCGGCAGCGCTTCGGCCTTGCCCGTCTCCATGAAGTTGAAGACGCCGATCAGGAACGAGAACGCGCGCTTCGACTCGAGGTCGGTGCGCTCGATCCAGTACCAGTAGCGGCCGTAGCGCACCGCGGTGAACGGATCGTCCGGAGGCGACGCGCCGCTGCGGATCCGCATCGGCGGCCGCTCGCCGGCGAGGGCTCCGGGCGCCGGATACGCGCTGCCGTCCTCGACGTGCACCTGCGGGATCTCCACGGCCGAGGCGAACTCGCTCAGGATCTGCAGCGGCGAGCGGGTGCCCATGTCGATGTCGCGTCCGCCGCCCGAACGCATGCCGTAGGTCACGACGTACTCGTCGGCGCCGGGCTCGAGCCCGAGCAGCCCGGCGAGCTCGGCCGCTTCGGGCCGGTCGGTCGCGGTCCCCGTGCGGCGTCCGAACGACAGCACGGTGGTGGACCGGTTCGCCTTGTCGACGTCCACGCGCATCCCGACCGCGCCCGAGCGCTGCGCTTCGCGGAGCAGCTGCACCACCCGCTCGAACTCGGGATCGCCCGCATGGGCGCGCGCCGGCGCCCGCGTCCTGTTCTGCCGCCCGTTGATCGAATCCAGCGACATCCGCATCACCGCGTCGGCCGCATAGCCGGCCTGCATCAGGAACAGGATCGCGGACGGAGCGATCGGCGACATCACCGCCTTCATGTACTGCTGCCCGGTCAGCGGCGCGTAGGTGATCGTCGGGCGGTCGATGTAGGCGCCCTGCGCGCCGAGGCTCCCGCTGTCGTAGCCGCCGAACGGTGCGTTGCGCCCCGCGTTCGCGGTCAGCGTGCCCTGGAACGTGTAGCCGCTGACGATCTGGGCGACGTCGAGGAAGACGATGTTGTCGCCGTATCGCAGCCTGACGATGTTCAGCAGGAGCTGCTGCTTCCACGAGTCGGCGACCGCGGTGTTGTAGTCGAAGCGATCGCGCGCGATCGTCCCGGGCCCGAAGCTCGCGCACGCGGACAGCGCGAGGAGCGGGACGGCGAGCAGGGCGAGGCGCGGCCTCATCGGAGCCGGTCCCGCGACGCCGGCCGCGCGCAGGACGGCCTGCACGTCGCCCGCGGGCCCGAGGCCCGGGCGATGCGGATGGATGGCCCGTTCACGATGTGCTCCCCGTCGTACCGCGCGCGGGCGGTGCCCTGCGCGCCGAGGGAGCATAGGTTCGATCGGGGCGCGGAGCGCGCCGGGCCGGAATCGTTCGTTGACGCCCGTCAAGCCGCCCGCACGGCGGCGCCGGTCGAGAGCGTCGTCGGCGCGCTCAGCGCCGAGCCACCCCGCACCACCGCGCGACGAACCGCGCGAGCACCTCGGTCACCTGCACCGTGCTGTCGATCGACACCCACTCGTCGATGCCGTGGATGTCGGCGCCCTTCGGGCCGTAGCAGGTCGCGGGGATCGGGCCGTACAGGTTGAAGCTGCGCGCGTCGGTCGTGCCGGTGCCGACCACCAGCTCGACCTCCGAGCCGGTCACCTCGCGGTGCGTCGCCGCGAGTTCGGTGACCAGCGGCTGCCCCTTGTCGAGCACGCAGCCTTCCGACTGGAAGCCGCGGTACTCGACCTTCCAGGTGATGCCGTCGCGGCCGGGCATCGCCGCGTGCGCCTCGGCGAGCCGCGCCTCGACCGCGGCCTTCACCTGCGCGCGGGTCATGTCCGGGTAGAACGACAGTCTGAGGTCCGCGCGGCAGGTGGTCGCGACCGACGACGGCCACTCGCCGCCGACGAGGCGCCCGAGGTTGAAGTTGATCGGGTGCTCGTGGTGGCACCACAGCGCGTGGCGCCGGTTCGGCTCGTTCCACTCGCGCTCGAGCAGCTTCAGCTCGGCGAACAGGTTGCGCGCCGCGTCGATCGCGTTGGTGCCGGTGTGCGCGACCATCGCGTGCACCGGCACGCCGGTGACCTCGAGCGTCAGCCACATCACGCCGAGCTGGCCGACGAGGATCGCGTCGCCGGGCTCGGGGATCACCGCGGCCTGCGCGTGGTAGCCCTGCACCAGGCAGGCGAGCGCGCCGTTGCCGGTGCACTCCTCCTCGATCACCGACTGCAGGTAGACCGGCGCGGCGGGCTCGACACCGAGCGCCTGCAGCGCGCGGAAGGCGTTCAGGTAGGCGACGATGCCGGCCTTCATGTCTGCGGCGCCCCGGCCGTACAGCCGGTCGCCGTCGACGCGCGGCTGGAACGGCGGCGTGCTCCACATCGACGCGTTGCCGACCGGCACGACGTCGATGTGGCCGTTCAGGATCAGCGAACGGCCGGTGACGCTGCGCGGCGCGTGCACGCCGACGACGTTCGGGCGGCCGTCGTACGAGATCAGCGACGGCGACCAGCCGGGGTGCGCCTTGAGCTTCGCCTCGTCGATGTCGAAGCGCTCGACGCGCAGGCCCATCGTGCCCAACGTGTCGGCCATCCAGCCTTGCGCGCCGGCCTCGTCGCCGAGCAGCGAGGGCAGCGCGACCAGCTCGGACAGCATCCGCACGGTGTCCGTGCGGGTCGCCGCGACCGCGGCGGAGAGCTCGCGGACGAATCCGGAATCGTCGTGTCGAAGCATGGTGTCCTCCTCGTCGGCCGGCGCGGCCGTCGTCGGTAGACTACCCCACCGATGTCGGTGCCCGCCCCGAGCCGTTCCACCGAGCGCCGCGCGATCCTCGCGTTGCTCGCTGCGCTCGGCTGCCTGATCCTGCTCGACGTGTGCGGCAAGTGGCTCGGCCGCGCGGGCGTGCCGGTCGCGGCGACCACCTGGTCGCGCTATGCGGGGCACCTGGTCGTCGTCCTCGCGATCTTCCTGCCGACGCGCGGGCTCGCCGCGCTGCGCACCGCGCACCCGGGTCGCCAGGCGCTGCGCGGCACGCTGATGGTGGCGGTCACGTTGCTGTACTTCGCGGCGCTGCAGTCGATGCCGCTCGCGCAGGCGACCGCGGTGTTCTTCACGACGCCGGTGCTGGTCACCGTGTTCGCGGCGGTGTTCCTGCGCGAGCGGCCGGGCTGGGCGACCTGGGCCGCGGTCGCGACCGGCTTCGCCGGGGTGCTGGTCGTCGTCCGGCCGGGCACCTCGCTGCCGCTCGCAGGCGTGCTGCTGGTGCTCGCCGCGGCGGCCGGCAACGCGGCGTACCAGACGCTGACGCGCGCGCAGGCGCAGGCCGACTCGCCGGCGGTGCAGGTGCTCTGGAGCGGGCTCGTCGGCGCGACGATCATGACCGCGACCGCACCGCTCTGGTGGTCTGCGTCCGCGTGGCCCGAGACGCCCCCGACGTCCTTCGACTGGGCGGTGTTCGCGGCGATCGGCCCGCTGGGTGCGGCCGGCCACCTGCTGCTCGCGCGCGCCTACCGGCTCGCGCAGGCCTCGCGGCTCGCGCCGTGGGCGTACACGCAGATGCTGCTGTCGATCGCGCTCGGCTGGGCGGTGTTCGGCGACGTGCCGGACGCGGTCGCGCTCGTCGGCATGGCGATGATCGCGGCGAGCCCGCAGGTGGCGCGGCTCGGCGGGCTCGGGCGCCGGTCGCGGGCGGCCTGAGCCGGCCGGACGCGGATCAGTCGGCCGCCGGCACCGCCTCGGCCGCGGACTCGTCGAGCTCGCGGATCAGGCTCCACACCGCGCCCGACGCGAGGTTCAGCAGCAGCCCGATCGCCTCGACGTCGTCCGGCAGCGCGGCGTTGTCCCAGCCGTGCTGGCTGTGCCGCGCGAGCGCGGTGGCGAGCAGCACGTTGCGCACGCGGGGCACGGTCGACAGGTGGTCGTTGGTGAGGTGCTGCAGCAGCTCGGGCAGGCGCCACGCCTTCATCAGCGCCTGCTCGAGGTCGCACAGCTCGACGTTCAGCACCTCGCGCTGCACCTGCGCCGAGCGCAGCGTCGGGTCCGCGCGCTGGCGGCGGGCGATCTCCAGCGCGAGCGTCGGCGCGTGGCACCAGAGCAGCAGCTCCGCGAAATCGTGCAGCAGCGCCGCCTCCTGGATGACCTCGGCGTCGGTGTCGTTGCGGGCCATCGCGAACGAGATCGCGAAGCGCCCCGCGCGGTGCGCACGCCGCAGCACCTGCTCGAGCCCGGCGATCGCGCCCGGGATCGGGCCGAGCCGCGCCTCGACCGTGGACTGCCCCGCGAACGTGCGGAAGAAGTTCGACGTGCCCATCATCAGCAGCGCGGCGGTCACCGTCTCGGTGTCGCTGGTCATCCGCGCCGAGCGGTGGCGCGCGACGTGCGCGAGCACCTTCAGCGACATCAGCGGATCGTCGAGGACCACCTCGGCGATGTCCTTCGGTGCGACGTCGTCCTCATCCTCGCGCAGCGCCTCGATCGCCTGCGCGGTGCGCGCGAGCACCGGGATCTCGGCGTCGCCGATCGCCTGGATCCAACCGCCCAGGCCTGCGGGTGCGCGGGTCAACATGGTGCGTCTCCTCGTCGTCTCGCCCGACTCTATATCGGCCGCCGCGGGCCGGACCTGAGGGGGCGTGCCGCGCGTCGGAGCATGCCGTCCGCGTGTCGGGCGCGGCGCGCGTGCCCGCGCGCCTGCCGTTGCGCGGCGCACCGGGCCGGGCAGGCGGCCCGCGGCGCGTCAGCGCGGCCGGCCGATCGCGATCGGGCGTGACGCGACGCCGCGCAGCCGCGCGCGCGGGCTGCGGCTCCAGGCGTGCGCGATCGGCACGCCGTCGTCGTCGACGTAGAGCCGCACCACGCCGCGGCCGACGCCGGTGCGCGGCGGCGGGCCGGCGCGCGGGTCGTCGGCGCCGTGCGGCGTCGCGGTCGCGTCGATGACCGCGAGCGCGAGCTGCATCGTGCCGTCGAGGCGCGGCAGGCCGTCGAACGGGCGCGGCACCGCGTCGACGAGCATCACGTGGCCGGTGTCGTCGGCGTCCGGCGGATACGCGATCGCGACGATGTCACCGGGAGCGATCGCGTCGACGCTGGCGAGCGGCGCGAACGCGTCGCCCCGGCCGATCGCCGCGTGGTAGTCGATCGCCTGCGGTCGGCCGCGCGGACTCGCGTCGCGCAGCGCGGCCCACGCGCGCGGGTCGGTGCGCGCGAGCAGCGCGTTGAGCAGCCCGCTGCAGTCGGTCATCGCGATCGCGGGGGCGCCGTCGCGCGGGAACCAGACGCGCGATGCGTGCCGGTACGCGGTGCGCGAGGGGTCGAGCGCGGCGAGCAGCTCGCGGGCGAGCGCGAGGCGGGCGGGCACCGCCGGGTCGGGGCGCGGGCCGTCGAGGTGCAGCGTCTCGACGCGGGCCGGATCGACGGGCGGTCCGTCCGACCGCGGGGGGCCGGCATGCGGTGCGTCGGCGCGAACCCGGGCCGCCGGCCCCAGCGCGCCGCCCGCCATGAGCATCGCGGCGGCGGCGAGGTGTGCGCGTCGGTCGGCCCGCATCCGGAGTCCCGCGGCGTTCAGGCCGCGCCGAGCGCCTCGAGCGGCCAGCGCGGCCGCACGTCGAAGGCGCCCGCCGCCGGCAATGGCGCGCCGGCGTCGCGCAGCGCACGCAGCCGCAGGCTGCCGGCGAACGCGATCATCGCGCCGTTGTCGGTGCACAGTGCCGGCTCCGGGCAGTGCACGCGCACCCCGTCGCGCGCGCTCGCCCCGGCGAGCCGCTCGCGCAGCCGCCGGTTGGCGCTGACGCCGCCCGCGATCACCAGCGTGCCGAGGCCGGTCGCGCGCAGCGCGGCGAGCGACTTCGCGACCAGCACGTCGACGATCGCGGCCTGCACGTCGGCAGCCAGGTCGGCGCGGGCGCCCTCGTCGGGCAGGCCGCGCGCGATCCGCGTCGCGACGGCGGTCTTCAGACCCGAGAAGCTGAAGTCGAGGTCGCCCGAGTGCAGCTTCGGGCGCGGCAGCTCGAAGCGCCCGGGCGTGCCCGACTCGGCGAGCCGCGCGATCGCCGGGCCCCCGGGGTAGCCCAGGCCGAGCAGCTTCGCGCTCTTGTCGAAGGCCTCGCCGGCCGCGTCGTCGACCGACTCGCCGAGCAGCGCGTAGCGGCCGACGCCGTCGACGCGCAGCAGCTGCGTGTGTCCGCCGGACACCAGCAGCGCGACGAACGGGAAGGCCGGCGGGTCGGCCGACAGCAGCGGCGACAGCAGGTGGCCCTCGAGGTGGTGCACGCCGATCGTCGGTACGCGCAGCGCGAAGCCCAGCGACTGCGCGACCGCGGCGCCGACCAGCAGCGCGCCGGCGAGCCCGGGCCCCTCGGTGTAGGCGATCGCGTCGACGTCGGCGAGCGCGACCCCCGCGTCGTCGAGCACCTGCCGGGTGAGCGGCAGCAGGCGGCGGATGTGGTCGCGCGACGCGAGCTCGGGCACGACGCCGCCGTAGCGCTCGTGCATCGCGACCTGCGAGTGCAGCGCCTGCGCGAGCAGGCCGCGTCGCTCGCAGTGCAGCGCGACGCCGGTCTCGTCGCAGGAGGTCTCGATGCCCAGGGTCAGCATCGACGCAGTGTAGCAAGCGGGTCCGGCGCGACGCCTCGATACGGTGCAGCCCGCACCCCGCTGCAGCGGCGCGCCTGGGCGGACCCGTGCCAACCCCGGCGCGCAGCCCGCCTCGGGTCGATCGGTCGGCCCCGAGTGCCCGCGGATCGTGCGATCTGAGTCGTGCAGGACACTCGGCACGGCCCTTGCAATGCATGGCGCCCGATCCGGAGAGCCCATGGATGCCCCTTCCCTGATCCAAGCGATCGTGCGCGGACGCGAGACAGTTCGCGGGCTGAGCCATGAGTCGGCGATGCGACTGTTCGACGCGATCTTCGGCGGCGGATTCACCGACGTCGAGCTCGGCGCGGTGCTGGTCGCGCTGCGGATGCGCGGCGAAGGGCTCGAGGAGGTGCGGGCGGGCCTCGACGTGCTCGAGCCGATGCTGCGGCGCGTGCCGGTCGACGCCACGCGCCCGGTGCTCGCGATCCCGAGCTACGGCGGCGCGCTGCAGACGGCCAACCTGGTGCCGCTGCTCGCGTGCCTGCTCTCGGACGCCGGCGTCCAGGTCGTGCTGCATGGCGTGACCTCGGATCCCCGGCGCACCACCACGGCCGAGATCATGCAGGCGATGGGACTCGGACCGGGTGGCGGCGTCGACCGTGCGGCCGACGCGTTCGCGCGCGGCGACCCGGCCTTCGTGCCGATCGACGTGCTGTCGCCGCGGCTCGCCGCGCTGCTCGACCTGCGGGGGCGGCTCGGCGTGCGCAACGTCGGCCATATGCTCGCCGCGCTGCTGAACCCGACCGGGGCGTCGGCCTGCCTGCGCATCGCGTGCTTCGGGACGCCCGAGGCCGGTGCCCTCCAGCGCGCCTACTTCGAAGGCAGCGGCGCCCCCGGCATCGTGCTCGCCGGCACCGAAGGCGAGGTGGTCGCGAGCACGCGCCGCGCCGTACAGATCGACTGGATCCGCGACGGGCGCACCGAGGTGCTGGTGCCGGCCGCGACGGCCGCGCTGCGCGAGATGCCGGTGCTGCCCGACCCTCACGACGCGTCGGCGACGGCACGATGGATCCAGTCGGTGCTCGCCGGCGAGCGGCCGGTGCCGCCGCCGATCGAGCTTCAGGTCGGGGCGGTCCTCAGGGCGCTCGACGTCCGCCCCCGGGTGCGCGACGCGGCCGTCGCCTGAGCGCGGGGAGTCGGCGCAGCCGGACCCACGCGCGGCGCACCGATAGAATCCGGCTCCCGGATGCCCGTCCGGACCCCGTCGGGCGTCCCGCCCGGGAGCCCCCATGCCACAGCGGTTCGACGCGATCGTCGTCGGTGCCGGCGCCGCCGGCCTGTTCTGCGCCGGCGTCGCCGCGCAGCGCGGGGTGCGCGTCGCGCTCGTCGACCACGCGCCGCGGCTCGCCGAGAAGATCCGCATCTCCGGCGGGGGGCGCTGCAACTTCACCAACCTCGAGGCCGACCGGCCCGAGCGATTCGTGTCCGAGGACCCGAAGTTCGCGCGCGCCGCGCTGCGCGCCTACGGGCCGCGCCGCTTCGTCGCGCTGGTCGAGGCGCACGACATCGGCTGGCACGAGAAGCACCGCGGCCAGCTCTTCTGCGACGACTCGAGCGAGCGCATCGTCGAGCTGCTGCGCACCGAGTGCGACCGCGGCGGCGTCGCCTGGTTCCGGCCCTGCGCGGTCCACGAGGTCGAGCGGCACGACGCGCCCGTCGAGCCGCGCGATCGCTTCGTGCTGCGCACCGACGCGGGCGAGCTGTCGGCGCGCGCGCTGGTGATCGCCACCGGCGGGCCGTCGATCCCCAAGATCGGCGCGACCGACTGGGGCCACCGCCTCGCCGGGCGCTTCGGGCTGCGCGTCGTCGAGCCGCGCCCGGCCCTCGTGCCGCTGACCTTCACGTCCCAGTCGTGGCAGCCGTTCGCCGAGCTCGCGGGGCTCGCGCTCGAGGTCGGCATCGCGACGCCGGACACGCCCGGCGCGCCGGCCTTCGTCGAGGACCTGCTGTTCACGCACCGAGGGCTGTCGGGCCCGGCGGTGCTGCAGGCCTCGACCTACTGGCGGCCCGGCGAGCCGCTGTCGATCGACCTCGCGCCGGGCGCGCGGATCGGCGAGGCGCTGCGCACCGCGCGCGAGGGCACGCGCCAGCAGCTCGGCACCGCGCTCGCGGCGGTCGTGCCCAAGCGCCTCGCGCAGGCCTGGCTCGGCGACGAGGGCGAGAGAAAGCTCGCCGAGCTCGGCAACCGCGCGCTCGACACGCTCGCCGCGCGTCTGCACGACTGGCGCGTGACGCCGGCCGGCACCGAGGGCTGGCGCAAGGCCGAGGTCGCCACCGGCGGCGTGGCCACCGACGAACTCGATGCGCGCACGCTCGAGTCGCGCCGCGTGCCGGGCCTGCATTTCGTCGGCGAGGTCGTCGACGTCACCGGCTGGCTCGGCGGCTACAACTTCCAGTGGGCGTGGGCGAGCGGCTGGTGCGCGGCACAGGCGCTCGCGCGCGGCTGAGCGCGTCGCCGCCGCCGCGATTCAGAACCCGATCCGCTGTCGCCGCGCGCTGCGCTCGAGCAGGTCCTCGGTCGCGAGCTCGTCGCGGCCCTCGAGCTTCGCGTTGCCGAACGCGCCGACGAGCGCCCGGCGCATCTCGCGCGGCGCAAGGCCCGCGAGCCGGTCCAGCACCGGGCCCGACAGCGCCTCCGGGAAGCGCCTGCCCCACGCGTGCGATTCGCGGATCTCGCGGTAGATCGCCTGCGCGATGCGTCGCGCGCCGTCCGGGTCCGGCGGCTCGATCTCGTAGACGTTCATCCGGTTGAGGATCGGCTCGGGGATGCGTGCCGCCTCGTTCGCGGTCGCGATCCAGACGATGTCGGAGCAGTCGAGCGGCACTTCGGCGAACTCGTCGGTGAAGGTCCGCGCGGTGTCGTGCTCGAGCAGCGCGTACAGCGCGCCCAGCGGGTCGTAGTGGCTCTCGGCCGAGGCCTTGTCGAGCTCGTCGACGACCAGCACCGGGTTCGCGTAGTCGCCGTGCACCAGCGTGTCGAACACCTTGCCGGTGCGCGAGTTCTTCCACTGCGACGAGGCGCCGGACAGCACCCAGCCCGCGGTCAGCGAGCTCATCGACACGAAGCCGAAGCCGGTGCCGAGCAGCTGCGAGAGCCGCTTGGCGAAGTGGGTCTTGCCGATACCCGGGTCGCCGAGCAGCAGCATCGGCGAGATCTCGAGCGGGTCGTCGGTCTCCATGCACAGCGCGAGCTGCCTGCGCAGGTCGACCAGCACCTCGGCGAAGTTGGGCAGCTCGGCCTCGAGCTGGTCGAAGTCGGGCATGCGCCCGGGCTTGACGCTGAAGCGCTCGCCGCCGACGCGGATCATCTTCTCGTAGGTGGTGCGCAGCGCGTCGTTCGCGCCGGGGGCGAGCTCGTCGAGCGCGGACTCCACCGCCTGCGTCGAGTAGATCTGCTTGAACCCGGCGATCGAGAACGTGGAACCGGCCTGGGACGAGGTCAGGGCATGCGGCATCGGGCATCCTTCCGCTCGAACGAGCAAACCGACTGCAGTGAAAGTTGCAGCGCCGTCGGCCTGGGCAATCAATATTCGCGCCAGCCGCCGGTCGGGCGGAACGCGACCGTATCGCGGCCGCCCGTGCCCCGCTGGCAAGGCCGGGCCGGACCTGCTACACTCGACGGTTCTGCCGAAAGGGGGTGATTTTTCAATGCCGACCATCCGTGTGAAAGAGAACGAGCCGTTCGACGTGGCGCTGCGCCGCTTCAAGCGCACCATCGAGAAGACGGGTCTGCTCACGGAGTTGCGCGCGCGCGAGTTCTACGAGAAGCCGACCGCCGAACGCAAGCGCAAGAAGGCGGCGGCGGTCAAGCGTCACTACAAGCGACTGCGCAGCCAGATGCTGCCCAAGAAGCTGTACTGACGGCTCACCCCTTCGCCGCAGCCCCGGGGGCGTCCTCACGGACGGCCTCGGTCGGAGAGCCCGCCGACCCACACGTCGCGGGCTCTTCGCGTTTTTCCGGCCGTCCCTGGCGGGCGGCCGTCCCGTCCCCGCATCACCGTCACGGAGCGACCCGATGACCGCCCCGACCCCCCCGACCCTGAAGGACCGGATCACCGAGGACATGAAGGCCGCGATGCGCGCCCGCGAGGCCGAGCGCCTCGGCGCGATCAGGATGCTGCTCGCCGCGATCAAGCAGAAGGAGGTCGACGAGCGGATCGTCGCCGACGACGCCCAGGTCGCCGCGATCGTCGACAAGCTGATCAAGCAGCGCCGCGACTCGATCGCCGCGTTCGAGCAGGCCGGCCGCACCGACCTGGCGGACAAGGAGAAGGCCGAGGTGGTCGTCCTGACCGCCTACCTGCCCGCCCAGGCGAGCGACGAAGAGGTCGCCGCCGAGGTCGACGCGGCGATCGCCGCGACCGGCGCCGCCGGGCCCCAGGACATGGGCAAGGTGATGGGCGTGCTGAAGCCGAAGCTCGCCGGCAGGACCGACCTGTCGAAGGTGTCCGGCATCGTGAAGGCCCGGCTCGCGCAGCGATAGACTGCCGGCGTGATCCCGCAGTCCTTCATCCAGGAGCTGCTCGCCCGCGTCGACATCGTCGAGGTGGTCGGCCGCCACGTGAAGCTGAAGAAGGGCGGGGCGAACTGGCTCGGGCTGTGCCCGTTCCACGGCGAGAAGTCGCCGTCCTTCACCGTGTCGCCGACCAAGCAGTTCTACCACTGCTTCGGCTGCGGCGCGCACGGCTCGGCGATCGGCTTCCTGATGGAGCACGGCGGGATGTCCTATCCCGACGCGATCCACGAGCTCGCGCGCAGCGCGGGCCTCACGGTGCCCGAGGAGCGCGGCGCCGCCGACGACGCACGCCGGCGCGATCCAGACCTGCTCGAGACGATCGCCGCGGCCGCGCGCTTCTACAAGCAGCGGCTCAAGGACTCGCCGCACGCGATCGACTACCTCAAGGGCCGCGGCGTGAGCGGCGAGACCGCGGCACGCTTCGGCATCGGCTACGCGCCGGAGGGCTGGCGCTCGCTCGAGGCCGCGGTGCCCGACTACTCGGCGCGCACGCTGGTCGAGTCGGGGCTGGTGATCGAGCCGGAGCCGGAGCCCGACGCCGAACCGGCGGGCCAGGGCCCCGGCCGGCGCAAGCGCTACGACCGGTTCCGCGACCGGATCATGTTCCCGATCCGCAACCCGCGCGGCCAGACGATCGGCTTCGGCGGGCGCGTGCTCGGACAGGGCGAGCCGAAGTACCTGAACTCGCCCGAGACGCCGCTCTTCTCCAAGGGCCGCGAGCTGTACGGCCTGTTCGAGGGGCGCGATGCGATCCGCGCGGCCGACTGCGTGATCGTGGTCGAGGGCTACATGGACGTCGTGATGCTCGCGCAGCACGGCGTGCGCAACGCGGTGGCCACGCTCGGCACCGCGACCACCGCGCAGCACGTGCAGAAGCTGCTTCGCCTCGTCGACCGGGTGGTGTTCGCGTTCGACGGCGACGCCGCCGGGCGACGCGCCGCGTGGCGCGCCCTCGAGGCCTGCCTGCCGCTCGCGGCCGACACCAAGCGGATCGACTTCCTGTTCCTGCCGCCCGAGCACGACCCGGACAGCTTCGTGCGCGAGCACGGCGCGCAAGGGTTCGCGGAGCATCTGTCGACCGCGCAGCCGCTGTCGGAGTTCATGCTGCGCGAGCTCGCCGGCCGGGTCGACCTGGGCACGCCCGAGGGCCGCGCGCGGATGCAGGCCGACGCCCGGCCGCTGCTGCAGGCGATGCCGCCGGCCGCGCTGCGGCTGCAGCTCGCGCAGGCGGTCGCGACGAAGGTCGGCATCCGCGGCGAGGACATGCTGCGCTACCTGGAGGCGGACGCGGACGGTGGGCGCGGCGCCGAGGCGGGCGGGGCACGGCGGCGCGACGGCGAAGGCGGGGGCGGCCGACGCGACGGGCCCCCCGACGGTGGCGTGCGCGACGGCGGCTGGCGCGAGGGGTCCGGCGGCGGGTGGCAGGGCGGCGGGCAAGGCGGCGATGGGCGAGGGGGCGGCCCGGGGTGGCGCGACGCATCCGGCGGCGGCCGCACGCCCGACGCCGGCGGGCCCGGTGCGCGCTTCGGCCGCGACCGTCCCACCGGCCGCTGGCCCGACCGGGACGGCCGCGGCGAGCGGTGGAGCGGTCGCTGGGGTGATCGCTGGCGGCCCGTGCCGCGCCCGATGCCGGTGTCGCTGCCCGACCTGCCGCGCCGGGCCCGGCTGCTGCTGTCGCTGCATCCGGTGCTCGCTCGCGAATCGTGGCCGACCGACTTCGTGCCGCAGGCGGTCGTCGACTGGCTCGGTCGCGTCGCGACGCTGCCGGAGGGTGCGAGCTTCGCGCAGCTCGTCGAGTCGCTGCGCGGCGAGGCCCCCGAGCTGGCGGCCGCGCTCGAGGCCGAAGCCGCGCAGGATCGCGGGCTGCTCGCCGAGCTCGGCGTCGACGAGGCGCGCCGTGAATTCGAGGGGGCGCTCGCCCGGATGCGCGAGCAGCGGCTGCGCGAAGAGGTCGATCGCCTCGCGCAGGGCGGGCTGGGCGACGATGTGCAGCGCGCGCGGTATGCGGAGCTGCAGGCCCTCCGGAAATCGCTTTCGTCCGAGCCCCGGACTTGATATGATTAAAGGTTTTCCCGATTCACCCATCGAGGACCGGCCGTGAGCAAAGGCGGAAAGACGAAGATGCCGACGACGAAGCTGACGACGAAGCAGGGCGCGGTCGCGCGCTCGACGGTGAACCGGGGGGCGGCCGGCAGGGCCGACGCGAAGCCCGCCGCGGCCAAGGCGCCATCGAGGGCCGCGACCAAGGCGCCCGCCGGCGCCGCGCCCAGGTCGACCGCCAAGGCGCCGGCCAAGGCCGCCGCCAGGCCGACGTCCAAGGCGGCCGTGAAGGCGCCGGCGAAGC
The DNA here is from genome assembly GCA_044371545.1 of Burkholderiaceae bacterium. Taxonomy (GTDB): domain Bacteria; phylum Pseudomonadota; class Gammaproteobacteria; order Burkholderiales; family Burkholderiaceae_E; genus UBA4615. The sequence continues at coordinate 41,715 of JBILTM010000003.1, forward strand.
CCGCGGGCGGCGCGGCCGCCAAGGTCGCCGCGAAGCCCGCGAGCGTATCGGGCGCGAAATCCGCGAGCGCCGCGAAGGCCACCACGAAGCCGGCGGCCAAGGCCGCCGCACAGCCCGTCACGAAGGCCACCGCGAGGGCGGCCGGAGCCGCGGTCGCGCGGCCCGCTCCGAAGCCCGTCCCCAAGCCCGCCGCCAAGGCGACGTCCGTCAAGCCCGCCGCGAAGCCCGCGGCGCGCCCGGTCGCCAAGGCGCCCGATGCCCGTCCGGCCGCGAAGGCGGCCGCGAAGCCCCAAGACAAGGTTCACGACAAGGTGCAGCAGAAGGTCTCCGAGAAGCTCTCCCCGGCGGTCGCCGTCGCGAAGGCCAAGCCGGCCGACGCGAAGGCGCCGACCAAGCCGGCGGCGAAGGCCGCGCCCGCGAAGCCGGCGACGGCCGCGAAGGCGCCGGCCGTCACGCCGGCGCCGGCCGCCGCGAAGGGCGCCAAGGCGGCGCCCGCGTCCGCGAAGGCCGCCGAGCCGAAGCCTGCCGCCGACGCGCGGGCCGCCAAGGCCGCGCAGAAGGCGCCCGGCACCAAGTCCGGCAAGGCCGCGACCGCCAAGGCGCCCGCCGGCAAGGGGCCGAAGGGCAAGAACGCGCCGGGCGCCGAGGACGACCTCGACCTCGCGGTCGAGTCGGAGGACGCGCTCGGCGACGTCGACGACGTCGACGGCGAGGCGGAGACGATCGACGAGCCGCCCGCGCCCCCGCCGCCCAAGGCCAAGGCGCGCGACAAGCGCGCCAAGGAAAAGGCGCTGATCAAGGAGGCCCTGTCGTACAACCAGGGCAATTCCGAGGAGGAGCTCGAGGCCAAGCTCAACAAGCTCAAGCTGCTGATCAAGCTCGGCAAGGAGCGGGGCTTCCTCACCTACGCCGAGATCAACGATCACCTGCCCGAGGACCTGGTCGACGCCGAGGCGATCGACTCGATCATCACGACCTTCGGCGACATGGGGATCACCGTCTACGAGCGGGCCCCGGACGCCGAGACGCTGCTGATCAACGACAACACGCCGGTCGTGTCGTCGGACGAGGACGCCGAGGAGCAGGCCGAGGCGGCGCTGTCGACCGTCGACTCGGAGTTCGGCCGCACGACCGACCCGGTCCGCATGTACATGCGCGAGATGGGTTCGGTCGAGCTGCTGACGCGCGAGGGCGAGATCGAGATCGCCAAGCGGATCGAGGACGGCCTCAAGCACATGGTGATGGCGATCTCGGCGTGCCCGACGACCATCGCCGAGGTGCTCGCCGCGGCCGCGAAGATCAAGGCCGACTCGATGCGGATCGACGAGGTCGTCGACGGCCTGATCGACCCGAACGCCGAGGAGGACTTCTCGCCGCCGCAACCGGCTTCGGTGGCCGCGAACGCCGCCGCCGACATGGACGACGACGAGGATGAGGGCGACGCGAGCGCGGCGAACTCGGCCAAGCTCGCCGAGCTCAAGCGCGCCGCGCTCGAGAAGTTCGACCACATCGAGAAGTGGTTCGACCGGATGCGCGTCGCCTACGAGAAGGAGGGCTACAAGTCCAAGCCCTACCTCAAGGCGCAGACCGAGCTGCAGGACACGCTGATGACCATCCGCTTCACCGCGAAGATGGTCGAGAAGCTGTGCGACACGCTGCGCAACCAGGTCGACGAGGTCCGCACGCTCGAGCGCGCGATCGCCGAGATCTGCGTGCACAAGGTCGGCATGCCGCGCGAGCACTTCATCCGCTCGTTCCCGAGCCACGAGACCGACCTGCGCTGGATCGAGAAGGAGGCCGAGGTCTCGGCGTCCTACGTCGAGACGCTGCGCCGGAACATCCCCGCCGTTCAGGACCTGCAGCAGAAGCTGATCGACCTGCAGGCCCGCGTCGTGCTGCCGCTGTCGGATCTCAAGGAGATCAACAAGCAGATGGCGATGGGCGAGGCCAAGGCGCGCAAGGCCAAGCGCGAGATGACCGAGGCGAACCTGCGTCTCGTGATCTCGATCGCCAAGAAGTACACCAACCGCGGCCTGCAGTTCCTGGACCTGATCCAGGAGGGCAACATCGGCCTGATGAAGGCCGTGGACAAGTTCGAATACCGCCGCGGCTACAAGTTCTCGACCTACGCCACGTGGTGGATCCGGCAGGCGATCACGCGTTCCATCGCCGACCAGGCGCGCACCATCCGCATCCCGGTCCACATGATCGAGACGATCAACAAGATGAACCGGATCAGCCGCCAGATCCTGCAGGAGACCGGCCAGGAGCCGGATCCGGCGATGCTGTCGGCGCGCATGGAGATGCCCGAGGACAAGATCCGCAAGATCCTCAAGATCGCCAAGGAGCCGATCTCGATGGAGACGCCGATCGGCGACGACGACGACTCCCACCTCGGCGACTTCATCGAGGACACCGCCACGCTGGCCCCGGCCGACGCGGCGCTGCACGGCTCGATGCGCGACGTGGTCAAGGAGGTGCTCGACTCGCTGACGCCGCGCGAGGCGAAGGTGCTGCGGATGCGCTTCGGCGTCGAGATGAGCACCGACCACACGCTCGAGGAAGTGGGCAAGCAGTTCGACGTGACCCGCGAGCGGATCCGCCAGATCGAGGCGAAGGCGCTGCGCAAGCTGCGCCACCCGTCGCGGGCGGACAAGCTGAAGTCGTTCCTCGAAGGGCAGTGAAGGCGGGCGCGGGGCCTCGGGGCGCCGCGCGCGCGGTCCGGCCGCGGTGAACATGCCGGCGCCGCGTCCCGACCCCGCCGCAGCGCGCGATCCGGTCGTCTTCGCGCTGTTCGCGGCCTGTGCCGCGCTGCTGCTCGCGCGCGTGCAGCTCGCGGCGGTTCCGGCGCTCTGGATCGACGAGACCTTCTCGCTGCACCACGCGCGCGCGTCGCTCGCGCGCCTGTGGACCGAGGGCTGGCGGCTCGAGTCGAGTCCGCCGCTCTACTACACCGTGCTGTGGGCGTGGACGCGGCTCGTCGGAGACGGCGAGTTCGCCGCGCGGCTGCTGTCGGTCGCGTTGACCGCGGTCGCGCTGCCCTTCGTCCACCACGCCGCGCGTACGCTCGGCGGCCCGAGAGCGGGCGCGGCCGCGGCGTTCGCGTGGCTCGCGCCGACGCTCGCGCTCGAGTACGCGGTCGAGATCCGGCCGTACGCACTGCAGCTGTGCTGGATCGCGATCGCGCTGGCGGCGTTCGCGAGGCTGGCCGTCGACCGGCATCGCCTCGCCGCGGCGGGCCCCGCGCGCGTCGCGCTCGCGATCGCGCCGATCGTGCTGGCCGGCGCCGCCTCGTTCTACACGCACTCGACCTCGTTCGCGTTCCTGTCCGGGCTCGCCGTCGCAGGCCTCCACGCGGCGATCGCGACGCGCGCCGGCCGCGGCGCGCTCGTCGCCTGGGCGCTCGCCTGCGGCGCGCTCGCGCTGCTGTGCGTGCCGCAGCTGGTCGCGATGACCGGCGTGCTCGCGACGAATGCGATCGGCCTCGACTGGATCCCGTCGCCGCTCGAGCCGAAGCACCTCGCCTTCCTCGCGTGGGAGCTCGTGCTGGGGCAGCTCCGATGGGGCTCGATGGTCGCGCTGCCGCTGGCGGCCATCGTCTACGGCGCCTTCGCGCTCGCGGCGTGGCGGCAGCGCGTCCGCGTCGAGCTCGTCGCGATCGGGGTCGTCGTGCCCGCCGTAGGCGCGGCCGCGCTGCTCGCTGCGAGCGCGGTCCAGCCGGTGCTGCTGCCCCGGACCGCGTTGTGGCTGCTGATGCCGATGGCCATCGTGCTCGGCTGCGCGGCGGCGCGCGCGGACTGGCGCGCGACGACGACTCGCGCGCTCGCGCTGGCACTGCTCGCGACCGTCGTCGCCTCGACGGGTGCGTACCTGCGTGTACGGGCCGAGCAGCGGCCGTGGCCGGACGTGATCGCCGAGGTCGGCCGGCACGCCGCGTCGAGCGACCGGGTGATCGTCGTCGACGAAGAGGTCGCCTGCGTGCACGAACGCTACGCGCGCGGCACGCTCGCCGGGCTGCCGCGCGCACGGCTCGATCCCGGCGCCGCTGCACGCTTCCACCTGGGGCAGCGGATCGCGCTCGACTGCAATCGCCTGCCCGCGCTCGGCCCCGATGCGCTCGGCACCGGCGGCGGTGCGGACTGGGTGCTCACCGGCGACGACCGCCAGCGCGCGGACCTCGACGCCGCGATCGCGGCGTCTTCCGGTGCGCTGCGGGTGGCGGCGCGGATCGATCGCGGCGGGCACGTCCTCGCGACACGCGTCGTGCGCGATTGAGAGGTCGCCACGTCGACGGTGTGGCTGTGATGGGGCGGATCGGCCTCTTCGACGCTAGACTGATCGAACCATGGAGAGGCGGCCTGCCGATGCAGCGACACGCAACTGGGCGGGCCGCAGCGTGCTCGTCGCCGGTGGGATGGGGTTCATCGGCTCGAACCTCGTGCGCCAGCTCGACGCGCTGGGTGCGCAGGTGCTGGTCGTCGACGCGCTGCTGCCAGGCGGTGGCGCCCACCCGCGCAATCTCGAGGGCGCCTCGTCGCGGGTCCGCATCATGGAGGCCGACCTGCGCGACGCGTCGGTCGCCCCGGGGCTCGTCGACGGGCGCGCCGTGGTCTTCAACCTCTTCGCTCAGACCAGCCACGTCGCGTCGATCACCGATCCGCTCGAGGACCTGTCGATCAACGCGCAGGCGCAGCTGAACCTGCTCGAGGCATGCCGCCGGCACGCGCCGCGGGCATCGATCGTCTACACCGGGACGCGGCAGGTCTACGGCGTGCCGCGTGCGCTGCCGGTCGACGAGTCGCACCCGGTCGACCCGGTGGACGTCAACGGCTTCCACAAGTTCGCGGCCGAGGGCTATCACCTGCTGTACCACCGCGTGCACGGCCTCGCGACCTGCGTGCTGCGCCTGACGAACACCTACGGGCCACGGATGCGCATCCGCGACGCGCGCCAGACCTTCGTCGGCGCGTGGATCCGGGGCGTGCTCGCGGGCGATGCGTTCGAGGTCTGGGGCGGCGCGCAGCTGCGCGACCTCGCCTACGTCGACGACGTCGTCGACGCGCTGCTGCGTGCCGCCGATCCGGCACACGCGGGCCGCGTCTTCAACGTCGGCGGATCGCCGCCGGTGACGCTGCGCGAGCTCGCCGACACGCTGCTGCGCGTCGCGGGCCGCGGTGCGTATCGCGTGGTCGACTATCCGGCGTCGCGCCGCACGATCGACATCGGCCACTACCACGCCGACGATCGTCGCTTCCGGGAGGCGACCGGCTGGGCCCCGCGGGCCGGGCTCGACGAGGGCCTCGCGCGCACGCTCGACTATTTCCGAGAGCACTTCGAGCACTACGCATGAATGCCTTCACGCAACACGCGGCGGCGCTCGCCGCGGCGACCGACGCCGTCCCGCAGGCCGATCCGCGCGCGGGCTACCTCGAGCATCGCGACCGGATCGACGCGGCGATCGCCGCGGTCCTGGCGGGCGGGGCCTACGTGCTCGGCGAGGAAGTCGAGGCGTTCGAGCGCGAGTTCGCCGCATACGTGGGCGTCGCGCACGGCGTCGGCGTCGCCAACGGCACCGACGCGCTGTCGCTCGCGCTGCGCGGGCTCGGCGTCGGACCCGGCGACCGCGTCGCGACCGTCTCGCACACCGCGGTCGCGACGGCCGCGGCGATCGCGGCGATCGGTGCGGAGCCGGTGCTCGTCGACGTCGACGCGGTGCGCGGCACGATGGACCCGGCGCAGCTCGAGGCGACGCTGGCCGCGACCCGCGTCGCGGCGGTTGTCGTCGTGCACCTGTACGGCCAGCCCGCCGACCTCGGTGCGATCGTGCCGATCGTCCGCGCGCATGGTGCGTCTCTGGTCGAGGACTGCGCGCAGGCGCACGGCGCGACGCTCGACGGTCGTCGCGTCGGTCGCTTCGGCGACGCCGCCGCGTTCAGCTTCTATCCGACGAAGAACCTCGGTTCGTTCGGCGACGGCGGCATGGTGACGACCGACGACGCGGCGCTCGCCGCGCGCGTGGCCGCGCTGCGCCAGTACGGCTGGGGGCGGGAGCGGGTCAGTGCGTCGCAGGGCGTCAACAGCCGGCTGCACGAGCTGCAGGCCGCGATCCTGAGGGTGCGCCTGCGCGTGCTCGACGTCGACAACGCGCGGCGCGCGAAGATCGCCGCCGGGTACCTCGAGGCCTTCGCCGGCCTGCCGATCGGGCTGCCCCCCCGGATCGAGGGCTGCGGCCACGCGTGGCACCAGTTCGTCGTGCGGACCGAGGACCGCGCGGCGCTGCGCGCGGCGCTCGACGCCGAGGGCGTGCGCACCGCGATCCACTATCCGGTACCGGTGCACCGGCAATCGGCCTTCGCCGGTGCGGCCACCGGCCCCGGCGGCCTGTCGCGGACCGAGCGGCTCGCCGACACGGTGCTCAGCCTGCCGATGTTCCCGCAACTCCCCGACGCCTCGGTCGAGCGCGTCGTCGACGCGATGCGGCGCGCCGTCGGTCAGCCGCGGTAGAGCAGCGTCACGCCGCCGCAGATCAGCACGAGCGCCGCGAGCTTCGTCCAGCCGAGGGGCTCGCCCCACAGCAGCGCGCCGAGCAGCGCGATCGCGACGTAGCTGACCGATACGCTCGGGAACGCGACCGACACCGGGATCCGCTGCAGTGCGACCAGGTAGGCGATCGCCGAGGCGGCGTAGAAGCCGAGCCCGACGAGCGTCGCAGGCCGGGACAGCTGGGTCCACAGGTCGCGCGCGTCGACCGAGCCGGCCTTCAGCAGCAGCTGGCCGGCGACGCCGCCGAGGATCGCCGCCGCGAGTGCGAGATGGTGGACCGTCACGGCGCGCGCTCCGGTTCGCGTGCATCGGCGGCGGGCCGCACGATCTCGCGGACCACCGACTGCGGCCGCCGGTTCGCGGTCACGACGAGCGAGCCGACGTATTCGCCGATCACGCCGAGCATCGTCAGCTGCAGGCCCGAGAGCACCAGCGTCACCGCCGCGAGCGAGGCCCACCCCGGCGGGGTGCCGCCGCGCAACGCCTCGACCACGACCGCGACCGTCGCGAGCGCGCCCAGCAGCGTGCAGCCGAGGCCGGTCGCGGTTGCCACCCGCAGCGGCTTCACCGAGAAGCCGACGAACAGGTTCAGCCAGAGCCGCACCAGCTTGCGCACGGTGTAGTTGCTGCGGCCCTGCTCGCGCGCGCGGTGCTCGACCAGCAGGCTGTCGATCCGGCCGGCGGCCTGCAGGATCAGTCCGTCGACGTACGGGAACGGGCCCTCGAAGCTCACGACGTGGTCGACGACCAGCCGCGCGATGCAGCGGAAGCTCGACAGGTACAGGCCCGGTGGCTTGTCGAGCAGCCAGTCGGCGACGCGGTTCGCGAACCGGCTGCCGAGGTTGCGCCAGGCCGAGTGGTGCTTCTCCGGATAGCGAGAGAAGACCACGTCCCAGCCGCCCGCGAGTGCATGCCGGTACAGCCGCATCGCCTCCTCGATCGGGTTCTGCAGGTCGTCGTCCATCGTCACCACGTGAGCACCGCGCGCCACGCGCAGGCCCGCGAGCACCGCGTTGTGCTCGCCGAAGTTGCGCGACAGGTCGACGAGCGTGACCGCGACGTCGGTCCGACGCGTCAGCGCGCGGCAGACCTCGCCGCTGTCGTCCGGGCTGCCGTCGTTGACGAGCACGACCTCGTGGCCGCCGTCGACGCGCAGGCCCGCGATCGCGTCGACCACCTCGCCGATCGTCCGCGCGCCGCGGTAGACCGGGATCACGAAGGACAGCGCGGGCGCAGCGGGGCCCGCCGCCGCGGAGGGCGCGGCGCTCACTTGCGCGCCACCGCGAGGAGCGAGCCGCCGGCCGGCCAGCGCACCCCGAGCGCGCAGAGCGCGCGCTCGAGCCGGCAGACCGCGCCGAGCGTCCGGTCGAGCCAGCGCGGTGGCGGCTCGACGTCGCTCGCCGCGTCGGCGCCCGCGGGCCTCAGACGGCGCGCGACCATGACCGGGAACAGCAGGCTGTTCCAGTAGCGGACCGCGAGCGGCACGAAGCCCGCCTCGCTCAGCAGCGCATGCAGCTGGCTCCGGGTGAAGCGGCGCGCGCCGTGCACGCGCCGGTCGTGGTACGAGGCCAGCCAGTCGAACGCCGGCACGTTGACGAGCACCAGGCCGCCCGGCCGCAGGCAGCGGAAGGTCTCGGCGAGCGCGCGGCGCGCGTCGACCTCGCGGTGGTACAGCACGTCGGCCGAGAACACCGCCGCGAAGCGCGCGTCGCCGAAGGGCAGCGCGTCGACGTCGCCGACGACCGTCGGCGCGCCGCCCTTGTCGGCCGCGCGGCGCGCGGCGCGCGGCTCCCGGTCGAGGCCGATGCGTACCCGCGCGGGCTCGAGCGCCCCGAGCGCGCGCAACAGCCCGCCGGTGCCGCAGCCCGCATCGAGGATCGCGCCGTCGACGCGCTCGGCGCACGCCCAGGCGTCGACGAGGTTCGCGTGGAGCGCGCGGTACCACCACATGCCGTCCTCGGCACGGTCCATGCGGTCGTACTCGGCGGGCTCCACGTTCGCGGCGGCTCGGGTTGCGGACCGGCGGACTATACCCGCGTGCCCCCCGCGGGCGCGTGACACCGTTCCTCGTCCGCACGCCCGGGCGGGGGTACGCTGCGCACCCGAGGCGTATCGGCCCGCCGCGGCCGGGCGCTCCGACCGCGTGCCGCACACCGTCGCCGCGACCGTCACCCGAGCCCGCCGATGAGCCCGCCCGTCCCGCCGAGCACGACCCCGTCGTCGCACGCCGTCCCCGACACGCTGCAGTCCCGCACGATGCGCGGCCTCGCGGTCGCATTCTTCGCGTCGGGCTTCTCGGCGTTGCTGTGCCAGATCGTCTGGCAGCGGATGCTCGGCATCTTCGCCGGCTCGGACACCGTGTCCGCGTCGCTGGTCGTCGGCGCGTTCCTCGCGGGCCTCGGCCTCGGGTCGATCGTCGGCGCGCGGATCGCCGACCGCCTGACGCCGCGCGCGGCGCTCGCGGGCTTCGCGCTCGCCGAGGCGGGGGTCGCCGGCTTCGCCCTGCTGTCGAAGGCCTTCCTCTACGACCTGCTCGCCACCGGGCTCGCCGGCGTCGTCGACGCGCCGGTTGCGATCTTCGCGCTGTGCTTCGCCGGGCTCGTCGTGCCCACGGCGCTGATGGGCGTCTCGCTGCCGCTGCTCTCGCGCGCCGTCGCGACCTCGCTCGGGCCGGTGGCCGAGCGGGTCGGGCGGCTGTACGGCCTGAACACGCTGGGCGCCGGCGTCGGCGCGCTCGCCGGCGGCTGGGTGCTGGTGGGCACGCTCGGCTTCGTCGGCACCCTGGCGGTCGCGGCCGTGTCGAATCTCGCGGCCGCGGCCATCGCGCTGGCGCTGCGGCGTGGCTTCGCGCCCGATGCGCCGGTCGCGGCGCGCCCCGCGGCGACCCCCGGGCCGGCGGCGTCCGCGTCGGGCCGCGCGGCTCCGGTCGGCGGCCTGCCGTTGTGGTGCGGACTGGTCTTCGTCTCGGGCTACGTGATCGTCGCGCTCGAGATCGTCTGGGTCCGCGTGCTCGGCCAGATCGGGACCTTCCATGCGTACCTCTTCCCGACCGTGCTCGGCGTGTTCCTGATCGCCGACGGGCTCGGCATCGCTGCGGCGTCGCGGTGGGTGAGGCGCCTCGACGATCCGCGGCCCGCGTTCTTCGTCGCGCAGGCGGGCGGCTTCGTGCTCGCCGCGGCGACGCTGCTGTTCGCGTGGTGGGCAGTGACGGTCTGGCCCCTCGCCGAACTGCTGTCGATCGACGCCGAGCGCGTGAACCTGCGCGGGTTCGCGGCGATGGCGGTGCTGACGGCCGTGGTCGTCGGCCCGGCCGCGTTCGCGATCGGCGCGACCTTCCCGTTCGTGCAGCGCGCGGTCCAGCAGGACCTGTCGAGGGTCGGCGAGCGGGTCGGCTGGGTGCAGCTCGCCAACATCGCCGGCAATGCCGCCGGCGCGATCGTCACCGGTCTCGCCAGCCTGCACGTGCTGGGCACTGCGGGCACCCTGCAGCTGCTCGCCGCGCTGTCGGCGCTGCTGGTCGCGGGCCGCCTCGTGCGAGGCCGTGCGCGGCGGGCCGAGCTCGCGGCGGGCGCGGGCTGCGTGCTCGCGCTGGCGGCGATGCCGGGCAACGCGGCCTTCTGGTCGCGGCTGCACCTCGAGCGCCCCGGCCAGCCGGTCGCGTGGGCCGAGGACCGCTCGGGCGTCGCGTTCTGGCGCGAAGACCGCGATGCGGCGGGCCGCATCGACTCGCCGTTCTTCATCCAGGGCTTCTCGCAGGGCCGAGTGCCGTACCTGACGATCCACCAGTTCCTCGGCGCGGTCGGCCCGCTGGTGCACCCCGATCCGAAGCACATGCTCGCGATCGGCATCGGCAGCGGCGGCACGCCGTGGTCGGCGGGCGTGCTGCCGGGCACGCGCGTCGACGCGATCGAGCTGGTCGGCCCGGTGCTCGAGGTCCACCGCCAGCTCGCGGCGCGCGATCCGGGCGGACCGAGCGCGACGATGCTGTCCGATCCGCGCTGGCGCATCGTCGAGGGCGACGGGCGCAGGCTGCTCGCCCGCGTGTCGACGACCTGGGACGTGATCGAGGCCGACGCGCTGCTGCCCGAGGCCTCGTTGAGCGGCCTGCTGTACAGCCGCGAGTTCATGCGCGCGGCGCTCGGCCGGCTCGCGCCCGGCGGGCTCTACGTCCAGTGGACGCCGACCTGCCGTTCGGTCGACACGTTCCGTCGTGTCTTTCCGCACGCCGTGCTGGTGCTGCCCGCGCGCGTGATGATCGGCAGCAACGCGCCGGTGCCGATCGACCCCGCGGCGCTCGAACGTCGCTTCGCCGATCCGGCGGTGCGCGCGCACCTGACCGCGGGGGGCGGCGAGCCGCTGGTGTTCGGCGAGTTCGTCCGGTCGCTGGTGGTCTGGCACGGCGACGGCGACGCCCGCGACGCGCCGCTGACCGACCTGCGGCCGCGCGACGAGTTCTTCCGCAACACGCCGCGGCGCGCGGTGATCGGACGCCACGACGGCGATCCGACCGAGGGGCCCGTCGCACGGATCGCCGTGCCGCGCGACGCGGCCGATGCGCTCGCCGCGGTGCCGGGCTGCGGCAGCGGCGTGGCGCCGCGTTGAAGCGCGCCCGGCGGAGGGCTCCGCTCGCCCGCGAACGACGCAGCCCGCTGCGCGTCGGCGACTGCAGCGCGACACGGCGTGGTGGTACGCGGCGATCCCGGTGTGCGGCATGATGATGGCGGCCTGCAGCGTCGCGGCCGCGTGGCGCGCGCTGCGGGGCGAATCCGACACGGCCGCGCAGCCGGTCACGCTCGGCTGAGCGCGGCGTGCCGCGCGGCGTCGCGGCGCACGGGGCGCCGACACGAATCGAGGGGACGACATGAAGCGACTCGACGCCAAGGTGGCCGTCGTCACGGGCGGCGCGGGCGGCATCGGCGCGGCCGTCGGGCGGCTGTTCTGCGAGGAGGGCGCGCGCGTCGCGCTCGTCGACCTGCCGGACTCGCCGCTCGCCGAGGTCGCGCGCGGCATCCGCGACGCGGTGCCGGGCGCGCAGGTGCTCGAACTCGCGCTCGACGTGTCGCGGGAGGCGTCGGCCGCCGAGATCGTGGCGCGCACGCTCGCCGCGTACGGCGCGCTCGACGTGCTCGTCAACAACGCCGGCGTGCGCGCCTACGAGCCGCTCGCCGAGGCGAGCGCGCAGACCTGGCAGACCATCCTGAACACGAACCTGCTGAGCTACGCCTTCCTCGCGCGCGAGGCGCTGCCGGCGCTGCGGCGCTCCGGGCGCGGCGCGATCGTCAACGTGTCGTCCACGCACGCGGTCAACCCGCGCGCGGGCATGGGCCAGTACGACGTCGCGAAGGCGGGCATCCTGTCGCTCACGCGCACGCTCGCCTTCGAGGAGGTGGCGCACGGGGTGCGGGTCAACGCGGTCTGCCCCGGCCTCACGCTGACGCCGTTCCACGTGCGCCGCGCGGCGCCCTCGGGCCGCAGCGAGGCCGACCTGCGCGCCGAGCGGGTCGACCACAACCTGCAGCGGCGCTGGGCCGACGCGCGCGAGATCGCGTTCCCGATCCTCTGGCTCGCGAGCGACGAGGCCTCGTTCGTGACCGCCGCGACGCTGATGGCCGACGGAGGCACGCGAGTATGAGTCGCGATCCGCTGCGCGCGGTGCACGGCGCCCCGGTCGGCACGCCCGGCGCGGTCGCGCTGGTCGATGCGCACCATCACCTGTGGGACCTGCGGCGCAACCGCTACCCGTGGCTGCAGGACCACCCGGAGCCGAACTTCTTCCTCGGGGACTACGACGCGCTCAAGCACGACTACCTGCCGGACGACTACCGGCGCGACGCCGTGCGCCACGACGTGATCGCGACCGTGCACTGCGAGGCCGAGTGGACGCGCGACGACCAGGTCGGGGAGACCGCGTGGCTGACCCGGGTGCATGCCGAGCACGGGTTCCCGAACGCGATCGTCGCGCACGCGTGGTTCCACACCCCGAACGCGCAGGAGGTCCTCGAGCGGCAGGCCGCCTTCCCGCTGGTGCGAGGCATCCGCTCCAAGCCGGTCACCGCCGCGTCGCCCGACGCGATGACGCCGGGCGCGCCCGGCACGATGCAGGATCCGCGCTGGCTCGAGGGCTTCGCGAGGCTGGAGCGCCACGGCCTGTCCTGGGACCTGCGCGTGCCGTACTGGCACCTGCGCGAGGCCGCCGAGGTGGCGGCCGCCTTCCCGCGCGTGCCGATCGTGCTGAACCACACCGGCTTCCCGTGGGACCGCAGCGACGCCGGGCTCGCCGCGTGGCGCGGCGCGATGGAGGCGATCGCGCGCTGCCCGAACGTGCACCTGAAGGTCTCGGAATTCGGCCTCAAGGACCGCCCGTGGGACTTTCTGTCGAACCGTCGCGTCGTGCGCGACGCGATCGCGATCTTCGGGATCGGGCGCTGCATGTTCGCGAGCAACTTCCCGGTGGCCGGCCTGCGCGTCGACTTCGACACGCTGGTGAGCTCGGTGTCCCGGATGCTCGAGGACTTCGATGCGGCCGACCGGCACCGGTTCTTCGTCGCGAACGCGGTCGCGTTCTACCGGCTCGATGCGGCCCTCGCCGGCGTCGGCGCGCCCGTCAGTACACCCACTGCGCGCGCATCAGCAGCGCGTCGGTGACACCGGTCGTGCCGGCCTCGTCGAGCCAGGTGCGGCCCCAGCCCGCGCCGAACTTCCAGCGGTTGGTCGCCCACCAGTTCGCGCCGAGGTAGGTCTTGCGGAAGCGCCCGCCGCGGATCGCGCCGTCGTCGAGGTCGACGAAGGACACGCGCGCGACGAGCTCGACTTCGCCGCTCGCACCGCCCGCCGCGACGCGGCGCGCGTAGCCGACGGTCGGGTCATACGGCCGGTTGCCGCCCGTGACGAACCAGCTCGCGCCGAGGTAGCCGCCGGAGAACGTCGGATCGCCCGAGGCGGGCGCATCGACCTTCGCGCGCACGTACTCGCCGATCACCGCGAACGGGCCCTGCTGCCACAGCGCCTCGAGCCCGACGTGCAGCCCGCGCTCGGCGGCGAACGAGCCGGTGTCGACGTAGTAGGCGAGCACGTTCGACTCGGGGCGGCCGCGGTAGCGCATCTGTCCGCCGTCGGCGCCGGCGCTGCGCACCGAGGCGCCCACGTGCATCACGGAGCGGCCCTCGTCGGCGAGCCACAGCGCGCGGGTCGCGCGTGCGGTCACGTCGGTGCCGTCGTTCGGGCCGCGCGAGGTGTCGCCGGCCCACGAGTCGTTGTAGATCCCGATGGACAGCGTCGACATGCGGTCGTCGGTCACGTGCGCGAGCCGTGCGCCGACTGCGCGCGACACGAAGAACGGGCTGAGCACGCGCTCCTGGAACGCGAGGTTCGCCGCATCGCCGACCATCTCGTAGACGAAGCTCTGCTTGGTCTTGCCGACGGTCAGCGTCGTCGCCGGGCCGCGCAGCGGGAAGGTCAGCGACACGTCGGTCACCTCCCAGTCCCGGTCCGAGGTCGTGTCGAAGCCCTTGTACTCGGCGGCGAGCAGGTAGCGCACCACGTAGCCGGTGCCGATCGTGCCGCGGAACATCAGCCGCGAGGCGCGCAGCTGGCCGCGGTCGGCCTGCTCGCCGACCTGCGCGATCGAGGTCGCGTCCTGGCTCGCGAAGGTGTAGTCGCCGAGCAGCACCAGGCCCGGCTTGAACGTGAATCCTGGCGTCTCGACCCGCGTCTGCGCGTAGGTGCGCTCGTCGGCCTCGGGCAGGATCGAACTGCCGGCGGGGAGCAGGGTGCCCTCGAACTGTCCGGGCGCGGGCGGACGCTCGGACTCGGGGGCCTGCGCGAACGCGGCCGCGGGGACGAACAGCGTCGCGAGCGCGAGGCCCGCAGCGGCGGCGGTCGATCGGTCGAACGGGGGCATCGGGACGGCTCCGCGGCCAGTGCCGAACGGCGGGCGGTCACGATGCGTGCGGCGTGCGGTGCTGTCAAGCCGGCAGGGGCGTCGCGCGGACTCCCGGGGCGCTCGCCCGCGCGCCGTGTGCGCTCGATCCGACGCCCGGGCGGCCGCCCCGAGGCTCAGATCACGACGATCGTGAACGCGGTCCCGGTCGCGCCGCCGTTCAGGTCGAGCGTCGTCGTGTTGCCGGCGGCGTCGGCGATCGTCGCGGTGTATGCGAACGAGCCCGTCGCCGGGATCGAGTCGTCCACCGGGGGGAGCGAGTTGCCTGCGCCCAGCGTGCGGATCGCGATGCCGTTGCGGACGAGTGTCAGCGTCTCGCCGCTGCCGAGCACCGTATCGAGCGTCAGCGTGACGATCGGCGTGCGGTCGTTCGTCTGCCCTCCGTTCGAGAGGGTGCCGATGTTCGGTGGCTGGTCGTCGGTGACGCGGAACAGCGACAGCCGCTGGCCCGGTGCGAGCGTGTCGTAGTCCTGCGTCGCGCTCGCCGTCGCGCTCGCGTTGCCGGCGGCGTCGAGCGCCGCGCCCGCGCCCACCGACACCGCGATCTGGCCGGCGGCGACGCCCGAGGCGGGCGCGACCGTCATCGTCCAGGTGCGACCGTCTCCGGCCGAGACCAGCGCGCCGGCGGTGCCGCCGGTCACGCGGACGTCGGATGCGTCGAAGCCGCTCACCGCTTCGCTGAAGCGGAACGTGAAGGTCGTCGGCGCGTTGGTCACGGCAGCGACGGTGCCGTCGGTGATCGACAGGGTCGGCGCGGTGGTGTCCGTCGCGGGCGGCGGCGGCGGCGGCGTCGGGGTCGCGGGCGCGCTCGGCGTCGTGGACGGGGTCGTCGTCGTGGCCGGGGTCGGGGTCGGCGCGGTCGCGTTCGCACCGAGCACCGCGGTCGGCTCGTCGCCGCCCCCGCCGCCGCCCGCCGCGCCCGCGGCCACGCCCAGGCCGATCAGCCCGACCAGGCCGGTGAGCCACGGCGACGGTCCGCCGGGCTCGTTCGCGGGCACCACCGCCGCGGGCAGGGTCGCGAGGCCGGTCGTGGAACCCAGCAGCAGGAACGAGCCGTCCGACAGCGCCGCGATCGGCGCGCTCTCGTTGCCGAGCGTGACCGCGGGGGGCGCGCCCGCGGGTCCGATCTCGAGCGCGCAGTCGCGCCCGGGCCGGCACGCGCCGAAGAAGTTCGACAGCTCGAGCTCGCGTCCCTCGGGCAGCCCGGTGACGACGAGCGCGTTGTCGACGCGCAGCGCTCGCAGCTCGGGCCCCGCCGCGTCCTGCTCGGCGACGAGCAGGCGGAACTGGTCGGCGGGGGCCACGATGACGCGCGTGCGTCCCGCGCCCAGCACCAGCTCGCGGGCCGGTGCGCCT
>JBILTM010000092.1:0-19158 GCA_044371545.1 Burkholderiaceae bacterium
GCCGCTCGTTCGGCGTGAAGCTGTGGCCGACGCTGGTGTTCATGCGCGACGGGCAGGAGCTCGAGCGCCTCGTGCGCCCGCGCGAGCCGGACGCGATCGACGGCGCGCTCGCGGCCATCGAACCGGCAGGCTGAAGCGCCCCTCAGCGTGGCAGCAGCTTCTGCCGCTGCATCCGCTCCAACCAGTACAGCACGCAGTCCTCGGTGTCGATGCAGCCGTGGAAGCCATGCTGCCGCAGCTTGATGCCCGACAGCACGGAGTCCGGCGGGTTCTCGACGCCGTGCGCGAACGCGCGGTCGGTGAACTGCCACGAGCTGCCGACGAGGCCGTCGAGCGTCGTGTCGCGCAGGCCGTGCCGCTTCACCACGGCGCGCCACGTGTCCGCGTGCGCCGGCATCTCGCGCGTCAGGTTCATCGGCTTCGGCGCGCCCGCCTGCATTCCGAAGTGTCGCGCGATCGTGCCCCAGAAGTCGTGCCACAAGAGCGCGTCGCCGTTGACGACGTTGTAGGTCTCGTTGGCCGCCACCTCGTGCGTGCCGGCCCACTCGGCGACCTGCGCGATCAGCCGGCTGTCGCTGCCGCCGTTGATGTAGCGCCCACCGCCCGGCCATGCGAGCGGGCGGCCGAGCTCGCGCATCACCGCCGCGTACGCACCGATCGCGGCGACGATGTTCATCGGGCTGGAGACGGCGTAGCCGAAGACGATCTGCGGGCGCAGCACGGTGAACGTCCACGCCGCCTCCACCTGGCGCTCGCGCAGCAGATCCTCCTGCAGCCAGTAGAAGTTCTCGTGCGCGTGGCGCGGCCAGCGCTCCTTCGCCGGCACCGGTGCCGGCTCGACATGGCCCCCGTACGCCTTCGTGCCCTGCATCAGCGACACGTGCCGCAGGCCGGGGGCGGACGTCTCGAGCACGTCGAGCAGGTTGCGCAGCATCGCGAGGTTGACCGCCATCTGCTCGGGGTCGCGCCAGCCGGCGATCAGGTCGGGCTTCTCGTAGAGCGCCGCGAACATCAGGTGCGTGACCTTCGCGAGCGCCGCCCCGGCCGCGCGGCACGCGGTGGCGTCGGTCAGGTCGATCGACAGGTGGGTCACGCCCTCGGGCAGCTCCGGCGCACGCCGGCGCGAGACCGCGATCACGTCCCAGTCGGGCAGCGACGCGAAGTGTTCGACGGCGGCGGCGCCGACGACGCCGCCCGCGCCGGCGACGAGCACGGTGTGCTTGGCCATGTCGGCCCTCCTCAGGCCCGAGCGGGCAGGTTGACCAGCTTCGGCGCCAGCGCGTCCGGCACCTCGAGCTCGAAGCCCAGCACCGCCGCCGACAGCGACTTGCCGTAGTTGTCGAGGCACAGGCTGCGCGAGACGCCGCCGCCGAGCGCGCCGTGGCAGACGAAGTTGATCGCGTGGATCGCCGGGACCGGGTAGCGGAGCACCTCGCCCTTGATCGCGCCGCCGTAGAACGCCTTGAAGCGCTCGACGGTCAGCTGCTCGAGCAGCAGCGGGTACAGCTCCGGCTCGTACGCGAAGACCGCGATGTTCGAGGTGTCGCCCTTGTCGCCCGAGCGGGCGTGCGCGACGTGCTGCAGCTTGACCTTCATCGCGTCAGCTCTCCATGTAGGTGACGGTCGCGGGCACCTGCTCGCGCGGCACCAGCGACGACCACACGCCGATCACCTCGCGCGTGCGGTCCTGGTGCGGCACGCGCTTGCCGGTGTGGGCGATGCCGGAGACGGCCATGCCGTCGACCTCGCGGCCGACCTTGATCGCCTCCTCCTTCGTCTTCGTCCGCGCAGCCACGCGCACCGCGATCTCGTAGGGCTCGGGCGCATCCGCGGGCGTGGCCGCGCCGTGGATCGCGTTGAGCCCGAGGAAGTCGATGCGCACGTCCTCGGCCTTCAGGCCGACGATCCGGAAGCGCTCCTCGAGCACCTTCTTCGCGAGCTGCGCGCGGCGCAGCGCGCCGGGGCCGGCGTAGAAGAACATGTCCTCGCCGATGAAGCCCTCGGTGCAGCCGATCGACACCTTCAGCGTCGGCGTGCGCGGCTTGCCCGAGATGCCCCAGACCTTCACGCGGTCCGGGCCGACCTGCTCGAGCCGCGCGGTGGTGAAGTCGACGACGACGTCGGGCGTGATGTAGTTCGCCGGGTCGTGGACCTCGTAGAGCATCTGCTCCTTGACGGTCCGCAGCGTCACCGCGCCGCCGGTGCCCTCGACCTTGGTCAGCACCGCGGTGCCGTCCTCGCTCACCTCGGCGATCGGGAACGCGAGGTTCCACGGCTCGGGCACGTCCTTGAAGCCGGGGTCGGGAAAGTAGCCGCCGGTGACCTGCGCGCCGCACTCCAGCAGGTGGCCGAGGCCGTTGCCGAGCCCGAGCTTCGCGTGGTCGAGCGGGTCCCAGCCGAACTCGAACATCAGCGGCGCCATGAAGATCGACGGGTCGGCGACGCGCCCGGTCACGACGATCCGCGCGCCGCCCTTCAGCGCCTCGACGATCGGCTCGGCGCCGAGGTAGGCCTCGGCCGAGATCAGCGAGGGCGCGAGCGTCGAGGTCGGCTGGCCGTTCTCCAGGATCCGGTCGGTCAGCTGCAGCACGCGGTCGGTGATCAGGCTGCCCTCCACCGCCGCGACCTTCACGCCCCGGTGCCCCATCTCGCGCAGCAGCTCGACGATCCGCTTCGCCGCACCGGTCGGGTTGATCCAGCCCTGGTTGCTGACGATCTTCGTGCCGTGGCGCATGCAGCCGGGCAGCACCGCGCGCATCCGGTCGTCGAGGTAGGTGTCGTACCCCGGGAACGACGGGTCGCGCCGTGCGCGGACCTGCGCGGCCGACACCGTGGCCTCGGCCATCGTCTCGAAGCACAGGTAGTCGAGCCGCCCCTGCTCCGCGTTCAGCCGCGCCGGCTCCACCCGGTCGCCCCACCAGGCCGAGCCGGAGCCGACCCTCACCACCTTGTTCGTCATCTCAGTCCACCTTCACGTTCGCGCGCTGCACGACCGCGCGCCAGGTCTCGATCTCCTTCGCGACGTACGCGTCGAAGGCCGCGGGCGTGCCTGCGCCGACGATCGCGCCATCGGCCGCGAAGCGCTGCCGCGTCTGCGGCTCGGCGAGCACCTCGGCCACCGCCTTCGCGAGCGCCGCGAGCACGTCCGGCGGCGTGCCGGCCGGCGCGAACAGGCCGTTCCACGCGGTCGCCTCGTAGCCCGCCAGGCCCGGCATGCCGGGCGTCTGCGCGACCGTCGGCAGCTCCGGCGCCGACGGCGCGCGGACCGCGCTGGTCACCGCGATCGCCTTCAGCCGGCCCGCCTTCACCTGCGGCATCGCCGACAGCATGGTGTCGAACATCAGCGCCACCTGCCCGCCGGCGAGGTCGACGAGCGCCGGCGCGCTGCCCTTGTAGGGCACGTGCGTCATCGGCGCGCCGGCCATCGTCGCGAACATCTCGGCCGCGAGGTGCGTCGACTGCCCGTTGCCCGACGAGCCGTAGGGCAGCGCCCCGCCCTTGGCCTTCGCCATCGCGACGACGTCGGCGACGGTCGAGGCCGGCGACGACGCGGGCACCACCAGCACCAGCGGGATCTGCGTCAGCAGCGCCACCGGCGCGAAGTCCTTGCGGATGTCGTAGCCGAGGTTCGGGAACAGCGACGGGTTGATCGCGTGCGCGGTCGTGCCGATCAGCAGCGTGTAGCCGTCGGCCGGCGCCTTCGCTGCGGCCTCCGCGCCGATGTTGCCGCCGGCGCCGGCCCGGTTCTCGATCACGAACGGCTGCTTAAGCCGCTCCGCGAGCCGCTGGCCGACCAGCCGCGCGACGATGTCGGTCGGCCCGCCCGGGGGATACGGCACGACCAGCTTCACCGGCTTCGCGGGCCACGCGCCCTGCGCGCGTGCGGGGGACGGCGCGAGCGCGGCGGCCGCGAGCGTCGCCGCCGACAGCGCGGCCAGGCCGGCCGAGAGGATCGAGCGTCGCGGGGTCATCGATGGGCTCCCTGGATGTCCGGTGCGGCGGGATGCGCCGCGTTCAGAGCGCGACGTCGCGCCAGACCACCGCGTCGACCGCGGTGCAGCCCTCGCCGCGCGCGCCGACGATCACCGGGTTCGCGTCGACGCTCGACACGCCCGCCTCGCGGTCCGCGACGAGCGCGCCGACGGCCGCCGCGGCCGCGCAGAACGCGGCGACGTCCATCGGCGGATCGCCGCGCACGCCGTCGAGCAGCGGCGCGATCCGCAGCCCGCGCAGCGCGCGCTCGATGCGCGCGGGCGTGAACGGCGCGAGCACCGTGGCGACGTCGGGCATCGCCTCGACGTACTTGCCGCCGTCGCCGACGACCAGCACCGGACCGAAGGTCGGATCGAGGTGCGCGCCGACCATCAGCTCGCGCAGCCCGCGCGCCATCCGCGCGACCATCACCCCGCCGAGCGCGACGCCCGCGCGGGCGGCCGCCTCGGCCATCTCGCCTGCGGCGGCCTCGACCGCGTCGGCCGAGTCGAGCCCGACCCGGACCAGCCCGAGTTCCGACTTGTGCGCGACCTGCGCCGACACGCCCTTGACCACGACGCGGCCGCCGCCGAGCGCGGCGTACGCGGCGCGCGCCGCGGCCGGGTCCGCGCAGACGCGGTGCGCGACCGTCGGCACGCCGCGCGAGGCGAGCAGCGCGAGGCTCGCCGCCTCGTCGAGCATCCGCGTCGCCGCGGCCGGCGCGCGACGCACCGGCGCGGGCGCGTCCTCGGCGCGCGCGCTGCGCAGCCGCTCGGCGTGCGACAGGTACTGGCCGAGCGCGCGGACCGCCTCGCCCTCGGTCGGGAAGGTGACCACGCCCTGTGCCTCGAAGCGCTCGGCGACGCTGCGCTGCGGCGCGGCCGCGACCAGCGGCTTGCCGGTCTCCTCGCCGAAGCGTGCGGCGTCGCGCGCGAACGCCTCGACGTCGTAGCCCGCGCCCGCGACCGCGATGCCGACGAAGAACGCGTCGGCCGATGGATCGCGGCCGATCGCCGGCAGGATCGCGCCGAAGAGGCTGCTGTTCGACAGCAGCGCCGCGGTGATGTCGACCGGATTGGTCGTCGTCGCGAAGCCGGGCAGGATCGCCCGCAGCTCGGCCTGCGTCGCGTCGGCGAGCGGCTCGAGCGACAGGCCCGCGTCGGTCGCGGCATCGGCGCTCAGCACGCAGACCGCGCCCGAGTTGCTGATCGACACCAGACGCCGGCCCTCGGGACGCCAGCCCTTCAGGTACAGCGCCGCCGCATCGACCATCTCGACGGTCGTGCGCACGCGCGAGATGCCCTGGTCGGCGAGGAACGCGTCGACGACGCGGTCCTCGTTCGCGAGCGCGCCGGTGTGAGAGCGCGCCGCGGCCTGCCCGGCCGGCGAGCGGCCGGACTTCAGCGCGACGATCGGCAGCTCGCGCTCGCGCGCGATCTTCGCGGCCTCGGCCAGGTGCCACGGGTCGGGGATGCCCTCGAGGTAGAGCAGCAGCAGCTTCAGCGCCGGATCCTGCGCGACGACCGTCGCCAGCTCGCACACGGTCGTGTCGGCGTCGTTGCCGGTCGCATGCGCGTGGCGCACGCCGATGCCCCGCGCGCGCAGCAGCCCGTACGGGATCACGCTCATCGCGCCGCTCTGGCTGATGATGCCGACCGGCCCGTCGGCGGGCGGCGCCTCGACGAACATCGTCGAGAAGCTCGGCACCGCGCCGTTGCCGAAGTTGGCGAGCCCCTGCGAGTTCGGGCCGAACATCCGCATGCCGGCCGCGCGCGCGCACTCGACCATCGCACGTTCCTGCGCCCGCGCGGCCGGGTCCGGTGTCTCGCCGAAGCCCGAGCTGAACACCACGCAGACCCTCACGCCGGCGCGTGCGCAGTCCTCTACCGCCTCGACCGCGCGGGCGCCCGGCACCGCGACGATCGCGAGCTCCGGCACCTCCGGGAGCGCCGACAGCGACGCATACGAGCGCAGCCCCTGGATCTCCTCGCGCATCGGGTTGACCGGGTACACCGGTCCGCGGAAGCCGAAGCGCTTGAGGAACGCGATCGGCCGGCCGCCGATCTTGTTGTCGTTCTCGGAGGCGCCGATCACCGCGATCGAGCGCGGGTCGAGCGCGACGCGCAGCGTGGCGCGGGGGTCGTGCTTCATGGGGCGTCGGGGTCCTGCGACGGCTCGAAGTACGGGACGGGCCGGCCGGCGGCCTCCCGGAAGGACAGGCGCACGCGCGCGCCGATCGCGAGCGAGGGCTCGCCGTGCGCCATCACGCGCGGGCCCTCGTCGAGCGAGACCAGCACCAGCCGGTACGGCGCGAGCGCGCGGAACGCGTCGTCGGGCGCGCGATGGACGAGCGTCGACGCGTCCACGGTGCCGAGACCGGCGGGCGCGAACGACACCGGGTCGGTCGCCCCGCACGCGGGGCAGAAATCGCGGCGGAAGTACCAGACGTGCGTGCAGCGCGCGCAGCGCTGCAGCGCGAGGCCGCGGCCACCGCGCGTCCAGTCCGCGGGCGCGGAGCCGGCCGCGTCGTCGTGGGCGCTCATCGGACGGCCTCCAGCACCAGGCTCACGTGCGACGACAGCACGCCGCCGTCGCCATGCAGCAGCGCGACGCCGGCGCGCCCGGCCTGCCGGTCGCCGGCGCGGCCGGTCATCTGCAGGTGCGTCTCGACGAGGTGCGCCATCGCGCCGGCGACGCCGCAGTGACCGTACGACAGCAGCCCGCCGTGCAGGTTCAGCGGCATCGCGCCGTCGCGGTCGAAGTGCCCGTCGCGCGCGAGCGAGCCGGCGCGGCCGCGCGGCGCGAGGCCGATCTCCTCGAGCAGCAGTGTCAGCGTCACGGTGAAGCTGTCGTAGATCGCCGCGTGCTCGACGTCGGCGAGCGTGCGCCCCGCGTCCTGCAGCGCCCGGCCGCTCGCCCGGTCGGCGCCGAAGCGCGCGAGGTCGGGCGCGGCGCTGACGTGCTGCGAGGTGTGGCACTGCGCGGCCGAGGCGATGCGCACCGGGTGCGGCCCCTCGGCGTCGCGGCCGACGACGACCGCGCAGCCGCCGTCGGAGATCGGGCAGCAGTCGAGCATCTTCAGCGGCGTGGCGATCGGCCGCGACGCGAGCACGTCGGCCGCGCTGATCGGCTCGCGGAACTGTGCGCCGGGATGGCGCGCGGCGTTGCGGCGCATCAGCACCGCGAGTTCGGCGAAGTCGGCCTCGGTGGTGCCGAACTCGTGCATGTAGCGCGACGCGACCAGCCCGTAGTAGGCCGGGATGGTCGCGCCGAGCGGCACCTCGTAGTCGGGGTGGCCGGCCTGCGCGAGCGCCTGGATCGACGCGTCGCGGCTCTGGCCGGTCATCCGGTTCTCGCCGCCCACGACCAGCACGCGCCGCGCGGCGCCGGCCTCGACCAGCAGGTGCGCGAGCATCACCAGCGCGAAGCCGGTCGCGCCGCCGAGCTGCACCGCGTGCGCGTAGCGCGGCACGATCCCGAAGTGCTCGGCGAAGCGCGTCGACAGCATGATGTGCGGCATCGTCGTCGAGTAGCCGCTCCCCAGTCCGTCGACGTCGCCGCGCGCGAGGCCGGCGTCGTCGAGCGCGGCCTGCGCGGCCTCGCTCATCAGCTCGAGCGTGCCGCGGCCCTCGTGGCGGCCGTAGCGGGTCAGGCCGCTGCCCAGCAGGTGGCTCATCGTCCGGTGGTCTCCTCGTCGCGGCGCACCGTGCGCGCCGGGCCGCGTGCGAGCGCAGGCGCCGCACCGGGCGCCGACAGCGCGTCCGCGGCCTGCCGCATCGCCGGCAGCAGCAGCTCGAGCCGCGAGGCCAGCCGGTCGCTCAGCGCGGCGATGCTGATCGCCGCGACCGGCCGCCCGTCGACGCCGAACACCGGCACCGCGAGGCCGCCCATCCGCTCGACGACGACGTCGAGCAGCAGCACGTGGCCGAGCCGGCGCGCGCGCTGCACCGCGTCCTCCAGGAACGTGCGGGAGATCCTCGGGTAGCGTGCCGCGAGCACCGGCTCGACCTGGTCGAGCACCGCACGGACCTCGTCGTCGGGCAGCCAGGCGAGCAGCGCGAGGCTGCCGCCGCCCACGCCGAGCGGCCGACGGCTGCCGACGTCGAGGTAGTTCGCGCGGATGGGGTAGTCGCCGAACTCGCGGTCGACGCAGACCGACTCGACCCCACTGGGCGTGGACAGCAGCACCGTGTCGCCGGACAGGCTCGCGAGCCGCACCATCCAGGGCCGCGCGCGATCGCGGACGTGATCGCGCCGCTGCATCGCGAGGCCGAGCACCGCCGCCTCGTCGCCGAGCGTCCAGCGCCGGCCGTCCGCGTCGCGCCGTGCGAAGCCCTCGGCCGCGAGCGTCTCCAGCAGCCGCAGCACCGTCGCCTTGTTCAGCGCGGTCGCCTCGGCGATGTCGGCGAGGCGCATCGGCGACGGGGTCGACAGCACGCGCAGCACGCGGCAGACCTTCTGGGCCGGATTGGTGTCGGACGCGTGGGCCATGCGGACCGGCAGGCTCGCGGACCGCTCAGACCGTCGCGATCGGCGTGGCCGGCGAGCCGACCGCGCCGGGCAGCCGCAGCGGCGGCGCCGTCAGCAGGAAGCGGCTGCGGCCGTTCGCCCGCAGCCACTCGGCCAGCGGCGTCAGGTGCCAGATCTCGCCGAGATGCACGCCGAGCTTGAACAGGCAGTGCTCGTGCAGCGGCAGCGTCGCGCAGCAGGCGTCGGCCGGCTGCGAGGTGGCCGGGTGCGCCTCGACCGCGTAGTTGTCGGCGACCAGCACCGCGAGGCCACTGTCGGTGATCCACTGCAGCAGCTTCGGATCGCGCCCGTCGAGCACCGCGCACGCGCCGTGCAGCACGTCCGGGTCGGGCCGCCCGCCCATCTCGACCAGCTTCTGCGCGAAGCCGGTGTGCAGCAGCACCATGTCGCCCGGCTCGACGACGACCTTGTCCGCCCGCATCGCCTGCATCAGCAGGTCGAAGCCGACGACGGTGCGCGCGTCGCCGAAGTGCGCGCGCAGGTCGATCATCACGCCGCGCCCCTGCAGGCCGTGGCGCGCCATGTTCTCGACGCCGAGCGCGCGCGCGCCCGAGGTCGTCTTCGGCCCGCGCGTGGTCGGCACGCCGGCGTCGTCCGGGTCGGTCGGCCCGAAGATGTGGAAGCCGCCGCGATAGCCGTTGTAGAACACCGGCTCCGGCAGGCCGTCGCCGTTCGCGTCGAACATCGAGCCGACGTGCGCGAAGCTGTCCCACTGCGTCGAGTACTGCAGGTGCATCACCACCAGGTCGTCGCAGACCACGTCGCTGTGGTTCGGGTTGTCGTCCGACAGCCGGTAGACCATGTTCGGCTTGCCGTTGCGCACCGTCGGGCGCAGCACCGGCGGGTGGCGGCGCGGGTTGAGCGCGTTGCCGCCGGGCAGGTCGAGCGGCAGCGACAGGCAGAACGTGCGCCCCTCGCGCACCTCGGCCACGCCCTGTTTCACCTTCTCGGGGCCGATCAGGTTGAGCCGTCCGAGCTGGTCGTCGGGGCCGAAGTCGCCCCAGTTCGAGCCCTCGGGTCGCCGCACCCAGCGCGGTGCGTCCGGTCGGTCGTCGTTCGCCATCGTGTCCCCTCTCCCGTTGCGTCGTCCGACGGCCCGCCTCAGGCGGCGTGCCCGCCCAGGTAGACCTTGCGCACCAGCTCGCCGTCCCTCAGGTCCGCACTCGCCGCGCTCGCCGCGACCCGCCCGGTCTCGACCAGGTAGCCCCAGTGCGCGTGGCGCAGCGCCTTGTCGACCAGCTGCTCGACCAGCAGGATCGCGAGGCCTTCGGCGCACAGCTTCGCCGCGACGTCGAGGATGCGGTCGACGACGATCGGCGCGAGCCCGCCCGAGGGCTCGTCGAGCACCAGCAGCCGCGGATCGCCGATCACGCCCTGCGCGACCGCGAGGATCTGCTGCTGCCCGCCCGACAGCCGCGAGGCCATCTGCGTGCGCCGCTCGGCCATCTCGGGAAACAGCGCGTAGATCCGCTCGAGCTTCGTGCGATCGCCGCGCGGCGCCTTGGCGTAGGTGCCGATCAGCAGGTTGTCCTCGACCGACAGCGTCTGGAAGACGCGGTGCCCTTCGAGCACCTGCACGATGCCTGCGCGCACCGTCTCGCGCGGCGTTGCCGCCGACAGGTCGCGCCCCTCGAAGGTCACGGTGCCGGCGCGCTTCGGGATCAGCCCCGAGATCGCGTGCAGGATCGTGCTCTTGCCCGCGCCGTTGCGCCCGAGGATCACGACGAACTCGCCGGCGCGCACGTCTAACGACACGTCGCGAACGACCTCGGCCTTGCCGTAGGCGACGCGCAGCCCGCGGACGTCGAGCAGCACCTTCTGCGGACGCGCGGACGCGGCCTCGGCCATGCTCAGGCTCCCAGGTAGACCCGGATCACTTCCGGGTCGGTGCGCACCGCGTCGGGGGTGCCGTGCTTGATCATCTTCCCGACGTCGAGGGCGGTGACGCGGTCGCAGACGCGGAACACGAAGTCGGTGTGGTGCTCGACCAGCAGCACGCCGATGCCGGCGTCGCGCATCGTGCGCACGATGTCGCCAAGGTGCTCGATCTCGTCGGTGGACAGGCCGCCCGCGGGCTCGTCGAGCAGGATGAAGCGCGGTCGCATCGCGAGGCCGCGCGCGATCTCGAGGAAGCGCTGCTCGGCATGCTCGAGCAGGTTCGCGCGCCGCCCGATCGCGTGCCCGAGCCCGACGCCGTGCAGCAGCTCGGCCGCGCGCTCGCGCGCCACCGCGTCCTCGCGCGCGGCGCGTGGCAGCCCGAACGCGGTGCCGAGGAAGCCGGCACGCGCATGGACCCAGGCGCCGAGCATCGCGTTCTCCAGCACCGACAGCGTCGGCAGCAGCCGCGGCTTCTGGAAGGTGCGCGCGACGCCGAGCGTCGCGCGGCGCTGCACCGAGGCGCCCTCGAGCCGCTCGCCGCCGAGCGTCACCGTGCCCGAGGTCGGCTCGTAGTAGCCCGACAGCATGTTCAGCATCGTCGTCTTGCCGCTGCCGTTCGGGCCGATCAGGCCGTGCACCTCGCCGGGCCGCAGCTCGAGCGACACGTGGTCGAGCGCGACCAGGCCGCCGAACGCCTTGACGACGTCGACCGCGCACAGCGGATCGCCCGCGTGCGCCGCGCGCGCTTCGGCGGGCGGTGCGGCCGACTGCGGGCGCGCCGCGGGCGCCGCGACCCCGCTCACGCGCCCTCCCCGCGGATCGCCCGCGCGAGGCGCGGCAGGTCGGGCCGCACCGGCACGCTCTCCACCTTGCGCGGGCGGAACCGCTCGCGGATCACCTCGAACAGACGCCCGATGCCCTCGGGCACCACCAGCACCACCAGCAGCAGCATCAGCCCGTAGAAGAAGTTGCCGAGCTTCGCGAGCGGCGACACCAGCTCGGGCAGCGCGGTCAGCACCACGGTGCCGAGGAAGGGCCCGAGGATCGAGCCGCGCCCGCCGATGATGATGCACACGAAGAAGAACATCGACAGCTCGAAGTGGAAGGTGTCGGGCGTGATGTAGCTCTGCAGCGAAGCGAAGAGCGCGCCGCCGACGCCGGCGGCCACGCCGCTGAATACGAAGCTCGCGAGCTTCGCGCGGAACACCGGCACGCCCACCGCCTGCGCGGTGACGACCGAGTCGCGGATCGCGATCAGCCCGCGCCCGTACATCCGGCGCGCGACATTCCAGGTCAGCACGGTGACGACCAGCGCGGCCGACGCGACCAGGTAGTAGAAGCCGACCGGCGAGTCGAAGGGCTTCGGGAACGACGGCACCGCGAGGCCGATGCCGCCGCCGGTGAGGTCGCCCTGCGCGAGCACGAACTCGCCGACGATCAGCGACACCGCCATCGTCGCCATCGCGAAGTAGAAGCCCGGCAGCCGCAGGCTCGGCAGCCCGAGCACCAGCCCCGCGACGCCGCACAGGGCGCCTGCCCCGGCCACCGCGAGCGCCGGGTGCACGCCCGCCTTGCCGGCGAGGATCGCGAACGCGTAGGCGCCGATCGACAGCAGCCCGACGTGGCCGATCGACAGCTGCCCGCTGTAGCCGATCACCAGGTTCAGTCCGGCGATCAGCACCCAGTACGCGGCGATCAGCGTCGCGAGGTGCAGCTGGTACTGGTCGCCCGCCCAGAACGGCAGCGTCGCGGCGGCCAGCGCGAAGCCGACGCGGACGGCGATCCCCTTGGCGTCCATCGCGTCGCCCTTCAGACCGGCCGCACGTTGCGCGAGCCGAGCAGCCCTTCGGGGCGGATCAGCAGCACGACCATCAGCAGCCCGACCGCGATCGTCTGCTGGTACTCGCCGCCGAAGAAGTAGCTCGCGAACGCGTTCAGCAGCCCGAGCGCGAAGCCGCCGATCAGCGCGCCGACGTTGCTGCCCAGGCCGCCCACCGCCAGCGCGATGAAGCCGTTCAGCGTGAGCGTGAGGCCGAGCGCGAAGTACGCGAAGGTCAGCTGCCCGGCCGCGAAGCCGGTCAGCCCGCCGAGCGCGCCGGCCAGCACGTACGAGGCGACGCGGATCCGGTCGGTCGACACGCCCCGGGCGCGCGCCGCGAAGGCGTCCTCGGACATCGCGACGAAGAGCTTGCCGTACATCGTGCGCGAGTAGAACGCGTGCAGCCCCGCGGCCATCACCACCGCGAGCGCGACCGGCAGCCAGAACTTCTGGTCGGCCACACCCGCGGTGAAGTCCTGCGGGATCAGCCGCGGGAACGGCTTGGGCTCGGTGCCCCACCACAGCCCGACCGCCTGCTGGACCATCGTCGCGACCGCGAGCGTCGACAGCAGCCACAGGTGCTCGTCGCTGCGCGCGAGCACCCGGCGGATCGCGACGACGTCGGTGAGCCAGCCGAACGCGGCGCCCACGACGATCGCCGCGACCAGCCCGAGCCACCACGGCAGCCCGAGCCCGGAGATCGCGTACGCGCCGAACACGCCCCCGAGCATCGGGATGTGGCCGGTGGTCACCGACAGCACCTTCGAGGTCGAGAACATCACGTTGTAGACGAGCGCGGTCGCGGCGAACAGCGCGCCGGTCGCGAGACCGGTGACGATCACGAACAGCATGGGCGGCCCCGGTGACGGTCGGCGCGGGTCAGGGTCGAACGGCGGGGCTCAGCGGGCGACCTTGAAGCTGCCGTCCTTGAACGTGTTCGCCACGTTCGCGACCATGCCGCTGTCCGGGAAGCCGTCGCGCTGCGTCGCACCCCAGGTGTAGGTGCCGTACACGCCCTTGAAGCCCTTGGTGTTCTCCAGGACCTTCTGGATCGCGGCCGGGTCGGTGCTGCCGGCGGTCTTGATCGCGTGCTCGATGATCTTCACGCAGTCGTAGCCCATCGCCACCCACCAGAACAGGATGTCGATCTCGCCGCCGCCGGGCACGAGCTTGGCGCGCACCTTGTCGACCAGCTGCTGGGTCTGCGGGGGCAGCTTGCCGTCGTCGCCGAACGAGGTGCTGACGTAGCCCGAGCCGATCGTGTTGTTCCAGTACTCGGGCTTGTTCAGCAGCTTGCGGATCTGCGCGGCCATCAGCGCCGGGTGACCGACGACCGGCACGTCCCAGCCCATGTCGCCGCGCGCGTTCAGCAGCCGGCCGAGCAGGCCGGTGGCGGCCGACCACGGCATGATCACGTCGGCGCCCGCCGCGCGCGCCTTCTGCATCTCGTCGGTCAGGTCGGTCTTGTTCGGGTCGATCAGCACCGAGTAGACCGGCTTGATGCCGGCCGACTCGAGCAGCACCGTCGCGGTCCGTGCGCTCGCGGTGCCGTAACCGGTGGTGTCGCCGATCACCGCGACCTTGGAGCGCTTGAGCTTCTTCAGCGCGTAGTCGTTCGCGGTCGCGATCCACTGCCGGTTGGTGTTGATCACCCGGAACGCGCGCGGGTACCTGATCGGGTCGGTCAGCTCCTCGAGCGCGCCGATGACCAGGTTCGGGATGCCGGCCTTCGCGATGATCGGGGTGGCCCCGAGGCCCTCGCCGGAGTTCACCGGGCCGATCACGAAGTGGACCTTCTCCTGGAAGGCGAGCTGCTGCGCGAAGTTGACCGCCTTGGTCGGGTCGCCGGCAGTGTCGCGGGTCAGCAGCTCGATCTTGCGGCCGAGGATGCCGCCGGCGGCGTTGATCTCGTCGACCGCGAGCTGCACGCCCTGGTTCTCGGCGATCGCGGCCGAGGACAGCGGGCCTGTGAGCGACGACAGCCAGCCGACCTTGATGGTGTTCTGCGCCCACGCGGCGGAGCCGGCGAGCGCGACGGACGTGGCGACGGCGAGCGTGGCGACGAGTTTCGTCGGACGGAACTTCATGATCTCCTCCCTGGGGCCTGCGGGCCTCTATCGGTCCGGAATCATTGTCCTGTGCGCTTCAAGTGTCAATCTCGGTCGCGTTTCGAAAGTCCGGTCCGGTGCGTCCGCCGAAACGCTTCGTGCGCCGCACCAAAGGAAAGGCCGCGGCGGGGCGGGCCCGGCGCGGCCTCGGACGGGATGCCTCAGCGCAGCTTGCAGGCGAGCGGCGCGGAGGTCTGGCAGGTCGGCGTCGGCGGCACGAGCGCGATGCAGGGGCCGACCGCCTGGCGCTGCGCGTTCAGCTCGGCGGACAGCCGCCGGTGGTCGGCCGACAGGCGCGACAGCGCGCCCTCGTCGGTGCCGCGGATCGAGTACGGCAGGTACTCGGACGGGCCGCCGCAGGCGAGCGCGCCCATCGCCAGCGCGCGGCAGTCCGAGTCGACGGCGCACACCGCCGGACCGATCCGGGTCTTCACCTCGGCATCGATCGCGGCGATGCGGGTCTCGAGCGAGGCCTCCTGCACCGAACCGCTCCCGCCGCCGCAGGCCGACAGCGCAGCGAGCGCGAGCGTCGCGGCGAGCGCGACGCGCCCGCCGCGCGGACGCCCCGCCGTCACGCCGCTTCGGCCTCGCGCGACGCGCGCTTCCTCTCGTGGTCCTTCAGGAAGCGCTTGCGCAGACGGATGCTCTTCGGCGTGATCTCGACCAGCTCGTCGTCGGCGATGAACTCCACCGCCTTCTCGAGCGTCAGCTGGATCGGCGGCGTCAGCACGATCGCCTCGTCCTTGCCCGAGGCCCGGACGTTGGTCAGCTTCTTCTCCTTGACCGGGTTCACCACGAGGTCGTTGTCGCGGGTGTGGATGCCGATGATCATGCCCTCGTACAGCACCTCGCCGACGTTGACGAACATCCGGCCCCGGTCGTCGAGCTTCCAGAGCGCGTAGGCGACCGCCTCGCCGTCGTCCTGGCTGATCAGCACGCCGTTGCGGCGGTCCTCGATCGGGCCGGCCATCGGGCCGTACTCGTCGAACACGTGGCTCATGATGCCGGTGCCGCGCGTGAGGTTCAGGAACTCGCCGTGAAAGCCGATCAGCCCGCGCGCGGGCACGCGGTAGTCGAGCCGCACGCGGCCCTTGCCGTCCGGCTCCATGTTGACCATCTCGGCGCGGCGCGTGCCGAGGTACTCCATGACGGCGCCCTGGTGCTGGTCCTCGACGTCCATCACCAGCGTCTCGTAGGGCTCTTCCTTCTCGCCGGTCTGCGGGTTGCTGCGGACCTTCGGCTTCGGGCGCGAGACCGCCATCTCGTAGCCCTCGCGGCGCATGTTCTCGAGCAGGATGGTCAGGTGCAGCTCGCCGCGGCCCGACACCACGAAGGTGTCGGAGTCGGCCGGGAACTCGACCCGCAGCGCGACGTTGTGCTGCAGCTCGCGCTCGAGCCGGTCGCGGATCTGCCGGCTGGTGACGTACTTGCCCTCGCGGCCGGCGAGCGGCGAGGTGTTGACCATGAACTCCATCGTCAGCGTCGGCTCGTCGACCTTCAGCAGCGGCAGCGCCTCGGGCACGTCGACCGCGCAGACCGTCGTGCCGATGTCGATGCCC
This sequence comes from Burkholderiaceae bacterium, assembly GCA_044371545.1. GTDB lineage: Bacteria > Pseudomonadota > Gammaproteobacteria > Burkholderiales > Burkholderiaceae_E > UBA4615. The sequence continues at coordinate 15,867 of JBILTM010000092.1, forward strand.
TCGACGCCGGTGATCGCGACGATGTCGCCCGCCTCCGCCTCGTCCATCGGGATCCGCTCGAGGCCCTTGTAGCGCAGCACCTGGCCGACCTTGCCCACCACCGGCTTCGCGCCCGGGCCGTGCACGACCGCGACCTGCGCGCCCGCGGTGATGCGGCCACGGTTGATCCGGCCGACGCCGATCCGGCCGACGTAGCTCGACCAGTCGAGCGACAGGATCTGCATCTGCAGCGGGCCGTCGACGTCGTCGGCCCGCACCGGCACGTGCGTCAGGATCGCGTCGTACAGCGCGCGCATCGTGCCGACGTGCATGCCGTTGTCGCCCATCGGCAGCGCGTCGAGCTCCTCGATCTCGTTGACCGCGAAGCCGGCGAGCGCCGAGCAGTAGACGACCGGGAAGTCCATCTGCTCGTGGTTCGCGCCGAGCTTGTCGAACAGCTCGAAGACCTGGTCGATGACCCAGTGCGGCCGCGCGCCCGGGCGATCGACCTTGTTGACGACGACGATCGGCTTCAGGCCGAGCGCGAGCGCCTTGCGCGTGACGAAGCGCGTCTGGGGCATCGGGCCATCCACCGCGTCGACCACCAGCAGCACGCAGTCGACCATCGACAGCGCACGCTCGACCTCGCCGCCGAAGTCGGCGTGCCCGGGGGTGTCGACGATGTTGATGCGGGTGCCGTCGACCTCGATCGCGCAGTTCTTCGCGAGGATGGTGATCCCGCGCTCGCGCTCGATGTCGTTGGAGTCCATCACCCGCTCGGCGACCTGCTGGTTCGCGCGGAAGGTGCCGGACTGGCGCAGGAGCTGGTCGACGAGCGTGGTCTTGCCGTGGTCGACGTGCGCGATGATCGCGATGTTGCGGATGGCTTGCATGGGAGGAGGATCCTGTGTGTTTGTTCGCGGGGCTTCATTCGCCTGTTGCCTGGACCAGCACGCGCTGCGGCGCGAGCAGGCCCGGCGGCGCGAAGTCGGCGATGCCGAGCAGCCGCGCGCCACGGTAGACGCGCACCGGCCCCGCGGGCGCGCGTTGCAACGGGGCGCGGCTGGCAGTGTCCAGCACGATCCGTTGCCCTTTGATGAACCGGTCGGCCAGCGCGTCGGCCAGGCCGATCGCGGGCAGCTGCGAGACCAGCGTGTCGAGCGGCCGCAGCAGCGCGGCGCGGGCGTCGTCGCCGGCGGCCTCGATCGCCTCGAGGCGGCTCGCGTCGGCGACGTCGAGCGCGCCGACGCGGGTGCGCCGCAGCGCGACGAGGTGCGCGCCGCAGCCGAGCCGCGCGCCGATGTCCTCGGCGAGCGTGCGGACGTAGGTGCCCTTGGAGACCGTCGCGCGGAAGGAGGCGCTCGGGCGTGCCGGGTCGGTGCGGTCGACGCCGAGCAGCTCGATGCCGCGCACGGTCACCGTGCGCGCCTCGCGCTCGAGCACCACGCCCTCGCGCGCGTACGCGTAGAGCGGGCGGCCGTCGCGCTTCAACGCCGAGTGCATCGGCGGCACCTGCGCGATCTCGCCCTCGAAGGCCGCGCACGCTGCGGCGATCGCCGCGTCGTCGCAGTCGACCGGGTGCTCGGCGACGACCGCACCCTCGGCGTCGCCGCTGTCGGTGACGACGCCCAGGCGCATCGTCGCCTCGTAGGTCTTGTCGGCGTCGAGCAGATCGTGCAGGAACTTGGTCGCCTCGCCGAACGCGATCGGCAGCAGGCCGCTCGCCATCGGGTCGAGCGTGCCGCCGTGGCCGCCCTTGGCCGCCGAGAACGCGCGGCGAGCGCGCTGCAGCGCGTCGTTCGAGCTCGGGCCGACCGGCTTGTCGAGCAGCACCACGCCGTCGACGCGGCGCCATGCGCGGCGCACGCGCGGCGCGGCGCCGGCCCCGCCGCGACCGGGGGCGCCGGCGTCGCGGGCGCTGGCGTGCGGTGCGTTCACTCGCCGTCCCGCGGCGCGTCGTCGGCCGCGCGGGTCGAGTTCGCCTCGTCGATCAGCCGCGACAGCCCGACGCCGCGCTCGACCGAGGTGTCGTGCACGAAGCGCAGCTCGGGCGTGGTGTGGATCCGCACCCGCCGGCCGAGCTGCGAGCGCATGAAGCCCGCGCTGCGGCGCAGCCCCTCGAGCGTGCGCGCGACGCTCGCGTCATCGCTCGGCAGCACCGTGAAGTGCACCGTCGCGTACGCGTAGTCGGGCGTGATGTCGACCGAGGTCAGCGTGACCATGCCGATCCGCGGGTCCTTGACCTCGCGCGCGATCATCTGCGCGAGCTCGTGGTGGATCTGCTCGGCCACGCGCGTGGCGCGCGGGGCGCCCGAGGGCGCGCCGTGCCGCGATCCGCCGTGTCCAGATTGCCTGTTCATGCCGTTGCCGTCCGTCGTAGCCGGGTGAACTCGGGCGCCGCCGGACGGCCGCGCCCCCGTGCGCCGGCGCATCGCGCCGTCGCGGGGGTCGCGCCGCGGGCCGCGCTCAGAGCGTCCGCGCCACTTCCTTCACCTCGAACACCTCGAGCTGGTCGCCGATCTTGATGTCGTTGTTGTTCTTCAGGGTCAGGCCGCACTCGAAGCCCTCGCGGACCTCGCGTACGTCGTCCTTGAAGCGCTTCAGCGAATCGAGCTCGCCCGTCCAGACCACCACCGAATCGCGCAGCAGGCGCACGCGCGAGCCGCGGCGGACGATGCCCTCGGTGACCATGCAGCCGGCGATGTTGCCGATCTTCGAGACCGTGAAGATCTCGCGGATCTCGACCGTGCCGATGGTCTCCTCGCGCTTCTCGGGCGCGAGCATCCCGCTCATCGCGGCCTTCACCTCGTCGACCGCGTCGTAGATGATGTTGTAGTAGCGGATGTCGACGCCGTTGGCCTCGGCGAGCTTGCGGGCGGCCTGGTCGGCGCGCACGTTGAAGCCGATCACCACCGCCTTCGAGGCGGTCGCGAGGTTGATGTCGCTCTCGGTGATGCCGCCGACCGCCGCGTGGACGATCTGCACCTTCACCTCGTCGGTCGACAGCTTCAGCATCGACTGCGACAGCGCCTCCTGCGAGCCCTGCACGTCCGCCTTGACGATCAGCGCGAGCGTCTGCGCCGCGCCCTCGGTCATCTGCTCGAGCATGTTCTCGAGCTTCGCGGCCTGCTGGCGCGCGAGCTTGACGTCGCGGAACTTGCCTTGGCGGAACAGCGCGATCTCGCGTGCCTTGCGCTCGTCGGCGATGCCCACGACCTCCTCGCCGGCGGACGGGACTTCGGACAGGCCCTGCACCTCGACCGGAATCGACGGACCGGCCTCGGCGATCGCCTTGCCGGCCTCGTCGAGCATC